>CAYWST010000038.1:0-23280 GCA_964461075.1 uncultured Solibacteraceae bacterium | reverse complement strand
CTGGGTGTATTCTCGTATGCACCTGTTCGACACGGCGCGCGACCTGGTGGCCATCCGGGTCATCTGCTCGCGCAACGCCTCGTCGCGGGTGAACTCATAGGTGTTGGCGGCGGCGTCGAGGTACTTGCCAATGTGTTCGCCGATCCAGGCGTGGCTGCCGGGACGCTTGCGGAAGCCGGCCAGCAACTGCTCCTCCTCAATGCGCAGAAGTCGCCGGGCGAGGTTGGCCTGCATCCTGCCGGCGAGGTAACCCTGAATTTTCTGCGAACCGAAATCGGCTGGAACAAACCGGTCCTGGACCTTTGGAGCGGCCGCGGGCGGAACCATGGAGAGCAGAAGGAACGCGAGCATAGCGGCTTCATCGTATGAGTCCGGCCTCTCCCGCTGCAACCGTCCTCCGTGCCGAAGGGCTTGCCAGGCGCTATCGCCAGGGTGAGTCCACGCTGACGGTGTTCGAATCGATGAACCTGGATCTGACAGCGGGCGAGAGAGTCGCTTTGACGGGCGAGAGCGGCGCCGGGAAGACAACGCTACTCTACCTTCTGGGGCTGCTCGACTCGCCGAGCGAGGGGCGCGTATGGCTGAACGGCGTCGACACGTCGACGCTCGATGAGCCGGAGAAAGCGGATGCGCGCAACCGCCAGATCGGTTTTGTCTGGCAGATGAGCACGCTGCTGGAAGGATTCACGGCCCTTGAGAATACGATGATGCCGCTGCTGATCCGCGGCCTTTCCCGCCGGGAGGCGGCCGAAGCGGCGCGGGAGGCGCTCGACGAAGTGGGCCTTGCGAATCGCCTTCAGCACCGGCCAGGCCAGCTCAGCGGGGGCGAACAGCAGCGCGCCGCGCTCGCCCGCGCGCTCGCCGCGCGGCCCCGAATCCTGCTCGCCGACGAACCCACCGGCAACCTCGATGAGCGGACGGGCGGCCGGATTATTGAGCTGATCGAGCGCGTCCATGAGGCTCGCCGCCTGACCACTCTCTACGTCACCCACAATCCAGGGTTCTCCCGGCGGGCTTCGCGCATCATAGAATTAAGGCAGGGCGTTTTGGTCGAGCGCCCTGGGGCTGAATAGCCGGTTCCATGATGGAGCCGGTTCTGGGTGCTCTCGCAGCAGCTATCCCTGTCCGCCATGGTCAAAGATAGCGCCGGGACCCCGGGAAAGGCGCATATCGAGTATGTTCGAACGCTACACGGAAAAGGCGCGGAGAGTGATCTTCTTCGCCCGTTACGAGGCAAGCCAGTTCGGCAGTCCGTACATCGAGACCGAACACCTGCTGCTCGGGCTGCTGAGGGAAGATAAGGCTCTGGCCAACCGGTTCCTCAGGAGCCAGGCCAACATCGAATCAATCCGCAAACAGATCGAGTCGCAGACGACCATTCGGGAGAAGGTGTCGACTTCTGTCGATCTGCCGTTGAGCACCGAGTGCAAGAGGGTGCTCGCCTATGCCGCCGAAGAAGCCGAGCGCCTGGGCCACAAGCACATCGGGACCGAGCACCTGTTGCTGGGTCTGCTGCGCGAAGATAAGTGTTTCGCCGCAGAGATCCTCCACGGGCGAGGCCTGCGCCTGGCCACCGTGCGCGAGGAGATCTCCCGTGCGACAAGCGAAAAAGCCCCCACCTCCCGTCCGAAGGAGAGCTCGCTGCTGAGCGAGTTCAGCCGCGACCTGACGCAATCGGCATCCGAGGGTACGCTCGATCCGCTGATTGGCAGGGACTATGAACTCGAGCGCGTGGTGCAGATTCTCTGCCGCCGCACGAAGAATAACCCGGTGCTGATCGGCGAACCCGGCGTCGGCAAGACCGCCATCGTCGAAGGGCTCGCCCAGCGCATCGCCGACGGCGACGTCCCGAGCTTCCTCGCCGACAAGCGCATCCTCGCCCTCGACCTCAGCTTAATTGTGGCAGGCACCAAATACCGCGGGCAGTTCGAAGAGCGGCTCAAGACGATCATGAAGGAGCTGATGGACAACCAGAACGCCATCATCTTCATCGACGAGTTGCACACTCTGGTGGGCGCGGGTTCCGCCGAGGGTTCGCTCGACGCCGCCAATATCCTCAAGCCGGCCCTTTCGAGGGGTGAAATTCAGTGCATCGGCGCCACGACGCCGGGCGAATTCAGGAAGTCGATCGAGAAGGACCGTTCGCTCGAACGCCGGTTTCAGGCCGTGAAAGTCCCGCCGCCCACCGAGAAGGACGCCTGCCAGATCCTGTTCGGCATCAAGGAGCGGTACGAAAAGTTCCACGCCGTCGCCTACACGGACGACGCGATCGAGGCCTCCGTTTTTTCCTCCTCGCGATTCATTCCCGACCGCTACCTGCCCGACAAGGCGATCGACCTGATCGACGAAGCCGGCGCCCGCGTCAAGCTTCGCCAGACCACGCTGCCGCCGGAGATCAGCGACGTGCAGAAGCGGTTGAAGTTCATCCTCCACCGGATGGAGACCGCCATCGCCAACCACGAGTTCGAGAAGGCTCGCTTCTACTCCGACGAGGAACGCAAGGAGCGGGAGACTCTCAAGCAGCTCCGCGAGAAGTACAAGCTCGACGACTCTTCCACGGGCGTTGTGACCAAGGACGACATCGAGGAGGTCGTCGCCCGCTGGACCGGCGTGCCGATGACCTCCATCAAGGAAGAAGAGGCTTCCAAGCTGCTGAGGATTGAGGAGGAGCTGCATAAGCGGGTCATCAGCCAGGACAAGGCGATCTCGGCGCTGGCGCGGGCCATCCGCCGCTCGCGCGCTGGATTGAAGTCGCCCAAACGCCCGGCCGGGTCGTTCCTGTTCCTTGGGCCGACCGGCGTGGGCAAAACGGAAGTCGCCCGCGCGCTGGCCGAGTTCCTCTTCGGCAGCGAGAAGTCGCTGGTCCGCTTCGACATGAGCGAGTTCATGGAGAAGCACTCCGTTTCGAAGTTGATCGGTTCGCCTCCGGGCTATGTCGGCTACGAAGAAGGCGGCCAGTTGACCGAGCGGGTCAAACGGAACCCCTATTCGATCATCCTGCTCGACGAGATCGAGAAGGCCCACCCCGACGTTTACAACATCCTCCTGCAGGTCTTCGAGGACGGCCAGTTGACCGACGGTCTCGGCAACACGGTGGACTTCAAGAACTCCATCATCATCATGACGTCGAACCTCGGCGCGCGCTTCCTCGACAAGAAGGGCCACCTCGGATTCGCCGCCCAGAGCCATTCGGGCATCCCCGAAAAGGTCGAGGAGATGGTGAACAGCGAGGTCAAGCGAAACTTCAATCCTGAGTTCCTGAATCGCCTGGATGAGGTGATCCTGTTCACTTCGTTGACCGACGACGACCTCCTCCGGATCATCGACCTGCTGGTTTCCCAGGTGAACGCGAATCTCGCCGCCAAGCAGATCAAGATCCGGCTCACGGCCGAGGCCTCGAAGTACATCATGGACAAGACGCTTTCGGACCGCAGCTATGGCGCGCGTCCGCTGCGGCGGGCCCTGCAGAAGTACATCGAGGATCCGCTTTCGGAAGCTTTGATTCAGGGCTCTCTGCAGCGGCCGGCGGAGTACGAGGTCTTCCTCGGAGAGACGGGCATCTTCTGCCGGCAGATCTCCGGCGAGGGCGAACCTGCCGCAGTCGCGGCAGGCGCGGAAGCCTCCGCTCCGGAGTCGATTTCGCTGTATCCGTTCTGAAGCCTAATCGCTTAAAGAAACGGCACGCTTCTTCGCGGGTACGCCCTTCGGGTGGCAATCCGCGCAAGTGACCCAGTGGACGTTGTGGGCGCTCTTCTGGTTGGCGAAGGTGGTGTCCATGGTCTCCACGTCCCGGCCGCAGTTGGAGAGCCGCGGATGGCAGTTCGAGCACGATGCGCGAGTGGTCTGCCGGTGCTTGTCGTGGCAGGCGAGGCACGAGAGCCCCTCGTGGACGCCCTTCGGGGTGCGGTCGTCGCCGGACGCCACCTGGCGCGTGGCAAGGGGCGCGTGGCACTGGTAGCAGAGCGCCTGCCGCGGGTCATTGCTCATCTTCAGTAATCGTCCGTTGTCAGCCACCTTGGGAATCGGCAGCAGGTCGACGGGGACAGACTCCATGGCGCGGCGGTCATAGAAGGCGAGCCCGGGGCGATGCTTTTCCTGGCGCTTCCCAAGGGTTCTGGACTCGAGCTTTCGCTCTTCAAGAACCGTACCCGGACGGTGAACCGCATGGCATGAGAGGCATGGGACGACCGGCTTGCCGCGGAGGTCTTCGCGCACGAGTTTCCAGGGCCCTTTGTTGTTGACCGGAGTGACGACGTCTCTCACCGCACCGTCGAAATGAGCCCCATGGCAGCGGAGGCAATCGTCCATCAGATGCCGCGTTCGGTTGTGCTTCTCATCGAGGAAGATCCTGGAGTAGTCGGATGAGTGCGGCCCCGATGACCAGGCGGCGAACTCCTGCTGATGGCATTCGCGGCAGCTCTCGACAACCGAGAAGACGTGCTGCGGCTTGAGCCGCGGTTGTTCTCCGACCTCGCCCTGCCAGTGCTCGGCGACTCTTCGGGCGTTGGTCATGTGGAACTGAGCGTCGAGCGTCAAGGCGTCGCCGTGGCACTTGCCGCAGGGGACGTTGCGGTGGGCGGAGGCGTTCCAGCGGTCCACCTGCCTGCCCATCTCGTGGCAGTTGGCGCACGCCTGGGGTCCGCCGCTTTCGTAAATGAAGCTGCCCGCCGGAACCATCAGAACTCCGGCGATCACGAGCAATCCGATGACAAGCGCCGCCTTCATGCCGCCACCTCCCTATGCGCCTCCGCAATGTGCCTGCCGGCGCGGAAGGCCAGCGCCATGATCGTCAGCACGGGGTTGAAGCCGCCGTTGGTGACGTGGACGCTGCCGTCGACGACATAGACGTTGTCGGTGTCATGAATGCGCAGGTTGGCGTCGACGACGCTGGTCTTCGGATCGTCGCCCATTCTGCAAGTGCCCGCCTGATGTTGTCCTCCGCTGATACCTTGCCCAGCGCCCTTGAGCCATGTCGTGTGCGCGCCGGAGGCCTTGAGCCACTCTTCAGCCTTCTTCGCCATCGCGTTGCCGATCTCGATGGTATGGGGATGCTTGAATCCGGAGATCCGGGCCACTGGAATGCCGAACTTATCTCTGACGGTGGGGTCCACTTCGACGCGCATCCCGAACATGGGGATCTCTTGAGTCGGGCCTTGAACCGCAACGATGCGGCGGTAGTTTTGCCGGTAGTAGTCCTTGTGGGCCTTGCCCCAGCGAGGGACGCCGGGCGGGCGGATTCCGACGGCCTGAATCGGCAGCCGGATGAATTCGTTGGCGAGCATGGCGCCGCCGCAGAGACCTTCGTTGCCATGGTTGTAGTCGCAGATGGCGATGCCGGCGCCGGGCCCGAGATCGTCGTAAGTGTCTTCCGGAAAGATTCCATAGGCGCCGGTGTAGGTGTGCCCTTGAAGGTTCCGGCCCACCCAGTCATGGCGATTCCCGAGTCCCTGCGGGAAGAGCCGGGACTTGGAGTTGAGCAGCAGGCGAGCGCTCTCGATGGCGCTTGCGGAGACGACGACGATCTTCGTTGGCTGCTCCCAAAGCCGGCCTTCGCGGTCGAAGTAACGAATGCCGGTCGCCTTGCCCTTCTCATCCACCATCACTTCCTGAACATGGCATTCGGTCCGGAGTTCGAGATTGCCCGTTGACAGAGCCCTGGGAAGCACGGTGTTTTGCGTGCCGCACTTGGCGTCGACCTCGCAAGCGAAACCGACGCACCACCGGCACCGCATGCACGCGGGCCGGCCGCCGTAGGGGACGGAGTTGCGCAGCATCGGGATGTGGAAGGGATGCAGGCCGAGCTTCAACGCGCCCTTCCACAGGATCTCGTGCTCCTTGGTGGCGGGCAGCGGCGGCATAGGCAGCGGCTTCTTCCTGTCGCCTTTGAACGGATTGGTCGAATCGTCGCCGCTGACGCCGACCTCCCATTCCGCCTGCTCGTAGTAGGGCTCGAGGTCGTCGTAGCTGATCGGCCAATCTTCGAGAGTCGAGTTCACAAAGGCCTGCGGAGTCTTGGCGCCATAGACAGTCCGCATTTTGAAATCGTTCGGATGAAAACGCCACGCCATGGCTCCGTAGCTGAGCGTGCCGCCGCCGACGCAGGCGGCGTTGTTGTTGTAGCCGGGGCCGGAGGGCTCGACAATCCGCTGACGGCCGCTGCGGTCCAGGATGACGCGCGGGTTGCCGTCGTCATCGGGACCAAAGGGGTGGCCGAGAATGCTGGAGCGCTGATTGCAGAGGTCGTCTTTTCTGCAGTCGGCTGCCGTGTTCCACTTGCCTCTTTCTAGCAGGACCGTTTTGAAGCCGGCGAAGGCGAGTTCCTTGGCGACGATGGGGCCGGCCGCGCCCGCGCCGGCGATGACCGCATGAACTTCAGGGAGCCGCATCAGCTTTTCCCTCCCGGCGTCTCAATCTCGTACTGTTCCCGGCCCCGAACCGGCATGGGCGGGACGCCAAGCATGGTCCACGAGATGTATTCCCGGTTGCCGCCGTGCCTCGGTGAACCATAGAAGCCCTGTTGCGTGTGCGCAAGGACCATTTCGAATGCGGCCCGCCCGCCGTCGGAGAAAAACTCCTTCGGCGCTTGAGACTTCTCCATCAGTTCCAGGCGTTCCGTCATGGAGGGGGAGTCCGGAAGGCGAGACCATCGCTCCATCGCGGCGAGCGCCGCCCGGTAGTCCGGCCGTAGTTTCTTAAATTTGCGAGACAACTGAATATCGATATAACGGGGAACGCGGGCCCAACTTGCGCCCGGGATGTCGTCGGGGGGGATGTGCGCTTCGCACCTGGCTTCGAGAGTGCGGACCTCGGATTCGGTGAGGACTCGGTAGCGGGGCGCCGCGCTGCGCGCCCGCGAGCATCCGGCCGCTCCGGCGGCCGTCGCGGCAAGAAAAAGTCGGCGTTTCAGATCTCTACCTCCGCAATGCTTTTTCTGAATCATATCCATCTTGGGTCAGATTCGCAACACGATTTGCGGTATGCTGTCTGCCTATGATGCAGGCTGGGCGGCAGAGGGAAACCCACGACGTCGTGGTGATCGGCAGCGGAGCGGGCGGCGGGACCGTGGCCCATGTTCTGACTCGCCTCGGCGTCCGCGTCACGCTGCTGGAGGCTGGCGGGCCGCTCAACCCAGCCCGCGATTTCAAGGAACACAAAACTCCGGCAGATTACCCGCACCGCGGGGCCGGAGAGCGCGGCGAATCGTACACCGGGCGCAAAGACGTGGGTTTCTTCGGCGCGCCCAACTGCTACTGGGAGATCGATGGCGAACCCTACACAGTAGGCGAGGGCAGCAAGTTCCGCTGGGCGCGGGCGCGCGTTGTGGGCGGGCGGACAAACCACTATGGGCGCATTACGCTGCGGTTTGCCGACTACGATTTCCAGCCGCGGACGCACCCTGAGTTCGGAGACGGACTTGGCGACGACTGGCCTATTTCGTACGCCGATGTCGCTCCCTATTACGACAAAGCCGAGGAGTTCATCGGCGTGTGCGGGACCGCTGAAGGGATTCGCAGCGCGCCGGACGGAAAGTTCCTTCCCGCGCCCGCCATTCGTGTCCATGAGCACCTGGTTCAGCGTTCCTGCAGGAAGCTGAACATTCCCTGTATTCCGTCGCGGATGGCGATTTTGACGCGGCCGCTGAATGGCCGGCCCGCCTGTCACTATTGCGGACAGTGTGGGCGCGGCTGCGTGACTGCGTCGAACTATTCGTCTTCGCAGGTGCAGATCTTTCCCGCCCTGAGAACCGGGCGGCTGAAGCTGGTCACCAACGCGATGGCTCGCGAGATCGAAACCGGTCCGGACGGAAAGGCGCGGGCTGTCATCTACATCGACACCCAGACTCGCGAGGAGAAGCGCGTCGAGGCGCGCGTTGTCGTGGTGGCTGCGAGCGCCTGCGAATCGGCGCGGCTGCTGTTGAATTCGAAGTCCAGGTCTCATCCGCAGGGACTGGCGAATTCATCCGGCGTGGTGGGACGCTTCCTCACCGATACGGTCGGCTACGGGTTGAACGGAACGGTGCCGGCGCTCGCCGGGATGCCCAAACACGACACGGACGGCTACGCCGGCGGGCATGTCTATGTGCCATGGTGGCTCTGGGCTGACAAAAAGAAGCCGTTTCCGCGCGGGTATCACATCGAAATCGGCGGCGGCTACGGGATGCCGATGGTGGGTTCGTTCGGTAGCGTCTGCAGCCGGCATGAGGGGTATGGCGCTCCCCTCAAGAAGGCCGTGGTTGACTCCTATGGAACTTCGATCGGGCTTTCAGGGCGCGGCGAGATGATCCCGAACGGGAAGACGTACTGTGAACTCGATCCTGAAGTGACTGACCGGTTCGGTATTCCCGTTCTGCGGTTTCACTTTGCCTGGAGCGAGCATGAGTTGAAGCAGGTGAAGCACATGCACGACACGTTCACGGCGATCATCGAGGCAATGGGCGGTCAGGTAACCGGGTTGCGCAATCCGGAGCGGGAAGGGCAGGGCATCAGCGTCGGCGGGACGATCATTCACGAGCTCGGCACGGTCCGGATGGGCAAGGACCCGAACAGTTCGGCGCTCAATGAGTACTGTCAGGCGCACGACTGCCGCAACGTTTTCGTCGCGGATGCCGCGCCGTTCGTGAGCAATCCGGACAAGAACCCGACACTGACGATTTGCGCCCTGGCTTGGCGGACGTCGGATTACATCGCGGAAGAGATGAGGAAGGGGAACCTGTGATGCGATTGGACCGGCGAGGGTTTCTTCAAGAGGCGGGGTTGGCGGCGCTCTCAGGGCCGCTCGCGCAAGCGGAGGCTCAGCACGTTCATCAGCATGCGGCTGAAGTGAAGGCTAAAGGCGCCTACATTCCGCGGGCGCTGAAACGGGCGGAGTATGAGACGGTCAGGGTTCTTGCCGACATGATCATTCCTCCCGAGGGCGCGCAGCCTGGAGGGGTGATTGCGGGCGCGCCTGAGTTCATCGATTTACTTTGCGAGTCCGCTCCGCAATTGAGGGAGGCGTGGCAAGGTGGCTTGGCGTGGCTCGACGCGTATTGCCGGCGGGAGCACGGCGGAGTGTTCGTGAAGTTGAGCGAGGCGGATCGGATCGTGGTGCTGGACCGGATTGCGTACAAGCGAAATGCGTCGGCCGAACTGAATCCGGGGATTCGGTTCTTCGCGCTGGCGCGGCAGATGGTGGTGGATGCTTGGGTGACTTCCCCGGAGGGAACGAAGCTGCTCGGCTACAAGGGGAATGTGGGGATGCAGAAGTTCGAGGCGCCGTTGGAGGCCCTGAACTATGCGCTGGCGCGAAGTCCCTTCCAGGCGGAGTAGTCGCGATAGAGCATGAATTGAGAGATCTGCGGTCCGGAGAGCTCCTCGACTACCTCGAGTGTGACCTGGTGAGTGAGGTCGCGCCATGCGACTCCGCGCTTTGCGAGCAGAATCGAACCAGCCGGGCCGTTCTCGCCGTAAAGGCGGATCCGGTAGCGTGTGGGCAAGATCTCGGCGACCTCGCCAAAGACTTCGTTTCGGCTGTAAAGAAGCAGGATGGGCTGTTCGGGTTGCAGGCGGCGTCTATAACACGAGCTTGGCGGCATGGGACTTCGCTTTGCCTTGTAGTGGCAGCCCGCCCCCCTTCCTCTCAAAATTGTGCCTGCCACAGTTTCTAATTGTGACAGGCACAATTTTCTTGAGAGGGGAGGAAGGGTCAGGCGACCAATAGATAGGATGCCTCGCGGAAAACGGATTGTTGTTCCCGGTGGCTGGCACCATGTCACTCACCGCGGGAATCAGCAGCAGAAGATCTTTTACAACGACTCCGATCGAGCTCACTATTTGAGTCTCGTCGCGCACTACTGCGTCAAGCACCGCGTTCGACGCTTGGCCTATTGCCTGATGACGAACCACGTCCATTGGGTTGTCGTCCCCGAAGCCGACGACGGCCTGAGCAAGGCCTTCGGTCAGGCTCATCAGCGATACGCCCGCTGGTTCCAACAGCGGCTCGAGAGCTCAGGCCACCTGTGGCAGAGCCGTTTCTTCTCTTGCCCGCTATCTCAATCTCATCTGTTTGAAGCGATTCGTTACGTTGAGTTGAATCCCGTTCGGGCCGGCTTGACCGAAAGACCCGAGGATTGGCTCTGGTCATCGGCCCGAGCGCATCTTGCCGGGAGGGATCCTCTCCAGGTTGTCGAAGTGGATTGGTGGGTCCGCGAGGGCCGCAAGACCACATGGGGAGAGCGGCTGGCCGCTCCCGCGGAGCCCGAAACTGAGAGCCGGCTCAGCAGTTGCACTCGCGCAGGTCTGCCTTTCGGGGATAGCGATTTCGTTGCTGGCATCGCGGCCGCAGCCGGTGTGCACCCCGCGCCTCGTCCCCCTGGCCGCCCGCCGCGAGCCGCATCCGCATAATTGTGCCTGTCACAGTTTCAGGGAGCGGTATGAGCTGGAGAAGTAGATGAGCGGAGCGCCGTCCGATTCGATCCGGACTGCCTCCACGCGGCCCAGGAGAATCGTGTGATCGCCGGCGGGGTGGCGCTCATAGGTGCGGCATTCCAATTGAGCCAGAGAGTCGTCTAGCCAGGGCGATCCAAGCGGTCCTGGCGTCCACTCCACGCCCGAAAACCGGTCTGCTCCCGAGCTCGCGAATTGTTCCGAAAGCCAGCGCTGCTGTTCCGATAAGATATTGATTGCAAATGCTGTAGCTGAGAAGAAGGTCTCGTGTACCGCCGACCGTGTGCCGATGCACACGAGCACCAACGGAGGCTCGAGACTGACACTGGAAAACGAATTCGCAGTCAGCCCATGCGGGCGCCCGGACGCATCCGTTGTCGTCGCGATTGTGATGCCCGTGGCGAACTTCGAGCACGCGTTCCGGAAAAGATTGGGATCGAGGTCGCTTGACAAGGTAATAACTCCAATCCTATCATTAACTTTCACGAACGCGCCTGTTCTGGGGCTCTAGGAGGCGACTTTGATCAAACTGGACATAGTGAACGAAGTAGTGAATCGAACTGGAATCACCAAGACCAAAGCCGAAATGGCTGTTGAGACTGTCTTTGAATCGATGAAACGTGCCTTGGCCAGTGGAGACCGCATCGAGCTCCGCGGCTTCGGGATTTTCACGGTGCGCCCCCGGAAAACGGGCATCGGCAGAAACCCACGGACCGGCGCGGAAGTCGCGATTCCTCCCGGCAAGGCCGTTCGGTTCAAGCCTGGCAAGGAATTACAGACCCTCGATTAGCGCGAAAGACTGAGCCTGCGCGTGGACGACAACACTGCCCGGGTTCGTGGCGTGGAGGCCCGGCGCAACCGCCCGCTGATCGCCGGGATCCTCGGCGTGCTGACTCTGATCACGACATGCACATTCGGCGCGCGAATGCGCTTCGCTTTCGACCATAACCTGCCCGCCTATGACATGGAGCGGGATTGGGATGCGCTTCAGGCCGTTTGGAGGAATCCTGGCGTCCTCTTTGATGGGCTGCCATATGCCCTCACGCTGCTGACGATCCTGGCGGCTCATGAACTCGGGCATTACCTTGCCTGCCGTTACCATTCGATTGACGCCTCGCCGCCATACTTTCTGCCTTCTCCATTCTTCATCGGCACTTTCGGTGCGTTCATTCGTTTTCGCAGCGCGGTGCCTGACCGCCGCAGCCTGTTCGACGTCGGCGTCGCCGGGCCGCTGGCGGGATTCCTCTTCCTCATCCCAGCCCTGGCAGTCGGCCTCGCGCTCTCCCGTGCCGTGCCCGGACTGGGCGGACAGAGCGATCTCACCTTCGGTACCCCGCTGCTGATGCGTCTCCTCGAACTATGGCTCTTTCCTGGTGTTGCGGCCGAAGACATCTCTCTCCACCCCGTCGCAAGAGCCGCGTGGGTTGGTCTGCTTGCCACGGCGCTCAACCTTCTCCCGGTGGGGCAACTCGACGGCGGGCATCTGGTGTATGCGGTCGCGGGCGAGAAGCACAGGAAAATCTCTCTGATCGGCGTTTTGGCGCTGGTTCCTCTCGGTTTCGTCTATTGGCCGTGGTGGGTCTGGTCGGCCGTGCTCTTCCTGTTGGGCAGGCGCCACTTCATGGTCGCCGATGAAGGCCGCCTCGGCCGGGGCAGGATGATCATCTTCGCGCTGACGATTCTTGTCTTCTGCCTCTCTTTCATTCCCGCTCCCGTTCTGTACAATGACGGGGGAGAGAGCCTGGTCTGACCCTTGCGGCAGGCCGCGGTCCATGAAAATCTCCGCCACTATCATCACGTACAACGAGGAGCGAAACCTGCCTCGCGCGATCGAGAGCCTGCGTTGCTGCGACGAAATCCTCGTGGTCGACTCGGGCTCGACCGACCGCACCGTGGAGATTGCCGGCAAGTTCGGGGCGAGGGTTCTTGAAGCCAACTGGCGCGGCTACGCCGGCCAAAAGAACTATGCAAGCGATCAGGCGGCGCATGACTGGGTGCTTTCCATCGACGCCGATGAAGCATTGAGCGAGGACCTCGAGGCGGAGATCTGGCAGTTGAAGAAGAACGGACCCGCTTTCGATGCGTACACCGTCCCCAGGCTGGCTCAATACCTCGGCAAGTGGATTCTGTATTCCGGCTGGCACCCTGACAGGAAGATCCGTCTCTTCGACCGGAGAAAGGCGCGTTGGGTCGGCGAGTACGTGCACGAAAGCGTTGTCAGCGACGGCCGGGTTGGCCAATTGAGCGGGAACCTGCTCCATTTCACCTGTGGCAGCCTCAGTGAGCACCTGAAGTCGATGGACCGGTACACGACGCTGGCCGCCGAGGAGATCGTCGCCCGAAAGCAAAAGGTGGGAGTTAAGAACCTCCTGATCGACCCGCCGTGGACGTTTTTCCGGACGTTCTTCTTTCAGATGGGTTTTCGCGACGGCATCGAAGGGCTGACGATCGCCTACATGGCCTCGCTCTATACGTTCCTCAAGTACGCAAAGGCGCGATTCATGGGCGGCGGGAAGTAGCTGCGTGCAAGTACTCCACCTTGATGCAGGGCGCGAAATGCGCGGCGGGCAGTGGCAGGCGCTTTACCTGATGCAGGGCCTGATGAAGCGCGGGATCGAGTGCCGGCTCCTGGCGAGGAAAGGCGTCACGCTGGCCGCGGAAGCCGCCAACTCCGGAGTCGAAACCGCAGTGCTGTCTCCGGCGATGCTTCGGCAATGGTCTGCTTCCGCGACCCTCGTGCACGCTCATGACGCTTCGGCCCATACCGTCGCCGCCATTTGGGCGAAGGCTCCTTTGGTGGTGAGCCGGCGTGTCGCCTTTCCGGTGAGACGGGGAGTCGCGTCGCGTTGGAAGTACTCGCGGGCGGCGATGTTTCTCAGCGTGAGCCACGCCGTCGCTGCTGACTTGCGGTCTGCGGGAATCCCCGAGGAGAAGATCAGGGTCGTGTATGACGCGGCGCCTCCGGGCCTTCCGGCGGGAAGCCGCGACGGGATGATCGTCGCGCTTGACTCCGGCGACCCTCTGAAGGGACGCGCCCTGATTGAAGAGGCCGGAGTGCCGGTGGAATTCACACGCGACCTGTTGAGTTCGTTGCGGCATGCGCGCATTTTCTTGTACGTCACCGGGAGCGAGGGGCTGGGCAGCGCCGCCCTGGCGGCCATGGCTCATGGCGTGCCCGTCGTTGCAAGCCGCGTGGGAGGCCTGCCGGAAGTCGTGAGACACGAAGAGACGGGCCTGCTCTTGGATCGGAATGAGCCGGAGTTGATTCGCCTGGCGGTCCGCCGCCTGGTTGAAGATGAACTGCTGGCGGCCAGGTTGGGCGAGGCAGGACGCCGGCTGGTGGAACGGGAGTTTACCCTCGAGAAAATGGTGACTGCCACAATTTCCGCGTATGAGGAGGTGGCGGGCAAAAGATGATCCCCGAGATGAAATTGTGGCTGTCACTATTTTGTGGGGGGCTGGGGGCCGTGATTGGCAGCTTCCTGAATGTCTGCATCAGCCGGCTGCCGGCCGACGAGCGCATCTCGGTCCCGCGTTCGCGCTGCCCGAGGTGCGGCAAGCAGATCGCCTGGTACGACAACATCCCGGTCCTGAGTTTCTGCATTCTCGGAGGCCGCTGCCGGGGATGCCGCATTCCAATCTCCTTTCGCTACCCGCTGGTGGAGACCATCACGGCCCTGTTGTTTTGGGCCGGCGCCGGCCGTTGGGGCGACTCGTGGATGACGGTGAAATGGTGCATCTTTTCCGCGGTCATGGTGGAGTTGATCTTCTCCGACCTCGAGACTCGAATCCTCCCCGACGAGTTCACTCTCTGGGGCGCGGCCGCGGGCGTCATGCTCTCGCCTTTGGCGGTTCTCCCAACAGGGCTGATTCCACTCGTCGCCCTTGGCGAAACGGGAACGCCGGCGGCCTCGACCGTTAACTCAATGTCCGGAGCCATCATCCTCTATGCGGGGTTTCACGCGATCGCGACGCTGTATCAAAAGCTCCGTGGTTTGGACGGCCTCGGCTTCGGCGACGTGAAGATGGCGGCAACCATGGGCGCCTTCCTGGGGCTCGAAACTGCCATGTCGGCCGTCCTGCTCGCCTCGGTTTCCGGGGCGATCCTCGGCGGGGCTTGGATCCTCATTCGGCGCAAAAAGGCCTCTGAAGAGGAACTGCCCTTCGGATCCTTTCTTGGAGCGGCTTCCCTGATCGCCGGTTGGTTCAGTTGACGCTCAATGCGAAGCGCTCGACGCCAGATTGACACCCAGCGCTTCTTCCAACTCGTCAATCGTTTCCGGCGCGATGGAGAGATCCGGCCCGGTCAAGTCCCTTGGCGTTAACTGTGGCTGCATCACGCCGGCTTCGAAATGCGTCTTCGATTCCGTCAACGCATGAATCATCTCATGCGTCAGGACGGCCGCCAGGGCTCGGGCGTACACGTCCGTGTTGAGGAACGCCGCCGATTCCGGCGTGACCCGCGAAACCGAAGCGGCGACCGCCGCGCAGTCGATCTCGATGAACGGCAGCACACGGCCATCGCTGACATGGGTGTATCCAAGCGGCCTCGCCGGTTGCTCGCCCGGGAACCTGTGCAGGCTGCACCCGCCGCGCAGCTCCACGACCACCAAGCGGTGGTCCATGCCGTCGCAGGGTCTCTTCACATCGTGCCAATGCAGCTTCAGACCCGGAAACCTCCAGTGCCGTTCGGTCTCCCGCCTCAGCGCTTTGATAAGCGACTGCGGCATTTGACTCGGCGTCTGAAGGCGGATGCCGATTCGAAGAGGCTCATCGGCCTGGATCGATGTGGAAGCGGCCAGGAGGGCCGCGATGAAATACGATGTCATGACGGACGGCCTACTCAGACTTTATCGTCTGAAAGTCCGGTTTTGTGATCCCCGCTTCTATTGCGAATCGAATTTAATCTGCGACTTTACGTCCGTCCGGCGGAAGTCGCCCGACTCCATCGAAAGCGAGATCGTCCTCTTGTAGCCCCAGAAAACCGTCACTTTGAACTCCGTTCCATAGGTCGCCGGAAACCAGACGTTCTCCGCGACACGTTCATATGTGACGGAAAACCCCGTTTGCCGAAGGTTGATCCCGAGAAAGACGCGAACGCCCCATGGAATGCCATAGGCCATGTCGGTCGCGATCCGGAGCGGTTGGTATTCCTCGGCGTCCACCCAGGCCTCGCCCTTCCAGGGTCGCATTTCATGGTCCTCGTGATCCTCGTCCCCGATTCCATAGCTGCGCTCTTTCTTCTTCACGGGTTCGAAGCCGATCTTGAAGGCCCGGCGTCCCTTGTGCAGAATCTCTCCCCGGTAGGTGTACTTGTAGTGCGGCAACTCCCGCGTCCGGATGGGGAACAGCGAAGGCGGGATGCCGTCCTTGGCATTCTTGTCATTGGCGAGGTCGTCGATCAGGTGGTCAATGAGTTCCCCGTCGATGTCGGAATCCTTGTACTTGAATCCAGGTTCGGAGTACGGGAGGAGTTCCTTGCCGCCCTTGCTGTACACGCCTTCAAACGCGGTCATCTTCTTGTCCGTTCCTACCGGTGTGGGCGCGACAGTGTACTGGCGCTTCTCCCGCCGCGACACATTTCCGTTCCCGCGGCTCAGGGTGGCGCGAACCGTCTGTTGGTACACGTACAGCCGTCGTTCCTCCACCTGCCGCTCGACGTTGGCCGCCATTTTCGACATGATCACCAGGGCGTCCGGATGGGCCGCCACGAGGCATAGCAGAGGCCCGAGCATCGGCATGCTCATAGAACGCACCGCGACCGCAGTTGGTTCCGCTAATAATTCAACAGGGAGTTCAGATGCGCCAGGCTCGCCGCCGCCTGCGCCGGGGTCCCGCACTCAACCGAAAGCACTCCCGACCACCCCGCCTTCCGCAGGATGCCTACGACCCGGGCCCAGTCAATGACGCCTTCTCCGCAGGCGCATCCCACCGGAGTTCCCGTCACCTTGCCCTTCTCCTCTTCCGCCTGCATGATCGAAATATCCTTGGCGTGAATGTGAGCCAGCAGCGGCAGGCTCGCCTCCAGTCCTGCATACGGATCTTCTCCGCCCAGGAAGGCGTTGCCCGTATCGTAGTTGATTCTGAGCATCGGCGACTTCACCAGCGTCGCCACCCGCAGCAGGCCTTCCGTCTTCTTCGTGATGCTCTGATGTGGCTCGATTCCGATCACGATGCCGTATCGCTCGGCGACCTGCAGCGCTTTCTTCAATGTGTATCTCATCACCTGAAAGCACTCCTCGTCGTCAAGCCAATCGGGCCTGATCCCTTCGTCGGTGTTCACCACCGGGGCGCCGACCGCCGCCGCCAGGCGGATTGCCTTCTCCAGATACGGAACGCTGATTTCAGGCCGCATCAGGGGAATGTGCGCGCTCAGCGCCGAAGCCTTTACGCCGTAGCGGGCGAGCAGATCTTTCATCTCCAACGGCTCGTTATCCATCGACCAGGAATGGAAGTACCCTGCTTCGCTCAGGAGTTCCCTGCCGTTGTGAACCATCGGTTCCACCCAATCGAAACCGAGCGCGCGCGCCCTGGCCAGACCCGCCTCGAACGGCTTATCCTCACAGCGGATAAACTCCATGTTGATGCCCGGATGGATGCTCAAGAATCACCTCCGGGCCTGATTCTACCGGAATCACGGGGGGTGTTGCGATCCTAATCGGCTGGTTTGACGCCGATGCCCAGCGCGCGGTCCAGCCTCATCATTGAAGCGGGCATGAGCTCGAGCTTTCTCCCGCAGAGATCGAACCGGTCGAAGGCAGGCTTCATCAAGCCGGCCTCGTCGTGGTCGGCGCTCTCAGTCAGAGCGTGAAAGATCTCATGCGCCGCAACCCGCGCCAACGCCCGGCCAAACACGTCGGCGGGAATCCTGCCGCCCGGCCACTTCCATTGCCGCGAGAGCGCGGCCGAGACCTGGCCGCATGAGATGTCGATAAACGGCTGCACCTTCCCGTCGCTGATGTGAGTGCTTCCGAGCGTCGAGGGGGGAAGGCAGTTCGCATCCAGTCCCGCCGAACAGTCGCCCCTCAGGCGGATGACCAAAACCCGGTGGAAGGTCTCCCGGCCCGATATTTCCCCTCTCCAGACAATCTCCGTTCCGGGGCGCTCGATCAACCGCTCCACCTCGGTGCGCGCGGGAGTGAGAATTTCCTCCGACGCACTCTCAGGAGCTTGGAGGAAAACGCCGATACGAACAGTGTCGGCGCCAGAGGCGTCGAGGGCTATAGCCAGCAGGGGCATGACCCAAAGCATCGCAGTCACCTCCTCTGTTTCAAATATGTTACGAAAAAACTTCGATTGCAATACAAAAACGTACTTACGCCTCTTTTTTCATGGGCCTACCCAAGGGCTGATCTCCACCGTGCGGTAGGATGAAAAGTTGGCTTCCGCAACATGAGAGCACTGCTGAACCAGCTCACCCGGGGCACTCCCGAATTTGAACTGGCCGATTCGCTCGACCCGGCCCGAATCCCGGCGCACATCGGCATCATCATGGATGGCAACGGGCGCTGGGCCAGGAGCCGGAGTCTGCCGCGCGTGGCGGGGCACAAGGCGGGCGTTGAACCGGTCCAGATGTGTGTCGAGACGTGCGCGCAGTTGGGCGTTGAGGTGCTGACTCTCTATGCGTTTTCGGTGGAAAACTGGAAGCGGCCCAGGGTCGAGGTGGAGACCCTATGGCGGCTGCTGCAGTACTACCTGAAGCGAGAGGTGCCCCGGCTGCTGGCCAATGGGATTCGTTTTCGCGCCATCGGGAGGCTCGGGGCGCTGGAGCCTCGCGTGCGGGATCTGCTGAGCGAGGCTGAGTCGTTGACGGCGCGCAACACGGCCATGACCCTCAATCTGGCCATCAATTACGGGGGGCGCGCGGAGATCGTGGACGCGATCAACTCAATCCTCGCCGAGGCGAGAGCCTCGGGAGGACTGGAGGAGCTTGAAATCGACGAGAACAGGCTCTCGGCTCACCTCTATACGGGCGGGCAGCCGGAGCCCGATTTGCTGATCCGGACCAGCGGAGAGATGAGGATCAGCAACTTTCTCCTCTGGCAGATCGCCTACTCGGAACTGTATGTGACAGGGACGCTATGGCCTGACTTCGACCGGG
Organism: uncultured Solibacteraceae bacterium; assembly: GCA_964461075.1. Classification (GTDB taxonomy): domain Bacteria; phylum Acidobacteriota; class Terriglobia; order Bryobacterales; family Bryobacteraceae; genus JACADU01. Next base: position 4,755 of record CAYWST010000038.1, on the reverse strand, counting down.
TGGAGCTGTTGAGAGCGATTGGGGAATACCAGAAGCGGAACAGGAGGTTCGGGGCGGTGGAGCCGGCGGCCGCTGAAGGACACTCCCGCCGGGAGCCTGTGGACGAAAGCCTCTGGTTGCCGGCGCGATGAAACGGCTCGCGACCGGGCTCGTCCTGACCCCGACATTCTTTTGGCTGGTGGCTCTGGCGCCGCCGGGCGTCTTTCTGGTTTCGCTGGCGGCGGTGGCCTGTTTCTGCCTCTGGGAGTATTTAGGAATCGCGGCGGCGACATACCCGCAGTTCCCCGATCCGCGCCGGTTCATCCCGGCTTTTGTCTCGGGCCTGCTGTTGCTCATCCTGCCTTCGCAACTCTGGATGCTCGTCGTCGTCACCGCTCTGGTTCTTCTCGTCTACTTCACTTGGCGCGGGCCGCTGGAAGCGGTCCTGCCGCTAACCGCGGCGGTGGTTCTTGGGGTCGTGTACACGTTCGGTCCCTGGCGGGCGGCGGTGGAATTGCGGGCGGCCAGCCCTTGGTGGCTTCTGTTTGCCGTCGCCGTGAACTGGGTCGGCGACACATTCGCCTATTACGGGGGGCGGGCGTTCGGAAGCCACAGGATGGCGCCGGAGATCAGCCCGAATAAGACGTGGGAAGGGGCGGCGTCCAGCGTTGCGGCGAGCACGGCCGTGGGGCTCGTTTTCCTGGCATGGCAATTCCCCGCCTTGCCGGCGTGGAAGGGGGCGCTGCTTTGCGTCCTTGCCAATGTCGCGGGGCAGGTGGGGGACCTTGCGGAGTCCGCCATGAAGCGGGGAGCGGGCGTCAAGGATAGCGGGACGTTGCTGCCCGGGCATGGCGGATGGCTGGATCGCGTCGATTCAAGCCTGTTTTCGGTTCCGGCGGTGTACTGGGTTCTTCAGGCATGGGGCATGATTCGCTGATTTGCAGGGCGATCGACTTCGCAGTTGAAGCTCACCGCGGGCAGACGCGGAAGGGCGCCGGCATGCCCTATGTGCTGCATCCGCTCTCGGCCGCGCGCATCCTGTTGGAGGCTGGGTGCGCCGACCATGTCGCTGCCGCAGCCGCGCTGCACGACGTCATTGAAGATACGCGATACGGACGGGAGGACATCGCCTCGCGGTTTGGCGAGCGCGTCGCCCAACTCGTCGAATTCGCCACGGAACCGGACAAGCTTTGGGGGTGGGAGGCGCGCAAGAGGCACACGCTTGAGCGGATCATTTCGGCCCGGGACGAGGAGGCGCTGCTGGTCACCTTGGCCGATAAGATCGACAATATTTCGAGCATCGGTTCGGCTCTGGCGTTGTGCGGCGAGGCCTGCTGGAAGCGTTTCAAGCGCGGGCGGCCCGAGCAGCAGTGGTATTACACATCGCTGCGCGACGCGTATCTGGAAAAACTCAAAAACGATCCGGGGCGCTCCCTCGCCGTCCAATTCGACGCCATGGTGAGGGCCGTATTCGGCGCGTAGGCTACTTGCACTTGCCTTCGCAGATGGTCTCGCTGACCAACTGCGGCTTGGTGAGCCTGCGGGCGTCGTCGAGCGCGGGGCGTTGGACGGAGAAGCGCTCAACCACCTGCCCGTTCGTGGCGGTTCGATCGACGATCTGCCGTTCCCGCAGTTCAAGCTTGCCGTCCACCATGGGGCGCCCGGGAGCGGCGGGCCCGAAGACGTCGATCTCGCGCCGCTCCGCGCCGTCGGGACTCTTCAACGTGCGTGTCACGGTCTGTTTGCTCAACCGCATCTGGCCGGTGCTGGCGCTCTCGTACTCGTCCGACTGTTCGGTGGGAACCCCATTGACGACGCTCGCCCGGGTCGTTTGCCTGACGGCCTCGGCCATCCGGCCGTTCTGATCCACGCGGTAGACCACGACGTTGGTCTCCGTCTGGTTCTCCCGCGCCTGAGTGGCGGCGTCGCGCCGCTCCACAATGGCGAAAGAGCCATTCAGCGAAGCGCGTTCAATCACCGTCTCCGTCCGCGTCTGCTCGCCGCTCTTGACGCTCCGGCTGACCGAGCGTTCCGCCGGCGTCAGGGCCCCGTTCAAATCGCCGCGATAGGTCGTCCTGGTTTCCGTCACCGAACCGTCGGCGCCGGTGAGACTCTCGACTCGCACCTTTTCCGGGGGAAGAGCCTGCCCGTCCGGAGTCCGCCGCCGGATGATTCTTTCGACCACCAGACGGCCATCGGCTTTTTCGAGCACTTTCTCTTCGGTCTGTTCCAGCGGCACTCTCGATCCGTTCAGATTGGAGACGGTTTCGGTTCGAGAGGCGTCGCCGGCCCTGGCCGTACTCCATTCCTGGCGGTTGCCGTTTGGGTCCAGCACATAGGTTTTCCGGAGGGCTTCCTGTGCCGGAAGACAGAGAGCCGCAATGCAGATGGCGGATAGCAGAAGCCTGGCGCGGCTCATGCTTGATTATCGGCAGGCGCGGTGTCGGGCTTTAGCGCGACCTATAATGAGAATTAGTCCCTGGGTATGAAGCGCTTCTACATCGAGACCTTTGGCTGCCAGATGAACGTCCACGATTCCGAGAAAGTCGTGGGCGCTCTGGAGTCGCGCGGGATGGAACAGGTGGTCACACCCGATGAAGCCGACCTCGTCCTCTACAACACCTGCAGCATCCGCGACAAGGCCGAGCAGAAGGTCTTTCAAAGATTGCAGGAGCTCAAGCCGCGCGGCCGGAACGGCGGAAACGGCCGCGTGTTCGGCGTCCTCGGCTGTGTGGCGCAGCAGGAGGGAGAGCGGATCTTCGACCGGGCGCCCCACGTCAGCCTCGTCGTGGGATCGGCCAGCTATAACAGGCTGCCGGAACTGCTGGTGCAGCTCCGCGGCGGCGAAAAGCGCGTCACCGGGCTGAGCCTGGACACCAGCGACACCTTCGAGACCCCCTTGACGCGTCGGGACAATCCACACCGCGCATACATCACGATCATCGAGGGCTGCGACAAGAACTGCGCCTACTGCGTGGTTCCCTTCACGCGAGGGCGCGAGCGGTCCAGGCCCGCGGCCGGCGTGCTCGAAGAGGCGCGGCGCCTTGCCGGCTCCGGCTACACCGAAATCCAACTGCTCGGCCAGAACGTGAACAGCTACCGGGATCCACTCGATTCCTCATGGACGTTCTCCCGGCTCCTCGAGGCGGTCGGGCAGATTCCGGGGATTCGCCGTGTGCGGTTTACGACGTCGCACCCGCGCGACTTCGGCCGCGACATCGTGGAAGCGATCGACCGGACCCCCGCCGTGTGCAACCAGGTCCACTTGCCTGTTCAGTCGGGTTCGACTCGCGTGCTGGAAGCGATGGACCGGCTCTACAGCCGCGACGATTACATGCGGCGGATCGAATGGCTCAAGGCCTCGCCGCGCCGCATCTCGATATCCACTGACATCATCGTCGGCTTCCCCGGAGAAACCGAACAGGATTTTGAACAGACTCTCCGGCTGCTTGACGACGTGGAGTACGACAGCGTCTTCAGTTTCAAGTATTCGCCGCGGCCGAACACAGCGGCACTGGCCTTCGGCGATCACATCCCGGAAGACGAGAAAAGCCGCCGGCTGTCGATCCTTCAGGAAAAACAGCGGCAGATTCAAATGCGGCGCAACTCGCTGCTCGTCGGCGCCGTCGAGGAAGCTCTGGTCGAGGGCTACAACAGCCGTACCGGACAGTGGATCGGCCGGACTTCCCAGAACCGGGTGCTGAACTTCGTGGTTCCGGGAGCGCTGGACAACGGCGTACCGGCGAGGGAGAGTATGATCGGGCAGTATGTGCAAGTCCGCGTGACGAGAGCGGGCCCGAACTCGCTTGCCGGCGAGGCGGTTCCCGCTACTGCGGCCAATTGACCGCGCCTGGACGGCGCCGGAGGATCAGACATGGAAGTTGAAATGAAGATCAGGGGCCTGATGATGGATCCGGTGACAAACATGCCGATCGTCATCCTCAGGGACACCGCGGGCGGCCAGATCCTGCCGATCTGGGTCGGGATCTACGAAGCCAACGCGATCGCGCTGGAGATCGAGAAGGTCACAACCCCCCGGCCGATGACCCACGACCTGATCAAGAACCTCCTGTTCGGGCTCGACGCGCGAGTGGAGAAGGTCGTCGTCAGCGAACTGAAGGAGGATACCTTCTACGCCGTCATCTGGATGGAAAAGGACGGCGAGGTGATCAGCATCGATTCCCGTCCCAGCGACGCGCTGGCGCTGGCCCTGCGACTCGATTGCCCCATCTACGTGGAGGAGACGGTGCTGAAGACCTCCAAGGCCGCGCAGAACGTCAGCGACAAGGTGAGCAACGAGGAACTGCGCCGCTGGCTCGAAGGGCTGAACGACGAGGACCTCGGCCGCTACAAAATGTAGGCTGGGAGGACTTGTTTGACTCAGGAGATTCTTGCCCGGCTCGAGCGGATCGCCGCTCTCGGAATCCGGATTCTGCCGCTGGCGGAGATTCAATCCCACTTCGTGTTCGAGCGGGACGGCTGTGCGGTCCTGGTGGAGCGCCGGCAAGGGGGGTTCGGTGGGGTTGGAGGGCCGGGATTGCTGGTGGACTCAGGTTTCGCGGCGCTGGTCGAACTCGACGGAAGACCCTGGTTTCTCGGGAAGTCTCTCAAACGGCAGGCGACGGAGACGGAGGCTCAAAACGCCCGCCGCCTGTTTACAGACCTCAAAACAGCCCTTTCATAAGATTCTTCTAACCAGCAGGCGGTTTCGCTCGTCATACCTAGTGTAGTGTAGCGCAAATAACTTGTAAGAATAACCTCGCCGTGTTACTTTTG
>CAYWST010000037.1:1054-23337 GCA_964461075.1 uncultured Solibacteraceae bacterium | reverse complement strand
TATTCATGCCGATCTCCGCGCGTTTGGCCTTGATCGCCTCCTGGATCTCGGGGGGCAGGGAGTCAAAGTAGCTTTCCGTGGCGCTGCGGCGGCTGAAGTCGAGGATCGGAGAGAGGAGCTTCTTGATTTCGGCGGGCGGGAGGAACTTCATCTTCGAGGGAAAAACGAGGGAGACCGTGGTGCCCGCAGTACGCGTGAGATCGCGGGAAATGGGAGCGGTCCTCGAACCCGAGCCTACGCCGCCCTCGATCCGCTCATACCACTTGCCCCGCGGATTGAAGCCGCCGTTGATCTGAAAGGTGATGCGGTCGTCTTCGATCTCGACCTTGGTGATCTGGACCTCGTCGCCGACGCGCGCGACGGGGCCGAAGTCGCGGCCGGTCTCGGCCCAATCGGCCTTGTCGTAGCTGCCGTCGGCGTTGAACTTGAGGGCTTTCTTGGAGCGGGGCAGGAAGACCTTGACCTTGGCGAACTCCGCGTTCAGGCCGCGGATCAACTCGATGCGCTCCTCGTCGGTGAGGTCGCGTGGTTTGTCAGCCTTTCCCGTCTGAGCCATTGAGGCCAGTCCGGGCAGGACGAGAATCAGAAGGATCGCCGCCGCGTTCATTCGTCGCCTCCACCAGCGGGGCCGCCTGCGGGGTGAACCGGGCCCGGTAGAGCCACGCCCCCAGCAGGAGCGCCGCCACACTGGTTAAGATGCTCGCTTCGGGGCCGTAGGCTCCGCCGCTCCAGATTTCCCGGGAGCGCCAGACAAGATGGTAGCCGGACAGCGACATCTCGAATCCGCTCAGGTTCACGCCCACCAAGGGCAAAACCCAGTTCCATCCAAAGTGTAAACCGATCGGCAGCCATAGGTCGCGGGCGCGGTAGAAGGCGTAGCCCAGCAGGAGGCCCCAGAGGCCGGTGTTCATGAGGCCCAGACGGCTGGCGTTCGGGTTGCTGGCATGGGCCCAGGCAAACAGGATCGAGAAGCCGGCGATGACCGCAGCCGGTTTGTACTCCCGCATCAGAATCTGGAAAGCGTAACCGCGGAACATCATCTCCTCGCCCACCACGCCAAACAGGAGCAGGATGCTCGTGAACAGCAGCCGCCCGGGCTTGTAGGACCAGTCGGGGGCCGGTTCGAGGGCGGCGAGTCCGGTGGCGAGAGGTACTGCGAGGACGAGAACGGCGGCGGCCATCCCGGCGAGGGTTCCATGAATCAAATGCCTTCTGGAGTCGGCTGTCCAACCCATGCCGATGTCTTCGAGCCTGCCGCGCTCGAAGGTCCGGACGACGAAGGCGCTGGCGACGGTGGCGGCGAGAAAGAAGCTCAAGGCGGCCGCGGGAAAATAGCCGATCGTGTCGTAGAGGATCTGTGCGATAAGCGATCCGAAAAACCGCACGAACAGGACGAATAGAATCGCGCGGAGCAGCAGTCCGAAGTGGCGCGAGCCCGCTACGGGCTGATCGGAGGTCGAGGGCGCCGGCTCCGGAGCCTTCATCAGGCCTCCGCCCTGATGCGGACTCCCTTGGCCGCAACGGTCACGGGCAGGACTTGGGCTCCGGCGCCACGCACCGCGGCCTCGACCCGGTCGCGCGCGGCGGGATCGGACAGGAAGACGACGCAGCCTCCTCCCCCGGCGCCGCAGACTTTGCCGGCGCGCGCGCCGGCCGCGCGGGCCGCTTCCATCAGCCGGTCGATCATGGGCGTGGTGATGCCCGGGGCGTTGGTCCTCCGATGGGACCATTCCTGGCGCAGCAGCTTCGCGGTTTCGGTCCAATCCGAGCGCTCCAGGGCGCGTCGCATCGCAGCGGAGATGGCGGCAATCTTCGCGAAGTTCCTGTGGACCTTGCGGTCGCCGTCGATGTGCGCTTTGGTGACCTCCCAGTTGTTGATGCCGGAGTTGCGCGGCGCGCCTGTATAGGCCAGCACGAAGCGGCGGTTCAACTCCGCGATGTCGACCGGCAGCGCAATCCGGCGGATGCCTGAAGGCGTGAGTTCGATCGCGCTGACGCCGCCGTACATGGCGGGGTAGTAGTCCTGGCATCCGGTGGGTACGCCGACAACGCGCGCCTCGATGTTCTGAGCGATTTCGCGGATCCGCTCAATGGTGTGGCGAGTTTGCATGAACCTGTTGAACGCGCTCACTGTGGCGATGAGCATCGCGGAACTGCCGCTGATGCCGGCTCCGGCCGGCGACTCCGAACTGGTTTCCACGACAAGGCCCGTTTGAGGTCGAAAGTAGCGAACCACCTGCGCGGCCAGCGGATGACGGTATCTGGCCGCGGATTCGAGTTGCTCGATGCTTTCGAAGCGCTCTTCGATGCCCTGGTCCTGCGACCGCAGCACGATGGCGCGCCCCGGGTGGGACTCAAGCCGGCAGCCCGTCAGGATCGAAACCGCGAAGTTCAGCGTCACGGGCTCGCGGTGGTAGAGGTAGAGCGGCCAGATATCGAGTGTGCCGCCAGCGAGATCGACGCGGCAGGGCGCCTGAGCATGGATACGCATCAGCATCAGCTTACCGCGCCGCCGGAAGCCGTTACCATGTGCGTATGGCGGTGCGGCGGATTCTCCAACTCGGCGACCCGGCTCTCCGAATTGTTTCGAGCCCGATTGAGGCGGCCCGGGCAGGCGAGGTTCTGGCGGATCTCGAGGAGACTCTGGACGGCTTTCGCTCCTCGCATGGCTTCGGCCGCGGGATCAGCGCGATCCAGATCGGCGAGGCCGTCCGCGTGATCTTCCTGCGCGTCGACGGCGTTCGTTATGAACTGATCAACCCCGAGTATACGGAGCGAAGCCGGGAGATGTTCGAGCTGATGGACGACTGTTTTTCCTTCCCCTCGCTGATGGTCAGGCTCCAGCGCCACCAGCGGGTGGGGCTCAGGTACCAGGACCGGGGCGGCGAGTGGCGGCAACTCCATGCCGAGGGCGCGCTCTCGGAGCTGATCCAGCACGAGATGGATCACCTGGACGGAGTGCTGGCGGTGGACCATGCCAGGTCTTCGTTGGACTTGATGACGCGTGAGGAATTCATTCGACAGCAATCACTTGCGGATAAATTGTAATGTGCGGCAGGAGATAGTTGCGCGATACGGTCCGCTTCAGGGTACGATGGGAGACACTTACCTGCCAGACTCTGCTCTGCGTCAGGCTTCTATCTTAGGAGGGCTAGGGCATATTTCCCCACTCCTCATCTGTGGATGAACTGGGCGAATTGCCGATAGTGAGAGCGTATGTTTGAACGGCGAACCGAACCCCGCATGTTATGCGCTGATCTGGTCGAGGTTCGATGGAAGGACCCGGGCGGCAAGTCGCGCCGAGCCGTCGCCAACCTGGAGGACATCTCGTTGTCAGGTGCCTGCGTCCAGGTGGACCTGCAGATTCCGTTGGGAGTCGAGGTCACCATCAACTATCCCAAAGGCGAATTCACCGGAATCGTCAGATACTGCCATTTTCGAGAGATCGGATACTTCGTGGGACTGCAGTTCGAGGATGGGTGTAAGTGGTCAAGCAAGAGCTTCCGGCCGATGCACCTGTTGGATCCGCGGACGCTGGTGAAGAAGCACCCCGAAAGAGTAAAAGCCGCGGCTCGCGCGCCGTTGGCTCCGCCGGCGCAGAGCTGAGTCCGGCGCCACGGAGGGCGCCGTTTCGTCCGATTCGTACCCAGCGGCCCTCATGCGCTTGGGCGGCCGTGGAAGCGGCAGTCAAAACCGGCCGGGCTTGCCTGAGTGGCTGAAGAACCCCTATCATGAACAATCAACTCGCCCGCCCATGGGATACTCATGATAGAAGCCGGATCGCTGATCGGGCCTTACAAACTGTCGGAGCCGCTTGGCTCCGGCGGCATGGGCGAGGTCTGGAAAGCGCTGGACACCCGGCTGGATCGTGAAGTCGCGCTGAAGTTCCTCCGGCAGGATACGGTGGGGGATCCGGTCCGGCGCGAACGCTTCATTCGCGAGGCCAAAGCGGCTTCGGCGTTGAACCATCCGGGGATTGTGACGATTTACGAGATCGACCGGCGGGACGGGCTCGATTACATCGCAATGGAGTTGGTTCGCGGCAAGTCTCTGGCGGACCTGATCGATGAGGGGCCCGTCCCGGTGGATCGCGCGATCGAATTGGCCATCGCGATTGCCGAGGCGCTTTCGAAGGCGCACCGGGCCAACATCATCCACCGCGACATCAAGCCGGGAAACCTGATGGTCTCCGGCGACGGCTATCTGAAAGTGCTGGACTTCGGGTTGGCCAAGCTCTACCAGCCCCTGGAGCCGATCTCGCCCGATGCGGACACGCTGACCGCGGCGCAACCGCTGACTCAGGCGGGCGTGGGGATGGGCACTCCCGGCTACATGCCGCCGGAGCAGGTGCTCGGAGACGCGGTGGACGCGAGAGCGGATGTGTTCTCGACGGGGGTTGTCCTGTATGAGATGTTGACGGCGAGCCGCCCGTTCGCCGGCCCGACGTTAGCGGCTGTCATGCGGAAAGTGCTCACCGGTCCGCCGTCCGATCTGCCGGCAGATCTTCCGAGGGCCGGCGATCTTCAAGCCGTTCTGGGGCGCTGCCTCGCGAAGAGTCCCGAGGAGCGGTATCGGGACGCAGGCGAGCTGCTGGCGGATCTGAAACGTTTGCAGTCAGGGGAAAGGATCGCGCCGCCGCGGGTGAAGCCGCCGCCCTTGGCTCAGTCTGCTGGGAAGGGCGCGGTCCCTTGGCGGCGCGTGGCGCTGCTGGCCGCGCTGGCAATCGGGCTCTCGGGCGGCGCCGTGTGGCTGGCGATGCGGGACCAAGGGGAGGCGCCTGCTCCGCAGGACTCGCCGACGGCGCTCTATCAACAGGCGCGGGCCGACCTGATCCGCTTCGACCGGAAAGGGAACCTGGAGCGCGCAATCGAGTCGCTCGAGAAAGTTCTCGCCCGGCAGCCGGCCAATGCAGGCGCGTTCGCCGCATTGGGCGAGGCGTATGCCCGGCGCAATGCGAGCGGACGCGATCCGCAGTGGGTGCGGTTGGCGTTGGAATCGGCGCGGAGGGCGGTGGAACTGAATCCGGATCTGGCCGCCGCGCACACTTCTTTGGGAATCGCCCTCATGGAGGATGGCAAGCAGGCCGAAGCGGCGGCGAGCCTGGAAAGGGCGCTCGAACTCGATCCTCGAAGCTGGCTCGCCTGTCTTTCGCTGGGCCGTGCGCGGCAGCAGGCCGGCAAAAGCGATGAAGCGGAGCGGCTCTTTCGCAAAGCGGCTGACCTCGACTCATCCAACTGGCTCCCGCCGGCCGAACTTGGGACGTTCCAGTACCGCAAAGCCCTCTACGACGAAGCGATCCGCTCCTGGGAGAAGGCCGTGGCGCTGACGCCGGACAACGTGCGCGTGCTCCGTTCGCTCGCCGCCGCCTATCATATGCTCGACCGCTACGAGGACGCCGCTTCCACTCTGCAAAAGGCGCTGGAACTCGACCCGAGCGCGCCTGTCTGGTCCAATTTGGGGACGGCGCGGTTTTTCCAGGGGCAATATCTGGCGGCGGCCACGGCGATGGAAAAAGCCGTCGAGTTGAATCCGAACAACTACCTCTACTGGGGTAACCTCGGGGACGCCTATCGGTGGGCGCCTGGCAAGAAAGACCGCGCCCCGGAAGCTTTCACGCGGGCGATCCAGCTTGTGCAGGCGGCGATCCGGAGAACGCCCGGCGACGCCGAGCCAAAGGCAAGTCTGGCGGTGTACTTCGCCAAGCGCGCCGATCCGGAGAAGGCCAAAGCGCAGGTTGAACAGTTGATGGCGCTGCCCAAGCCGGGCCCAGGCGTCCTGTTCAAATGCGGCCTGGCCGCGGAACTCTCGGGCGACCGCGCCAGGGCGCTGCAACTGATCGAATCGGCGCTGGCGGCGGGGTATTCGATGCGCGAGGTCGCCCGGGAGCCGGAACTCGTCAATCTGCGCGCGGACGCCCGCTATCACCAGATCGCCGCGCGGATGACGCCCTCCAGGCCGTAGAATACGAATCACCATGCTTTGGAAAGCCGCGTTTGCTCTTCTGGCGGCGGCCTGGGCCGTTCAAGCTCAGCCCGGCGTCTTCAACAGCCAGGAACTCATCAAGTACACGCCCGAATGGAAAGGTGAAAGATTCCCCGACGGCCGGCCGAAGGTGCCCGACTTGATCCTGAAGCGCATGAGCGCAGTCACGCTCGAAGAGGCCTGGGCCGTTCTTCGCAACGCCGGCTTTACGCACCAGTACGAGGACGGATGGCAGCTCATCCATCCCGGCAAGGTGCTGGTGGGCCGCGCGCTGACCGCTCAGTGGCTGCCCGGACGGCCGGATATCCACAAGGTGATCGACGAGCAGGGCAGAAAGGACGGCCGCATCGGCGCCCAAAACGCCTGGCCGGTAGACATGCTGCAGAAAGGCGATGTCTACGTCTGCGATCATTTCGGGCTCAAGGAGAACGGACCCTCGATCGGCGATAACGTCGGGAATGCGATTTACGCCAGAAGCGGCAACGGGATCGTCTATGAAGGCGCGGTGCGCGACATCAACGGGCTCCGGGAGATGGAGAACTTTGTTTCGTTCATCCGCTCATACGATCCCTCGCACCACTACAGCACGGTAGGGTCGAACCTGAATTCAACGATGATCGGAATCAATACCCCGATCCGCATTGGGAAGGCGACCGTGTTGCCGGGCGATGTCGTGCTGGGGCGCGACGGCGGCGTTCTCTTCATTCCTCCGCAGTTGGCCGAGCGCGTCGTCAAGACCTCTGAGGTGGTCCGGTTGCGCGACATGTTCGGCCATCAGCGGCTCAGGGAAGGGAAGTACACTGCCGGGCAGATCGACACGCGCTGGGCCGACGCGATCGAGAAAGACTTTTCCCAATGGCTGCGCGACAACATCGGAAAGCTGCCCGTGGCGGAGGAGCAGATCCAGGAAATCCTCAAAGAGCGGACCTGGTGAGCGAGGCTGCCAGCGAAGTTGACCGGGAACCCGCCGAAATGCCGGCACGGCTCCGGCATTCGTTGAATGCGCGGAGCCGTGTCAGCGGTCAGAGTAAGCCGGGCCGGAACCCGGCGGCTGGTTACTAGGGCTTGATGTCGAAATCGCGCAGGAAGCTGGTCCACTCTTCCGTCCAGTCGTTTTCCCCGATGCCGCCGAGGAAGGTCACAGTGGAATCGAAGAAGCCGTCGTCCGGAGGAGCTACCCAGCCCAGCCGGTAGATTGGGCTATTGAACTGGCCGCCGAAATCGGGATCGGAGTATTCGAACGCCCGGCGGAAGCGGGGATTCTCCGCGATGAAGTTCTTCATCTTGTCCGGGTTGTTCGTCAGCAGGGTATAGCTCTCCGGCTGCATCTGGCCCTGAACCGTGTTCGGGGCGTTGGTGCCCAGGCCGTTGCTCCAGAGCAGGACGCCGTCCGCGTTAATGTTGCCGGCGGTCACCTGCGACTGCGTGTTGGCGCCGTCCAGGAAGAACCCGGTTGAGTAGAAACCCGTCGCCAGCATGTTTGCCAGAGTGCCGCCCGCGTTGCGCCGGAGGTAGAGACCGGGCGAGTTGGACTCGTCCACGCCGGGGCTCTGAGATCCGATAAAAGTCATGTTGTAAAGCTGGGGCTTGGAGAGCGGCAGCGACGTGGCGAGGTATTCGCTGTTGTCGCCTTCGATCCCGCGGTTGCCGCGCTCGTCGGGGGACTGATAGAAGAGCCCGAACTGCGCCTTGCCGGTCCAGCCGAGCTGGTAGTCGATGTAGTCGTCGGCGCCGAGGCCGCCCACAAGGTACCTGGCGTTGGCGTTGCCGCCGAACCACTCGAAGGCGTCGTCGAGACCGTAGATGGCCTGCAGATACTCAGCCTTGGTCTTGCTGCCGCAGCCGGCCCAGGTGAATGAGTTCAACTCGGAGTTCGGAGCGAAAATCGAGCCCGCGTACTCGACGCGAACATAACGTAACGAGCCGCAGTCGTGAGATGGGTCGGTTCCGCCATAGGTGGTGTCCGGGTTGCCGGGGAGCCCTTCGAGAAAGAACTCGCCCGCCGGGTTGCCCACCGGCTGTCCGCCGACGCTCACGTTGGCGCCAACGTTGATCGGCGCTCTGCCCATCATCACGAGGCCGCCCCAGTCGCCGCGCTGCCGCTCGCCGAAAGGCAGGGAGGAGGTCATCACGATGGGACGGCTCCGGGTGCCTTCGGCCACGATGCGGCCGTCGCGCGTCACCAGCAGCGCCGAAGCCGGCTGCGAGCCGGGAAGACCCTCCACAAAGGTGCCGGGTTCGATGTTCAGAGTCGCGCCGTTCTTCACAAACACGTTCCCCTTGATCTGCCAAAGGTAATCGTTGGTCAGCGTGCGCGTTTCCGTGATGTTGGAATCGATCAGGTTCGTCCCGCGGACGACGCCGATCTTCATGTAGTTGTTCTTGATGATGCGGGTGCCGGCCGGATCGCGGAATTGCAGAACGAGAGTGTGCATCCCATATTCTTCAGGAACCTGAACCGCGGGGATGAGCCCGCCGTCGCCCACCAGCACGCCCTTGTTGGTGTCGCCGATGGGAATTGGATTCAATCCGTCCTGCGGCTTGTTGCCGAAGATGTCTGTGGCAGTCTCGGTGCCGGCCGGGAAGTAATACTTCTTCCCTGTCTGGTTGTTCTGCCGGTAGGCGACAACGACGTAGGGTCCGGTGTCCCCGTTCGTCTTGACCGTCCAGCGGACGGTGACGCTCTCTCCGGGTTGATAGGTGTACTTGTTGGACCAAATATAGGACGCAAACGTACCGAACTGAGCGGCGGCCGGAACCGTGGCCAAAGCGGCCAGGCACAGGACCGGCGTCAGGGCGGATGCGATCTGTCGGATTGGTTTTGGGATCATTCCTGACTCCTTTTTGGAATTGTGGAAACGAGAGTGTTCTCTAGCTCTGGTTCAGAAGATGGTGTAGCTGAGGCCCACCGTGAAAGTCCGGCCGAGCCGGAAAGATCGTTGGAGAATGTCGCCCTGGGTCCAGTGGTAGTGGTTATTGGCCAGGTTCTCCGCATTGAACTTCATCATCCATTTGCCCTTCTCGTCGAAAGTGTACTGATAGGCGAAATCGATGAAAGTGTTCGCCTCCTGATAGATGTCGGGCAGCGCGAACGTGCCGACGTCGGAGATGCGCCTGGACACCCAGTTGAGATAGAAGCGCGCGTTCGACCGCCACTTGGGCCGGTTCCACTCCGTCATGATGTTGTAGATGTAGCGCGACTGGCCGAGCAGCGGACGTTCCTTGGATGTCAGCAGGATGGCGTCTTCGGGCTTGATCTCGATGTTGGAGTCGACGAAGGTGAAGTTGCCGGAGACGGCCAGTTCCCGCAACCGCTGGCTGAGGAAGGCGAGGCTTCTGCGGTACTCGAGCTCAAAGCCGATGTTCAGCGCCCCTTTTGCGTTCACAAAGCCCTGGCGCAGATCGTTGGCGGGCAGAATGGTGACCTCGATGGGATCGACGAACTTCTTGATGAAGAAGCTGGCGGCCATGACTCCGCCGCCGCCGGTGAAGGATTCCCACCGGGCGTCGTAGTTGTCGATCGTCCCGCGAACGAGGTTCGGGTTGCCCTGAGTCACAAAGCCGCCCTGGACGTTGTTGAAGTCGAACGGCGAAAGCTCGCGGAAGTCCGGGCGGGTCACCGTAGCCGAGTAGCCGAATCGCAGGTTCTGCCGCGGCGTCAGCGCGTAGATGACGTTCACCGAGGGCATCGGATCGCGGTTGATCAGGCTGGCCACGGAGGGAGTGGCGTTCGGAACCAGCGGATCGAGCGTCACCACTTGAATGTTGGCGTCCTCAATCCGAACTCCGCCCACCACGCGCCAGCGTCCGCCCAGCGCCAGATCCACCATGGCGAACCCGGCATGAATGTCCATGTCCGCCTTATAGGTGTCGGTGGCGCGGGTGAACTCGATGATCTGGAAGCCGTCGGGACGGATGTTCTCTTTGGCCAGCAACTGGTCCGAAGGAAGGAAGAGATTCAAGGTCGTGCTTCTCTGCGGGATGAAGCGGAACCGGCGCGCTTCGAAGTCCCTGCTGCGGAACGTTCCGCGATAGCCGAATTTGAAGATGCCGGTGAACGAGCCCTTGTAAAAAGGTTTGGCAAACTCCACAAGCGGCTCATAGATCCGGTCCTGCAGGTCGGTGAAGAACCGCTGCCCGGAATTGGACAGCGCGAGGTAGTTGTAGCGCCCGTCGGGCAGGCGGCCTCGGACGACCTCGCGGAGATCGGGTTCGTCTCTCGAAGACTGCGAGTAGGTCATCTGCCAGCGGAACAGGCTGTTGCCCATCTTCGCCATGGCGTGCTCGCCCTCCAGGCTCGTGGACAGGAGGCCGCGCTCGATGTACCGCAGGCGCTCGGATTTCATGTCGCTGTCAATGCCGCCGTCATACCCCGCGAACACGCGGGACTCCTTGTCGGCGTCGTGCGTCAGCGTGTTCCGGAAGATCAGCTTGTTGGACGGCGACAGGCGAATGGCGGCGTTCAAAACCGCGCCCAGCCGCGACGCCTGGTTATAAACCTTGAAGTCTTCGTAGTTCGAGAAAATGAACGGCTGCACGCCGTCGTGGCGGAGATAGCGCTGGATCTCGAACTGGTTCTGCGGCCTGTTCTGGAAAGTCAGGGCCCCCACGAGTCCGACGCGGCCGAAGGTATTGCCGCCCACCACCGAATAGCTCTGGGTGGGACGCATCGAGGTCACTTCGCGCGGCTGCCAATTGGTCGCGAATGACCGGCCAAGCGTCTGCAACTCCTGTTGGCTGAACGTCCCTTGCACGATGCGTTTATCGGTGGGAATCAGCGCCGGCAAAGCGCGCGTGCCATCGTCGAAGCCCCAGTAGTCGGTGGAGCCGCCGAGGTAATCGCCCGACCGGCGGAAAGACGTTGCCGTGTTGAAGCCGGTGGAGAAACTGACGTTGAGAACTTTCTGCGTGGGGAACTCGACGGTCTGCATTTGAACAAGGCCGCCCGAGAACTCGCCTGGCAAGTCGGGCGAGTAAGTCTTCAGGATCTTGATGTTGTCAATCAAGGCCGAGGGAAACAGGTCCAGCGGCACCACGCGCTTTTCCGGCTCCGTCGTCGGAATCATGGCGCTGTTGAGCATCGTGGACGAGTACCGTTCACCCAGTCCGCGGACGTAGACGTAGCCGCTGTCGACCACGCTGACTCCAGTGACTTTCTGCAGCGCGCCCGCGGCGTCGCTGGAGACGCTCTTCTTGAGCTCTTCATTGGAGATCGAATCGCTGACGACGGAGGAGAGCTTGCGCTCCTGCAGCATCGCTTCCGAGGTCGCCATGACGGCCGAGGCGGTTTCAACAACGTCGACTTTGGTGACGTTGGCCGCCAGCGCCATCACCGTGCTGGCCTCGGTGGCCTCGTTCGGCTTGACCACAATCTCCTCGATCTTCGCTTCCAGGTAGTTCTGCGCGTTGACCTTGATCGAGTAGCGGCCTTCCGGCAGGCTGATCTGGTAACGGCCGTCGGTATCGGTGGCCACCTGCTTGTTTGCGACCTCCACCACGGCGACGGTCGCCCCGCGGATAGGCTGCCCGTTGGAAGAGTCAAAAATGGTGCCTGCCACAATTCCTGTTCCAGCAGCCGTGCCGGGTTGAACCAGTTGCGCGAAGAGGACCGGGCCGTTTAAGAGAGAAACGAGGAGTGAGAGGGTTCGGAACTTACTACGGGGTACCATGCGTTAGTTCAGGGGTGATCCACCCGTTAAGCTAACAAGCCCTCAGTGACTATTCGATGAAAAATATGTGAACAGACGGCCAATTCTGTCACGCCGTTTCCAGCGCGGCAACCTCGTTGAAGCTGTAACCAAAGCCCCGGACGCTGCGGATCATCAGCGGGCTGGCCGGATCGTCCTCGATTTTCTGCCGGAGGCGCAGGATGTAAACGTCGACGGTGCGGTCGGTCACGGCGCGGTCGTGGCCCCAGACGGCGTCCAGCAGTTGCTCTCGGCTGAAGACCACGCCGGGGCGGCTCATCAGGAACTCCAGCAATCTGAACTCAGTAGCGGTCAAGCTGAGGACCTGCCCGTTCATCTGCACACGGCAGGAGCTTCGGTCCAGTTCGAGGCCGCCGGACTTCAGAGTGCGGAGCGGCTGGGCTTGGCTGCGGAACTGAATCTTGATGCGCGCCACCAGTTCCCGGACGAAGAAAGGCTTGACGATGTAATCGTTGGCCCCCAGCTCGAGACCCACGATGCGGTCCGTTTCCGAGGCTCGCGCGGTCAGGAAAATGATAGGAATGTGCGCCAACTCCGGGTGGCTGCGGATTCCCTTGCAGATATCGAGACCGTCGGAATCCGGGAGCATGATGTCCAGAATCACCAGATCCGGGCGCTCCCTCCGGCAAAGCTCCACCGCTCCCTTGCCCGTCTGCGAGCCAACCATCTGGAAGCCTTCCTTCTCGAGGTTGTACTTCAGCAGCGCGAACAGATCGGAATCGTCTTCAATCAACAAGATTTTCTTCATCAGCTTGGACCCTATTTGACAGATACCGCCTCAATGGTTACAGCAAGATTACACCGATGTGAACTCTGTTTGAAGCGCGCCTTGTTCGCCGATTCCCAGATCCTGAGTCGCCAGACTAAACCAAAACGTGCTTCCTTTGTTCGGTTCGCTCTCCACCCCCACATCGCCTCCCATGGCCCGGGCGAGGTGCTTGACAATCGCGAGGCCGAGGCCCGTGCCCCCCATTTCCCGGCTGCGCGCCTTATCGACCCTGTAGAACCGTTCAAACAGCCGCGGAAGGTCCTCCGCGGGGATGCCGATGCCGGTGTCGGAGACGCACACCTCGAGGCACTCCTTGTCTCCGGCGCGGCCGGGGCGCGTATGGACTCTGATTTTCCCGCCTTCGGGGGTGTATTTGATGGCGTTGTCGAGCAGGTTCGACATGATCTGGTGGACGGCTTCGGAATCGCAAAACACCTCAGTTTCAGACGCTCCGGGATGAAAGACCAGCGCAATGTTCTTCTTCTCCGCCACGGGGCGGAGGCTCTCGACGCACTCCTGGATGAGCGCGTGCGCGTAATAGGAGGCGAACTGGAACCGCTGGGTCTTTAGCTCGATGCGGCTTAGAGTCAGCAGGTCCGCGGTGAGGCGGCCAAGGCGTTCGGCGTTGGCCCGGATGATATTGAGGAAGCGAATGTTGTTGTCCTGGTCGTGAATGGCGCCGTCGATGAGCGTCTCGGTGTAGCCCTGAATGGAGGCCAGCGGCGTGCGCAGCTCGTGGGAGACGTTGATGACGAAGTCCTTGCGGATGCGCTCGACCTTTTCGAGTTCGATGTGCTCGCGCTGCAGCTCCTCGAACATCTGCTGGAGCTTTTCGCCGGTCTCGTTGAGCTGGCGGGCGAGGATCCCGAGTTCGTCGTCGCCGGTGTCCTTGAGCCGCTTGCTGAAGTCACCCATGGAAAGCGTGGAGGCGTAGTCGATGATGGCGCCGAGCTTGGCGGAGAAGTAGCGGGCGAAGAATGCGGCCAGCACGATGGCGGGCAGGAAGGCGATGCCCGTGTATAGAATCAGCCGCCTGCGGATCGCGACGATCTGAGTGCGGACTGCCTTGAGAGGCACGGCGAGCCGCGCCGCGCCGCCCTTCACCGGACCGGCCACATAGAGAAAGTTGACGCCGAGGGTCGAGCTTGCCCGGATGCTGGTACCGGTGTGTCCGGCCAGGGCGGCCCGGAACTCGGCCCGGTGGCTGTGGTTTTCCATGCGCCCGGGATCGGCCTCGGAATCATGGGTCACGTTGCCCTGCTGATCGACAATGGTGAGCCGTCCTCCCGCGGCGGCCGCCAGCGATTTCACGCTTTGTGAAGTGAGCGAGAGAAGTTCGCGCTCCGTCAATACGGAAAGCATCCGCGTCTTCTCGGTCATCTCCACGGTGAGTCCGTCGAGATAAGCCTGTTCGGCCATGTCGCTGGCCAGGAAATCCACCGCCGACAGGGCCACCACCATGATCAGCAGCACGGCAAAGATCAGCTTGAAGAAGATTCGCGCAGTCATTGATAAAGCTTGTGCATCCGGATGTATTCGAGCACGCGCGGAGGGAGATCGGCTGCGGCTCTTTGCTCCTCCAGATGCCGCCTGATCTCACTGGAACTGATTTGTAACGCCAAGGTCTCCAGCCGCTCGACGAGTGCGCCCTCCGGAATAGGGTACTGATAGCCGGGCCGCGACACAACCACGAAACGCACGAGTTTCAGCACCTCCTGCGATCGCCGCCAGGATCCGATTTCGGCGAAGGCGTCGGCGCCGATCAGGAAGAACAGTTCGTCTCTCGGCCCCAGATCTCTCTTCAGCCGCTCGATCGTGTCGATCGAGTAGCTTTGTCCCGCGTGGTCCTCAAGCCGGGAGGGTTCGAAGCGCGGATCGGCCTCGCAGGCGATCTCCACCATGCGGTGCCGGTGCTCGTAGGCGGTGGTGGATCCGGCGGGCTTGTGCGGCGGATTGGCCGCGGTGACAAAGAGCACGCGCTCGAAGCCGAAGCGGTCCGCGGCCTCCTTGGCCACGCGCAGGTGGGCGTTGTGAATCGGATCGAAGGTTCCGCCGAACAGAGCGACTTTCACTGCCCTCTTCCGTCCTGTCCGGCCGCGGCCGCGCGCGCAAGCTCGTCGCAGCGGTTGTTGTCCTCGTGGGTGGCGTGGCCCTTCGTCCAGACCCATTTTGTGCTGTGGCGTTGCAACTGGAGGTCGAGCGCCTGCCATAAATCCTGATTTGATACAGGTTTTTTGTCAGCGGTTTTCCACCCATTTTTCTTCCACTTTGCCATCCAGCTCTCGACGCCGTTTTTGACGTACTGCGAGTCGGTGACGACCTCGACATCGCAGGGTTCGGTGAGCGCTTCCAGCGCGCGGATCGCGGCCGTCAGTTCCATCCGGTTGTTCGTGGTACGGGGTTCCGCGCCGGACATCTCCCGCTTGTGTCTGCCGTAGCGCAGGATCGCCGCCCAGCCGCCCGGCCCGGGGTTGCCGAGGCAGGAACCATCGGTAATGAGCTGCACCTTTTTCATGCGGGACCGGCGGCGGCCAACTCGTGTTCGAAGTGCCTGTCCGCCAGGCGGAGGATTTCGGCGCCTTCACGCGCCTGGTAAATCGCGGCGCGAAGCTTTGCGCCGTTGCGGACGCCGTGCGTGAAGTAGGTGGCGAATTGCTTCATCTTTCCGGCCACGTCCAGGCCGCCCTTTTCGAGCAGCATGGAGAAATAGCGGTGCATGATTTCCCAACGGTCCTGTTCACTCGGCTGATAATATGCGCCAGTTTCAAGGTATTCCTTGATCTGTCTGAATATCCACGGATTGGAGCTTGCCGCGCGGCCGATCATGACCGCGTCGCAGCCGGTTTCATGCGCCATCCGGACGGCGTCTTCCGGCGAGACGACGTCGCCGTTGCCAATCACCGGGATCTTCACACGCGTCTTCACTTCGGCGATCCACCGCCAGTTGGCCGTTCCCGAGTAGCCCTGCTCCCGAGTCCGCCCGTGCAGCGCGACGGCCTGCAGGCCGTTGTCTTCGGCCAGCCGAGCCATCTGCAGATGGACGAGTTCATGCTCGTTCCAGCCGGCTCGAAACTTCATGGTCAAAGGGATTCTGATCGCGGCGCGGACGGCCTTCAACAACCGCTCAACCAGCGGCAGGTCGCGCAGCAACCCCGACCCGCCGTTGCAGCGGACCACCTTCTTCACCGGACATCCGAAATTGATGTCGACGGCGTCGAAGCCGGCGGCTTCGCAGACGCGCGCCGCCTCGGCCATCACCTCGGGATCGGCGCCGAAAAGCTGCGCCGAAATCGGCCGTTCCTGAGGCTCGAAGTACAAGTAATGAAATGCCTTGGACCTCTTCAAAGAATTCTTGTGCCGCTCCATGGCGACGACGCCGTGCGAGCTGGTGAACTCGGTCATGAGCAGGCCGCAGCCGCCCTGATCGCGGATCAGGCGGCGGAAGACGGTGTCGGTGACGCCGGCCATGGGTGCAAGAACAGTGGCCGGAGCGACCTCGACGCCGCCGATGCGAACGCTCTGGGGGAAACCCATCCTCTTCATTGTAACGGGGTTGCGCCGCGGCGCGTCGGACGGGATGGAGGTGACCGCGCCATGACGACCAAAGCTTACGCGCTGTTTGGCTTACTGGCGGCCGCCCTGGGGCTCTGGGGCTTCTGGCTGGGAAGGGCGAGCAGGCCCGAACCGAAGTCAGCTCAGATCTCCGCGCCCGCGCCGGCCGTGCCGCCCGCAGTCGAGCCTCCTGCGCCGCAACCGGTGTTGGAACCGGCGCCCCCGCCCCCGCCGCCCCCGGCGGTCAAAAAGAAGGCGAAGGCCGAACCTGGAAATGTTTCCCCAAAAATCGTGGAAAAGCCGGTTTCTGGAAATGTTTCCACACCGCCGCCGGCGGTGGAACCGCCCCCTCCGCCCCCTCCCGCGGCCGTCCCTGACCCGCCCAAATCTGTTGAAACAGCGACAGTTTTCAAGCCCGACAAGCCTTACGAACCGGCCACTCCGCCCAAACCGCGCCAGCCCCACACAGCAACCATCCCTGCAGGCACGATGCTGACGGTCCGGCTGCGAGAAGCGCTCAATTCCGAGCGCAACTCGAACGGCGATACATTCTCGGCGACGCTCGATCAGCCGCTGATCGTCGACGGTTTCGTGCTCGCTGAGAAGGGCGCGACCGCGCGCGGGCACATCGTCGAGCTGGCGCGCGCCGGACGCGTGAAAGGCAGAGCGCTGCTGGCTCTCGAACTCAAGTCACTGACCACGTCCGACGGGCAGAAGCTCGAACTCGAGACGGACACGTTCAAGCGCGAGAGTGAAAGCGGCGTGAAGAAGGACGCGGTGAAGGCCGGCGTGATGGCCGGCATCGGCGCGGCGATCGGCGCGATCGCCGGCGGCGGCAAGGGCGCTGCGATCGGCGCGGGCATTGGCGGCGCGGCAGGCGCGGGTACGGTGCTTGCGACGCGCGGCGAGCAGGCTGAACTCTCCGCCGAAACGCGGCTGACGTTCCGGCTCAAGAATCCTGTCACCGTCACCGAGAAGTTGGACTGAAGCCCAAGTCCTTTTTCCACGCCTCGAGCGTGTTGTAGACGATGGGACAGTAGGTGGCGCGGTCCGGCATGGCCCACATGCGCGATTCGAGCGAGCGCGCGCCGCGCGCAAGATGCGGGAAGTCGGCGCAGCTCGCGGGGCGGTCTTCGTAGACGGTGCACTCGTTGCCGCTCAGGAAGACGCAGCCCGTCTCCTGGTCGCGCTTGAGGATCAGGCCTTCCTCCTCGCTTTCGTCGCAGTAGTCCTCGACGAAGCGGAAGGGTGAGATACGCAGACGTTTTGCGAGCCGGTCGACGTCGCGATCGAGCAATTTGGCGGTGGCGACGCGGCAGCAGTTGCCGCATTCGAGGCAATTGATCCCGTCTTCGATCTCCTGGGCGATCTTCTTCAACTTGCGCTCGTTGTGGCGATAAGTCTTGAGATGTTTGCGGAAGCGGGAGTTTTCCTCCCGCTTCTGTTCGCCGAGGCGGCGGATCTGGACGAGATCGGTAATCATTGCGCGGGAGGCTTGGCCGCGGCGGCGGCCTTGGCGAAGTCGCCCGCTTTGAAGAAGCTCATCGAAGCGGGATCGATGTGCTTCTTCATGGCGGCGCGGATCTGATCGGGTGTGAGCGCTTTGACCTTCTCTTCGATACCGGCGTCGAAGGCCATGGTGCGGCCGAGATACTCGTTGGCGGCAATTCGTCCGACGAGTTCGCCGTCGTTGGCGCGGCTGACCTGGCGCGACTGGAGCCAGCTCTTCTTGGCGGCTTCGACTTCAGCGTCGCTATAGCCCTTTTCGAGGACCTGGGCGAGTTCGTCCTTGAAGGACGCCTCGACCTTGGCGGCGTTGGCGGGGTTGGAGATGGCGAAGCTCATGAACATGCCCATATCGCCCTCGCTGGGCGCCTGAAGATTGCTTCCAACGCCGTAGCTGAGACCCTCTTTGCCGCGGATGCGGGCGAAGAGGCGGGAGTTCATTCCGCTGCCGAAGATGTAGTTGCCGAGCAGGAGCGCGGGATAGTCGGGGTCGGTGTCTTTCAACTTCAAAGCCGCGCCGGCGAAGAAGACGGCGTTGGCCTTGTCGGGCGTTTCCGTGGCCTTGTTCACCGCTTCAGCCTTGGCGTAGGAGAGCACCACCGGTTTGAAGGCGGCCGGGCTCTTCCATCCACCGAACAGGGCGTTGGCCTGCTTCTGAACGGCTTCGGCGTCGAAGTCGCCGATCACGGCCATCTCGGCGTTGGCCGCTCCATAGAACTGCCTGTGGAAGCTCTTCAGGTCGTCGAGGGAGACGGCCTTGATCTCCTCGATCTGCTCGTCGATGGTCGGGACATAACGCGGGTCGCCCTTTTTGTAGTGGCTCAGGAGGTGGCGCTGTGCGGCGGTAATGGCGATGGCCTGTGGTTCGCTGCGCATGTTCTCGGCGCCGGCGAGCGACTGCTGTTTGAGCTGTTCGAATTCGCTCTGCGGGAAGCTCGGTTCCTTGAGGATCTCGGCGACGAGATCGAGCACGGCGGGCAGGTTGGCGCGTGTGGTAGTAATGCGGGCGGATGCGCCGAGCGCCGAACCGCCGACCATCACTTGCGCCTTCAGCTTGTCGAACTCCTGCTTGATCTGCTCGCGCGTGTGTTTGGATGTTCCGCGCATGAGCATTTGGCCGGCCATCTGTCCGGCGCGGGACTTGCCGGCGAGCGAAGTCTCGTCGCCGAAGTGGAGACTGATGGTGGCGACTACCTGCTCACCGCGGGTCTTTTTGCTGATGAAGGCGATCCTGGGTCCGTTGGCGATGCGGCCGCGGGCGGTGCGCTTGTCGATGTTCGAGGGGCTCGCGTCAAAAGCTTCGCCCTGGCTGACGGCCTGGCGGCCTTTGTAGTCCTTTACAAGCGACTCAACGTCGGGAGATTCGGGAATCTCGGCGCGGACCGGGTTCTTGTCGGGGATGAAGACGCCGACGGTGCGATTGGATTCGATGAGGTATTTCTCGGCGGCCTTCTGCACGTCGGCGAGCTTCACTTCGCCGACGCGGTCGCGGTAGAGGAACATCATGCGCCAGTCGCCCATGGCCTGCCACTCGGAGAGCTGCAGCGCGATGCGCTCGCTGTTGTTGAAGGCGAGGTCGAAGTTCTTGAGCCAGGCTGTGCGGACGCGGTCGAGTTCTTCCTGAGTAAATGGTTTGGCCTTGATTCCGTCGATAGTGGCAAGCAGCGTCTTGCGGGCGTCCTCGAGGTCGCTTTCGAGACGGACGCGGGCGGAGACGAGAAAGATGCCGGGCTCCTTCAATTGGAAGGTATAGGCGGCTGCGCTGGTGGCCTTTTTGGTTTCGACGAGAGCCTTGTGCAGACGGCCGGCGGGGACTTCGCTGAGGATCTCGGCGGCCATATCGATGGCGACAAAGTCGGCATGCGCGCCAGGCGGGATGTGGTAGCCGGCGGAGACGGCCTGAATGTCGCCGGTGCGGCGAAGGGTGAGCTGGCGCTCGCCGTCCTGCGTGGGCTCGCTCGTGTAGGTTTTGCGGAGCTGGCGGGTGGGCTTGGGGATGGGGCCGAAGTGCTTGGCGACGAGCGCAAGCGTTTTGGCTTCGTCGATCTTGCCGGCGACGACGAGCACGGCGTTATCCGGCTGATAGAAGTGGCGCCAGAAGGCCTGGAGGCGATCGATCGGAACGCGCTCGATGTCGGAGCGCGCGCCGATGGTGGACTTGCCGTAGTTGTGCCAGAGGAACATGGTGGAGATGACGCGCTCGTCGAGGATGCGCGCTGGGCTGTTCTCGCCGGCTTCGTACTCGTTGCGCACGACGGTCATCTCGCTGTCGAGGTCCTTCTTGGCGATGAAGGAGTTGACCATGCGGTCGGCTTCAAGCGAGAGGGCCCAGTCGAGGTTCTCGTCGGAGGCGGCGAAGGTCTCGAAGTAGTTGGTGCGGTCGAGCCAGGTGGTGCCGTTGGGCCGCGCGCCGTGGTCCTGAAGCTCCTTGAGGATGTTGGGGTGGTTGGTGGAGCCCTTGAACATCAGGTGCTCGAGCAGATGGGCCATGCCTGTCTCGCCGTAGTCCTCGTGGCGGGAGCCAACAAGGTAGGTGATGTTCACCGTGATGTTGGTCTTGGTGGGGTCGGGGAAGAGGATGACCCGGAAACCGTTGGGGAGGCGGTACTCGGTGATGCCCTCGACGGAAGCGGCCTTTGCGAGGCTGGCGGGTTGCGCCTGGAGGGCGGGAGAGGCGATCAGGACGATCGTGAGAAGGCAGCCGGTGAGCAACCTCGACATGGTCATATGGTCCTTTCTGTGCGCGGGTGGGGTCGCAGTAGAGACTTCGTATTTCTCAATTGTCGCCGTTTTCCCGGGATGACGCAGCGGTGTACGGCGCTACATACCACGTAGCGGTGATACCATCCACAGATCTTCCCTTATGTCACGACCGCTGATCTACTATGTAGCTATCTCGATCGACGGGTTCATTGCGCAGCCCGACGGATCATTCGGCTACTTTCTCTTCGAGGGCGAACACTTCCCGGATCTGTTCAGGAGGTTCCCCGAGACGTTCCCTGCGCATCTGCGACAGGCGCTTGGCATTGCGGGCGATCCGCAGCTTTTCGATACCGTCCTCATGGGCCGCGCGACGTACGAAGTCGGCGTGCGGGAAGGGGTTCTCAGCCCCTACGCGCCGCTGCGGCAATTTGTTGTCTCCACCTCGATGGGGCAGTCGCCCGAGCCTTCTGTCGAACTCTGGCATAGCGACCCGCTGCCCCTGGTCCAGAGCCTGAAAGCACAGCCGGGTAAAGCGATCTGGCTCTGCGGCGGCGCGAAACTGGCAGCATCGCTAGCCGACGAAATCGACGAGTACATTCTCAAGATCAACCCTGTTTTGATCGGCCAGGGCATTCCCCTCTTTGGCGGCGCCATAGCTCCACGGCGGCTCAGGCTGACCGAGCACACGCCCTACCCGAATGGATTCGTGCTGGCTCGCTATGCCCGCTGACCGCCGGCGATCTCGCGGACGAACTCCGCGGTCTGGCCGATCTGATCGTTGAAGCGCTGGTACATGCCGATGATCACCGCGTCCGTCGGCTTGATCCCCTTCAATGCCGCCTCCATGCGAGCCCGCACTTCCTTCGGAGAGTTGACGCTCCTGCCCGCGGCCAGCACTTTGTAGGTCAGGCACGGCTGCTTCACTTTGCGGATGGTCTCCATCATGCGCGGCGGATCCGCCGGCAAATAGATTTCGCCGAGCGGGGCCTGTCCGAGGATTCGCTCGAATTCTTTCTTAGGGCGGTTGATGTAGTAGAGGCTGGTCATGAAGTAGTCCACGTCCCACGCCTTGTCGCAGGCGTACTCGACGGCCAGCGGGTTGTGGCACGACAGACCCACCATCACGCCGAGATCGCGGATCCGCTTCAGGTAATCGAGCGACTTGTCCATCTGGCCCAGATCCCAGAACCGGTTGGTCGATGCGCCGTGCTGCGCGATGCCCATCGGATTCAGCTTGACGGCCCTCTTGAGCATCTCCGGCTCATCGTTGAAGGTGGGGCGAGAAAGGACGAGCAACTGCAGCTTGCCGCCCTGCTCCTTGTACTTGAGCCAGTCGGTTTCCAGCCGTTCGCTCCAACTCGCCTGCCATGTATTCACGCCCGCGCGTTCGAGTTCGCGCAAGAACGACAGTACGCGGGCGGTGGTGTGATATTCCCCCATGTGCGCGGAAAAGACGTAATTGAAGTGGGAATAGCCGTAAATCGGGTTCGCGCCGGCGATCAGCCGGGTCACCTTGTGCTTGCCGAAGGGGACCAGGGGCAACAGCGAACCTGGTTTTGCCGCGGGCACCGCTCCCTCCGGCGCCGCCGGCGCCGCGCTCGCGTTCGCCGCGCCGAGCCAAGCCGCAATCGTCCCCGCCCCGCGAAACAGGTCGCGCCGATCGACGCCCGGATCGTCCACAGGTTCGAGTTCCACCATGCCGTTCATCAAGGGAGGTTCGTGTTCCATGACCTCACCTTTTATCACTAAACGCAGTCCCCGGCAAAAACGCCGAACGCTCGATGGCGCCAAGTCGGCATGAACGGCTTAAAGCGTACCGCGTTCACTCTATTTCATCTGTAGCGAGGCGGAATCTGTCCTATTTCTTATAGTTAAACAAAACAACTTAATTCCATTATTTCGTTGACACACCACCTAGAGCCATTTACTATTTAGGCACGTCGATGAACTCTCATTGGCGAGGAGTAACTAAGGAATATGCCTAAGTGTTTATACCTATTACGGCGTCTTGCTTTGATGGCCGTAATCGGGGCCGCAGTTCAAGCGGGGGGGGGGGGGGGGGG
>CAYWST010000037.1:0-1044 GCA_964461075.1 uncultured Solibacteraceae bacterium | reverse complement strand
AAGCACCCCCCCCCCCCCCTGACAGTCGCCGGCCCCGGCAAGCATCGCGTTCTGAAGCCTGCGTTGGCTGACGGCGAGATGCTCTACAAAGTGGAATGGTTCAGTTTGTCTACCGGAGGAGAGGTTTCGGAGCCCGTCGAGGAAACCCGCTACTACACCGTGCCGGTGGGCGGGAAACAGACGACCATTACCTTTGAGATGATGTATTCCCTGCCGCGCGGCAGGGGAGTGGATTGCCCCAATGGGGACTGCCACACGACAGTCGACATCACTTTGATCTGGGACGAGATGTACGCCGTTCTGGATGGCCACCATGAGGTGGTCACGCCGCTCAGCATCGGTTCGTGGACTTGCTATGCAGAGCCGAGCGACATGTGGCCTAATGCTGAAACTTGTGTTAAGCGGATCACGAAAGTCGTCGACATCCTGGGAATGACTCCGCAAACGATGAAGCTAGTGTGTTCCGCGAGCACGGCGGCAAGCAGCACGATTGAGAATTTTTCGCTGCAGGGCGCAGCAGGTGAGCTGGTTCAATTGCGCTCGGCGAAATTCGATTTTGCGGCCGGGTCCGACGACGGACTCGACGGACTCCGGATCGATGAAACGACCGAGATCGCGAAGCCGGAATGGGAAGCCGATGTCCGCGAGACTACGGCGACGGACGAATCCTATTCGGAAGGCACGATTTCGCCCGCCGCTTTCCTGGCGAACAAGAAGCTCAAGGTGAAGGCGAAATTCTGGGGCTCGGATCAATGGGAGTCCGCCGTCATATCCGCGGCGACGGTACTCCCCGACGGTACCGCCAGTCCTTACGGCTCGTTGGGCCAGCAAACGGTCGCGTTCGACGAGTATGGGGAGTCCGGCGAGGTGGAGTTTGAGTCGGCGAACGCGCATGACAAGGCGGCGGCGAGCGACATCACGCTTAAGTGGCAGGTAGTTTCGATCACGGCGAGGCCCGACGCCTATCACGAGCAGGCCTATCCGATGGGCGTGCCCAGCTTCAACAGCAGGAACACGACACACCGCATCTACACAGTGCTCAAG
>CAYWST010000036.1:0-23813 GCA_964461075.1 uncultured Solibacteraceae bacterium | reverse complement strand
GAAGGAGCAGGCCGCTCCCATGACAGCGCGCGAACGCGCCATGGTGGCCGAATGGCTCGCCCGCCCGAGGCAGTTGCTCAACGATGTCGTCCGCGGCTGCGCGGACGGCGCGAAGTTCCAGCGGGCGGGCGCGGAGTGGAACGGATGGGGCGGGGCAGGGAACTTGAACTGGCGCAACGCCCCCCAGGCCGGCCTCACCCGCAATGACATTCCGAAGCTCGAACTCGCCTGGGCCTACGGCTTTCAGGGCGACACCGTCGCCTTCGCTCACCCTTCCATCTCCGGCGGCTGGCTCTTTGCCGGGAGCCGGTCGGGCAAAGTCGTCGCCCTCGACGCCAGGACCGGCTGCACGCATTGGACGATGCAGGCCGACGGCCCCGTTCGCACCGCGCCGGTGATCGACGATCAAAACCGCCTCTACATCGGCGACCTTCTCGGCCAGGTTTATGCGCTCGATGGCTCCACCGGCAGAATCCTCTGGAAGACCCGGCTCGACAACCATCCGCACGCCCGAATCACCGCCGCGCCCGCGCTTCACGAAGGCCGTCTCTACGTCGCCGTCGCATCGCAGGAAGAGGGCATGGCCAGCGACCCCAAGTATCCCTGCTGCACCTTCCGGGGCAGCGTCGCCGCGCTCGACGCCGCTTCCGGCAGGGTTCTTTGGAAAACCTACATGGTGCCGGATCCTCCGAAACTCGCAGGCCGCAACGCCGCCGGCGCCGACAGCTTCGCCAACTCCGGCATTGGCGTCCGCGTCACGCCCACGCTCGACCCGGCCAAACGCGCTCTCTACGTCACCACCGGCGAGAACTACTCGCCCCCCGCCACCTCGCTCGTAAATGCGTTTGTCGCGCTCTCGATGGATGACGGGCGCATCCTCTGGTCGAAGCAGATCACGCCCGGCGATGTCTGGAACGTCGCCTGCATTTCCCCCGATCGCGCCAACTGCCCCTTCGAGCCCGGTCCCGACGCCAACTTCGGCATGGCGCCCATGCTCATCGAGGCGGGTCCCGGACAGAGGCTTCTCATCGCAGGTCAGAAGTCCGGCGTCGTCACCGCCGTCGATCCCGACCGCCAGGGCGAAATCGTCTGGCAGGCGCCCATCGGCAGGGGAGGCCTGCTCGGAGGGATTCAATGGGGCGGCGCAACCGACGGACGCCGGGTGTACATTCCACTTTCCGACTACGGCCTCACGGTCGTCGGACGCCGCCAGTACGGCAATCCAAACCCTCAAACCGGGGGAGGCCTCTTCGCTTTGGACGCCGCATCGGGCCGCGTTCTCTGGAACGCGCCCCCGCCCTCGTGCCCCCCCGGCCGTACCCCCTGCAGTCCGGCGCAGTCGGCCGCCGCCACGCTCGCCGCCGGAGCGGTTTTCTCCGGCGCCATGGATGGCGTGCTGCGCGCCTACGACGCCGAAACCGGCGCCATCATCTGGTCGTTCGATACGGCACGCGAGTTCGAAACCGTCAATCTGATCCCCGCGCGCGGCGGCTCCATGGACGGAGCAGGCCCCGCCGTCGCCGGCGGCATGGTCTACGTCACTTCGGGCTATTCCATCTTCGGCGGCATGCCCGGCAATGTGCTGCTGGCCTTCAAACCCGGCGGGTGAGCGGGTTCAGTCGCCCGTCTTCCGGTATTCGGCGTTCCGCGTGTTCACCCGCACCTTCTTCGCCGGCGCATTCAATACGGCCGAACTCAGGTGATTCACCCCGTCAGGCAGAGTCTCGAACTTCGCCTCCAGCGTGACCGGATCCTTGATGTTGCCCAGGTTCGAATTCACCAGGATCTTCACCAGCCGCTTCGACGCCGGATCGTAGGAGAAGATCAAAGAGTCCTCGTCCCGCAGGTATTTCCTGAAGACCAGATCAAACCGGCCCGGCTCGGCTTGTTCGAGCTTGACGCCGCCGTGTCCAAGCAGATACTGAATCCGGTCCGGTTTTGGCGGCAGATAGGAGTGGACCAGGCTCACCGCCCGTTCGATGTAGTCCTCGATCTCGGCCTTCTTCCGGACCAGCGGGCGCTTCGAGAGAGCATTGGGATCCTCCTTCGCCGCACCTGAAACCGGGGTCTTCGTCAGCTCACCGAACCCGTTGTAGCGGCACTGCGCGCTCGTGTCCGACTTCGGCTTGCCCTTCACCAGCACTTCAGTGCGCTCGGTCCAGGTGTAATGCTTCAGTGCGGCCAGGCTCTGCACGATCCCTTCACGGACGGCCAGAGCCTCCGTCATCACCGCCGGATCGGTGTTCTGCGCTTCGAGCGGGATCAATCCAAGCAAGATCAGGGCCGCGGCGGCCGTCAGGATCTGTTTCATCGGGTTCTCCAATTTCAACTACACGCGGGCGGCCGCTTTCGCGCGCGCGATCATTCCGAGTGTGTCTTTCCTGTCGCCGGCGTATAGAAGGAAGAGATCGTAGTACTTCCTCGCTTCGTTGAGTTTTCCCGCCGCCAGAGCGATTTCCGCGCGTGTATAGAAAAGATTCGGGTAAACAAGCAGCGTGATCTCGGAAAACGCAGCCGGCGGGGGCATGGGCCACGATCCGCCGAGCAGTTTGCCGGCCTCGGCGGCCTTGGAATCCATCACCAGCGCCCAGGCGGCGCATTCCTTCAGCAGCGACGCCTGCGCGGAGTTGGCCGGTACGCTCTTGAGCATCGCAGTGAACTCGGCAGAGGCGGCGCTCCAGCGGCGCTCGAGCACGGCGCGGAAGGCCCTCAGCGGGGCAAACTCGGGCCGGGACGCCAAAGCGGGAGGCCATGCCGTGGAGGCGGCGAGAATCAACTTCCCTCGCGCTGCACTCTGTGGAGGCGCTGCCGCCAAGAGCCGCGCGGCGCTCGCTTCGTCTCCGGCGGCGGCTGCGATGACCGCCGCGGAGACCGCGTCAGCCGCTTCCGCGGTCTTCAAGGCCGATTCGACGCCTCCCAGCGCGTATTGCCAGCGAGCCCCGATCAGCCTTGCCGGCGGAGGCGGAGGCTGCGGAAGCGCGCCAAGGTAACGGTCCACATAGGATGCCGCGCGCGCCTTCTCTCCGTTCAGGTAGGCCGCCAGGGCGGCCTTCTCCAGCGCCTGCCCCCCGTTGAAGGCCTTGTCCTTTTTGTAGGACTCTTCAAAAAACTCAATGGCCTGCGCGAACCGCCCAGCCATCAACGCCACCTCACCCCGGGAGTCCCCCGGGTTGGCGGAGTCAGGGGCGAGCCGGGCGTATTCGTTCAGCGCGCGCAACGCCTCGTCAGTCTTGCCGGCCCAAGCCAGCGCGTATCCGAACTCGTTCCAGAAATCCGGCTCCATCGGCGCCGCCTGAACTGCGCTTCGCAGCGTTTCGGCGGCCTCGTTCCATTGGCCGAGCCCTGCCAGGATCCGGGCCAGTCTTGCCAGATACTCCGGCTCTCCGGCCCGCAGTTTCGCCAACCTCTCCAGGGCGGTCCGCTGTCCGGAGACGTCATTGCGGAGCCGCGCCGCTTCATAGTCGATCGCCGCCCGGCTCATCGGCGTGACCTTGCCCGCCCGGCTCGCCTCGGCCCGCGCCAGAGCCTCTTCCCGTCTCCCGGCCGCGGCGTGCAGTTCTACCAGGCGCCGCCAGCAAAGTCCGCATCCTGGCTCGACGCGCACTGCGGCGTCCAACTCCGCGATTGCGGTTTCCGCATTGCCAGTCACCATGGATCTGCCCAGCGCCACTGCCGCTTCGATTGTTCGAAACTCCGCGGCAGGCAACTGTCCCTTGGGCCGCACGGCCGATTGCACACCGCGCGCGATGCCGTCCATCAGGGCCGGAAGGGCTTCCTTCTCCCCCGCGACCGATCCTGCCGCCTCGAACTCCCGCGAGGAGAGCCGCTCCAGGTTGGCCAAGACACGGTACTGACCTCGCAGCTGCTCGATTCTCCCGTGGACCACCAGCGTGGCGCCTCGCCCCGCGGCTTCCGCCGGGCTGGCCGCCACAAACGCCGCCACGCCCGGCAGCCCTCCCAGCCTTTCGGCCAGAAGCGCCGCCAATCCTGTCCCGGCTGCGTCCAGTTCGGCATCTGCCGTCTGGTTGTCCAGATGCAGCACGGCGATCCTCTGCCGCTCTACCGAGAGGCTCTTCAGCCGGGACGAGTGCCAGAGATAAAACCCAAAACCGCAGGCGATAATGACGCCCGCCGCGATCAAGGTCTGTTTCCGGTTAGAGAACACGCGGCTCCATCTTCATCAGCACATCGAACTCCGGCAACGCGCGAAGCTGGGCGAACTCGGATTCCTCCAGGTACTTCGCGCGCTCCTTGAAGCCCTCTTCCAGCGATTTCCGGATGTACAGCAGCGCCAGTTCCGTTCTCCCCTGCTTGGCGTACAGCTTCGCCAAATGGTAATGGAATTTCGCCCTTTCGGCGACCGAGCGTTCCTGCAGCAAGACGCCCGCCGTGCTGCGGTGCTCGAAGACGTCAGGGTCCAACGCCAGCGCCTTCTCGTAGCAGGCGATCGCTTCCGGGTACTTCTTCCTGGCGAACCAGGCCGTGCCTAGATTGGAGTAGATCGAGGCCGACGACGGCGAGTATTTCAGCGCTTTCTTGTATGTCGAGACGGCCCTGCGATAGCTCTTGTTGGCGTACTGAATCGTGCCCAGATTATTGATCGCCTCCGCGTAATCCGGCTTCGCCTTGATAGCCCGCTGATAGTGCTTCTCGGCCTGCTTCAAGTCGCCCGTCTGATGAAACGCGATACCGATCTTGTTGAGAACCACCGGCGATGGCTTTTTCTCCAGTTGGTAGGTTTCGATGGCCTCGCGGTACATCTTCCGCGCCATGAAGATATCCGCGCGCGCCTCGTTGCTCAGCGGAGCAGGCCGGTCGGGAGTTGGCGACGGAACGCTGCCGACTCCGGCATGCAGCTTTTCCTGGCACAGTCCAGGTCCCGAGAGGGCGCCATAGAGCGCCACAACGACGCAAACCGTCCGGCCGTTGAGGGATATGACGCCATGTCTGTTGCCCATAATACCCTCCTGGCCCAAGACTATCACGACTTGCCGCGGAGAAAGTCCCAGAATGACCGCAGCGCGCCCTTCCTGGCAGGTTCCTTTTGGGGAGTTTGCTGTTGTTGCGCCGCCGGAGTTGGCGCCCGTTGATCCGTTCGAACCCGCGAGGCTTGTACGCTTGCCGGGGCCGGCTCCGCCGCCGCGCCCGCAGCCGGCTTCGCCTCCGTCTCATCGTCCCACCGTGCGATCTGCGTCCGCGAACTTCCCGGATGAATCGGGCACATCTCTCCGGGTTCGGTGCCGGCGATAAAAACCTCGGTCCGTGTTCCATGGCAGCGGTCCGTCGCCCGGGCTCCACTCAGCGGGCACACCTCGACGAAGGAGATTCCGTCCGGCTCCTGAAAAGGAGTCACGTTGCGATACTGCCGCCGCGCGTGCGCTCGTTTCATGAACTCCGTCCAGATCGGCAGAGCCGCCTTCCCGCCTTCAAGCGGCAACTCCTGATTATCGTCGAAGCCGACCCAGACCACGCACAGAAGATTCGACGTAAACCCGGCGAACCACGCATCGTGCGAAGTGCCCGTCTTGCCCGCCGCCGGTAACAAGAAACCGCGGCTGCGCGCGCCCGCCGCTGTGCCGGAGTTGATGACGTCCTGCATCAGGTTCAGCACCATGTAGCTGATCCGTGGATCCAGCACCGCCCGCTTAGCGGGCTTCGGCTTGTAGATCAAGGAGTTCTCCGCGCTTCGAACCTCGCGGATCGTGGCCGTCTCCACCGCCACGCCTCCGTTGGAGAAGACCGTGTAGGCGCCCGCAACATCCAGAGGGCTGGCCTCGTACGAGCCAAGCGCCGCCGATGGCGTACCCCGCACTCCGGTCATCCCGGCCCGGCGCGCAATGTCGGCCACCCGTTCATAACCCGCCATCTCCGCGAATGAGACCGTCGGGATGTTGAGCGACTTGGCCAGAGCCTGCCGCAAGGTCACTCTGCCGTTGAACTGCTGCTTGAAATTGTTCGGTGCGTATTCCTTGCCGTCATACTCGAAGACGCGCGGTTCATCTTCAACCACCGTCAGCGGGGTCACCACCTGCCCGCCTTCGAGCGCCAGGCTCAAAACGGCCGAGTAAACGAAAGGCTTGAAGACAGATCCGGGCTGCCGCCTCGCGAGGGCGCGGTTCAACTGGCTCTCTCCGTAGCTGCGGCCGCCGATCAGCGCTTTCACCTCCGCCGTGTGCGGATCCACGGCCACCAACGCCACCTGCGGCTGCGGATACTTCTTCTTCTTCTTCGCCAGCAGTCCATCGACTTCCGCCATCCCGGCCCGCACCGCTTCCACCGCGTCTCGCTGCAGGCCGAGGTCCAGAGTCGTGTAGACCCGGTAGGACTTCGATTGAAAATCCGCCGCATTCATGTCGTTCCGTTTCAGGTTGTCCAGAACCAGATCGACGAAGTAAGGCGCATCGGTGGATTCGATCCCGCCCGTGGCCAGTTTGAGAGGGGAGGAAACCGCCTCCACATACTGCAAATCTGTCAGAAACTCATTCTCTTTCATCAGTTTGAGAACGATATCCCGGCGTTGTTTGGCGCGCTCGGGGTGGCGGTATGGATTCAGGAAATTCGGCCGCTGGATCAATCCGGCCAGAAGCGCTGCTTCCGGCGCCGTCAGCTCGCGAACGTCCTTGCCGAAGTACACCTGCGAAGCCTCTCCGAAGCCCCGGATGGCGAAGCTCTGGCGCTGGCCCAGATCGACGTGGTTGGCGTAGTACTCGAACAACTGATCCTTGCTCAGCTTCTGCTCGATTTGCAGCGTGATCAGCACCTCGGTCAGCTTTCGCTTTGCCGTTTTCTCCTGCGTCAGCCAGATCATTCGAGCCAGTTGCATCGAAATGGTCGACGCCCCATACCTCCTGTTTTGGGTGACGTCCACCCAGGCGGTTCTGATGATGCGGATCGGGTCGAAGCCTGAGTGCTGGAAGAATCGCTTGTCCTCCGCCGACAATACGGCGTTGATCAGAACCTTGGGAAGATCATTGAAGGCCACGAAGCGCCGCTTCTGCCGGTTGCGGTCGAACAGGTTGGTGATCAGCTCGGGCTCGATCAGAAGGCGTTTGCGTTCGGAATGATCCGAGAGCGCGTGGATCTTGTCCACCCGGCCTCCCTTGATGTAGACGATGCCCCCTTCAATCTCTTCCGCGGCTAACCGGGAGGGGTAGATCTCAACCCCATCTCCGGACGGACGCACCCGGTACCAGCCCATTCGGTTGGAAGGGGATTGGCTGTAGCCCCGCCTTCGCAGCGCCCCGACGATCTCTTCTATCGAAACCTGATCCCCCGCCCGCAGTTCCTCAGGCGCGGCGAACAGCATCGCCGTCTCATCCCATGGACCTTCCTTGAGCTTCTCGTCGATGAGATTCGAGAAGTGAATCCAGGTGTAGGTGAACGCACCTCCGCCGATCAGGAGGATGAAGACGACGGCTGCGGCGAGTATTTTCCCCGCCGGATGGAAGAGCAGGCGGAGCGCCCAGGAGCGTTTGGGGATCTGAACTTTCACTTCGACAGGGACCCGAACTTAATTCTCCCACACGGCAGAACGGACTCTTTCCCGTGCTACCGCCCTCGCGGATCGAGGTGCTCCAACTCCTCCCAGATATCGCCGTGCTCTTCCCATGAAGTGGGTTGCGCCGAGGAGGTGTGTGTGTCCGGCGAGGCGAGAGTCCCATGTCCGTAGGGGCAGATGGATTCAGTTTTGGGCGGGGCGAAAATCAACGCTAAACTCCAGTTGCCTGAATTCACAGGCATCATGAGCCGCCGCAGGCATGTGCGGCAGCGCCGACGCTGGTCCCACACGATGAAGAAGACCGCGCCCGCAGCGCCGAGCCAGTAGAGAAGGTAGGCCACCGTCCAAGTCAGATCCTGGGCGAAGCCGCCCATCCGGACCCGCATGAAAACCACCGGCTCCGGCAACAACAGATGCATCGCCACCCAGACGCCGTACAGCATTGCGCCGGCCGCAACCAGTTTGCCCGCGAAGTAGCCCCAGTACTTCATCGCCGAAGTCTCCTTCTATTAGACGCATTCAGAAGGCGGCGGTTCCAGGATCAGTCATGGTTTTGCTAACGCCGGACCAGATTTCGGGCGATGAAGACAACATTGGCCGGCCGCTCCGCCAGCCGTCTCATGAAGTAGGGATACCAGGCGTCGCCATACGGCACATACAGCCGGACCCTATAACCCGCGCCCCGCAACCGCTCCTGCAAGTCCCGCCTCACTCCGTAGAGCATCTGAAACTCGAAGTCCGGGGCCTTCCGTCCGATCCGGGCCGCATGTTCCAGGATGCCCTCCACCATGGCCTCATCATGTGTCGCCAACGCCGGGTGGCGCCCTTCTTCCAGCAACAACCTGCTCAGATTCAGGTAGTTCCGGTCGACGTCCCGCTTGGAAGCCATCGCCACGGCAGGCGGTTCGCTGTAAGCGCCCTTACACAACCTCACCGGCGCCCCGAGAGCGTTCAATTTCCGGACGTCGGCGGCGGTCCGGTGCAGATAGGCCTGCACCACCGCCCGCACGCTGCCTGTTTCCGCATGAAGACGCTCAACCAGGTTCAGCGTCCGCTCCGTGTATTCGCTCGACTCCATGTCGAACTCGACCCGCGTTCCCAAACGTTGCGCCAACTGACAGAGCACGCGGGCGTGTTGCAGGCAGAGCGCTTCTGCGAAATCCAGCCCCAACTGCGTGAGTTTCACACTCACCGTGGCGCCGAGTCTGTGACCCGCAATCGCCTGCAAGGCGGCCTCGTAGGCCGCCCGGGCCAGCTCGGCCTCTGCGGTCGAGTTGACGTTCTCGCCGAGATGGTCCAGGCTGGACAGGAATCCGCTCTCGCCGAGCCGCATCGCCACCTGAAGGCATTCATCCAGTGTGCGGCCGGCGATGAAGCGTCGGGTCAGACGCTGTGCCAGTGAAGAGGTCTCCATCCACGTGCGGAGGGTTCGCCGCCTGGAGAGAAAGAGGAAGGATTGACGGAGCATGGTTCGGGCGGTCGCCCGAACCTAGATTAGCCGATTTGACCCTCTTCATGCAGTTTCCGGCTTCAGCAGGGCTGGCGGTTCAAGAACTGGCGGAGAGTTGAGACAAGTCTTTGAGTATCAATCGGCTTTGGCAGGTACGCGTCCATTCCCGCGGCAAAGCACCGCTCTGCATCGCCCACCATCGCATGGGCCGTCAGCGCCACGATGGGAACCGGGTCAGGCTTTGAGCCTTCCTCCCGCCGGATTTGCCGCGTCGTTTCCAGGCCGTCCAGATTCGGCATCTGGATGTCCATGAGGATCAAACGGTATTGTCCGGGATCCAACCGCCAGAGCGAGAGCGCGACTTCCCCATCCCCGGCCAGTACAACCTCGAACCCATTCTTCTCCAGTATTTTACGCACTAATATCTGATTAACCGGATGATCCTCCGCAACCAGAATCCTCGCTGGCCTTTGCGTCAATGCACAATTCGGAATTGCTGCGGCGCAAGACATAGAAACCAAACTCTGTTGTGCTTATCGGCAGCTTAGCGCGACTCCTCGCTAAAAAAGAGGGCGGGCCGTGTGGGCGCGGCCCGCCAATGGAGAAGGCAACCCTTGGGATGCCTTCTGATTCAACGAACAGTCTGGGCTCGTCACCCGCGGACTGCCCGCGTACACTCAGTTCGGACTCGCCGCGCCACGGCCGTCCCTTCTCGGGCTGTCGAACCCTCGAGGAGACCGGTCCATTCTCCTCAAGGATCCAGGTGACTGCCCGAATCCGGAACGGACCGTGGACTGTGAGGGGGATTCCTGGAGGAGTCGGAACCTTGCCCTCGATGAAGTCGTGCGGCCTCGGAATCGCACAACCTTTTTCGGCGAGCCCTTCGCTGCGGGGAAGGAGCTGTAAAATCCTTTCGTCCAAAGTGCGCGGTGCGCGACGCAAGCCGCCCGATCCGCCAGTGGCCTCACGAAGCGACCCTCCGTCAAAGCGCCACGCACCGCGATGCCGGACTGGTCTGACGCCTTCCCTGCTGGCATAAGGGGAGACACCAGGAGTACGCTCCAAAGGACCCAACCAGGGCGACTCACCAATCCGTGCATATCAATCCAAGCGATCGACAGAGCAGAACCTAATCACTCTCGCCGCGCCGCGCCATCTTCAGCTTCGGCGCCGAGAGATACCCGACAATCTGCGACTTCCGAATCTCGTTGACCACCAGCTCATACGGCTGGCGCGCCTTGCTGACCACGTAGAACTGCACTGGCTCGTTCAACCCGCGATCCTTCT
The DNA here is from genome assembly GCA_964461075.1 of uncultured Solibacteraceae bacterium. Taxonomy (GTDB): domain Bacteria; phylum Acidobacteriota; class Terriglobia; order Bryobacterales; family Bryobacteraceae; genus JACADU01. The sequence continues at coordinate 13,578 of CAYWST010000036.1, read as the reverse complement.
TTTCAACCTTCTTGTCGTCCGCTACGATCTCCAGGGTGAACTTGTTCTTCTTCGGATCGGTCTTCTTGACGATCACCTGGATGTCGCCAACGCGCTGCGGTTTGTTCACCTTGCTGAGAGTGAACTCATAGTAGTCCCGCTCGCCCAGCTCTCGCAGCGCCTGAAGTTCGCGGCTGTTGGTGGCGATCAGCCCGCTCATCAATCCAAGATCTCCGGTCGTGCGTTTGAGGTCTGCGATCGTGCGGTCGAGTTCGCCCCGCGTACTCTCCACGCTCGTCTTCACCGAACTCACCTGCGTGGTGATGTCGGAAAGCTTCGATGAAGCTTCGCGGGTTTCGGCCTGGATCTCGCTCAACTGCATCTCGAGCGCTTTGGCCCGTTCGTCCTGCTGCTTGATCAGCGTCGAGCGCACTCCCGAGGCGGCCGCCTGCGCCTGGCGCCTGGCTTCCGCGCGCGCTTCAGATCGCGTCGTTTCCACTCGATCGGCGGTCTCTTTGCGGGTCGTGTCGAGAGCGTGCTTCATCTCGGCCAGACTCTGCGAGTGGGAGACGTCGTTCACCGCCAGTGTCTGCCGCAACGCCGAGATCTCCCGCGCCAGCGTCTGCGTTTCCATCCGCAGACTCAACATTCCCGCATGGAGATACAGCGCCGTTCCCAAGCTGGCGATCACACCCACACCCAACGCGATCGACAGCCAAGGCCAGTTTCTGACCTGCCTATCTCCCGAATCGCTTTCTGCTTGGACAAGACGATCGCTCATGAACTGCCACTCCTTCCGGCACCAAAGTAAGAGCAATTCATGCGCCAAACATCTGGTCCAGCTAAATCAATAGATTATATAGGAGCATCAACCAATTCTGGGTAAGATTTACTAACGCCCGCTCGCCACGCCCCTCCGGCGGCTGTAACTCTTACCGCCGTCTTCCCGCCGCCGCCAGCAGCGCAAGCCCCAGTCCGCACATCGCCCAAACCGAAGGCTCCGGCGACTCCGTCAAGTCGCGCTGTGCGATCAGATCCTGCGTTCCCACCTTGTACAACGCCACCAGCCGATGCGCCCTCGGACCCGTCCCGTCGATCGATTGGACGTAGGTCTGCGCCAGCGCCAGCACGCCGGGAGTCGTTCCGCTTGCGTTATAGAAGTAGATGTCCCCCGTATAGATATCCAGCGTCCCGGAGTCCTCCCTCACGATCTCCCACACAGCCACTTGAAGCGCGCCAGCGGCCACCTGAGTGAGCGGCTGAGAGAAGTCCGGATACCACCGGCCGAACAGCTCCTTCAACCTGTTCGCCTTTGCCACCCCCATCCCGCCGATATTGGATGTCCCCAGATACAGCGACATCACCTCCAGCGTGTGGATCCCATTGGCGATCGACTCCCTCGGCTCAATACAGAACGCCCAGAACAGCGGATCCGGCCCCTGGAAATCGCCGGTGTATGTTCCCGTGCCCAAATTGCTGAGCTTGAACCGGCCGCCCTGCATGCCATCTGAGTTCACCCTCAGACCCGTGACCGGGTCAATGACGCTCCGGCCGAACCTCGCGTACGCCGGATCGCCGCCCAGCATATTGAACGTCACCGCCGCCGCTTCGGCCCGGCCGGCAACGGCCAGAGCCGAAAGTACCAGCGCTCCTAAGGTCAAAGCGCGAGAAGGATTCCCAGGGATGCTACTTAGCCACATATCGAATTCCAGCCTACGATGCGAGGGTTAGAGAAGAACTGCGGGAATCATCTTAGTCCAGGCTCAATACAACCCGTCCTTAGTACTCAGATCACCCCCCAAATGCGGGGCTGCGCCGCCCGTTATCATGTCTATCAATGAGACGTTCTCTCCTCCTGGCAGTGCTCCCTCTCGTTCTGTCCGCCCAGGCGCACAAGCCTGCCAGCGCGCTGCCCGGCCTCAGCGAGGTCGTCGAGGAGCTTGTCGATCGAGTCGATCCCGCGGTCGTGCAGATCCTCGCCAGCGGCCTTGCCCCCGCAGGAGACGGTTCTGCCGGGATGTTGAAAACCTCCCGCTCCACCGGCTCCGGCGTCATCGTCGATCCATCCGGCTACATCCTGACGAACGCTCACGTCGTCGCCGGTGCACGGCGGCTCTACGTCGTGATTCCCCTACGGCATGAAGAGGCGATGCGGGCCCAGTCCATCCTTAAGCCCTCGGGCAAGACCGTCTCCGCCGAACTCGTTGGCCTCGATTCTGAGACGGACGTCGCCGTGCTCAAGGTGGCCGAGCAGGGCCTTCCCGCCCTCGAGTTCGCCGACTCCGAAAAGCTCCGCCAGGGCCAGGTGGTTTTTGCCTTCGGCAGCCCCTACGGTCTGGAAAACTCCGTCTCGATGGGCATTGTCAGTTCTGTCGCGCGGCAGCTCAAGCCCGACAGCCCGATGATCTACATCCAGACCGATGCCGCGATCAACCCGGGCAACAGCGGCGGACCGCTGGTCAACCTCGACGGCCGCGTGGCCGGATTGAACACCATGATCCTCTCCGAGTCCGGCGGCAATGAAGGCATCGGTTTTGCCGCCCCGGCCAACCTCGTCAAGCGCGTTTACGAGCAGATCCGCAAGGACGGCTATGTCAAGCGCGGCCAGGCCGGCGTCATCGCCCAGACAATCACCTCCGACATGGCCCGCGCTCTCTCACTGCCCCGCGACTACGGCGTCATCATCGCCGACGTCGTCCCGGAAGGCGCCGCCGCCGCCGCCGGCATTGAACCCAAGGACATTATCCTTAAACTGAACGGCAAAGAGATCGAAAACGCCAGACAATTCGGGGTGAATATCTACCAGATGGCCGGCGAAACGGTCACCGTCGAACTGCTTCGCAACGGACAGCCCAGGACTCTGAAGATGGCCGTGCTCGAACGGCCCCGCGATCCTGCAAGACTGCTACGCGCGCTGAATCAGCGCGACAACCAAGTGTCCCGGCTCGGCATTCTCGCCGCCACGCTTGATGAGAAGGTCACCCCGGTCATCGGCCCGACGCGCCGCCTCTCCGGAGTGGTCGTTGCGGCCCTTCTCGCCGGCTCTCCCGCTGAAGGCGCTCTCGCTTCCGGCGATGTCATCTACGAAGTCAACAACCGCCGAGTCTCCACTCTCGACGGCTTTCTCAAGCTCGTCGCCGAGCTCCCGAGCGGCCAGCCCGCGGCGTTCTGGCTCGAACGCCGCGGACAGCTTCAGATTGTCATGGTCGATATCGAGTAGCGGCCTAAAAGTCCAGCCGGACCGCCAACTGCAGGATTCGCGGGTCGAACACCGAACTCGGCTGGTTAAAGTTGCTCACCGGCGTGAAGATCCTCGACGCCGCATTGTAGCTGTACGGGCTGCGGTTGGCGCCCGAAATGTTCACCTGGTTGGTCAGGTTGAACGCCTCTCCAATGAGCCGCATCCGAAGCCGTTCTCCGTAGAGCGGGATCTCCTTGCTCACCCGGGCGTCCAGTGTGTAGTAGTTCGGCAGCCGGTATGTGTTCCTGCCGAGGAACGGCGGCCGGTCCGTGCGCGCGTTGCCGTCGCCATTGATGTCGGAGTTGCCTCCCACCGTGGCCGACCACGGCAGCCCGGTCCGCGCATTGTAGATCCCCGAGATCTGCCAGCCGTTCACTACATACCGCAGCAGCGGATTCGACGACTTGCCCCAGTAGTTCAAATCCCAGATTCCGCTGGCCACGAATTTGTGCGTTACGTCCGCCTCGCCCACCGCGCGGTCCAGGTTTGGCTGCAAGGTGTCCTGCGCCACCTTCGCGTCGTCGCCGGTACCGACCACCACGCTGGTCCCGTCCGGCATCGTGTCGATCACTTTGGAGAAGGTGTAGCTCGCCAGGAACTGGAAGTTCCGCGCAAACCGTTTGTTCACCTGGATGAAGCCGCCGTGGTAGCTGGAATCCGCGCCTGAATCGAACAGGCTGATCCGGCCGAAATTTCCGTTGGGCCGGGTGGCCGGCCTCACCTGAACGAGCGTCGGGGCGCCGTCGGCGAAGCTGGCCGCCTGCGGCTGCGTCGGAAACAGGTTGATGTCGCGCGTCCGCGACAGGTGATAGCCGCGTACGCCCAGGTATCCCGCTTCGACCGCCACGTCTCCGGCCAACTGAACCTCGTAGCTGAAGTTCCATTGGGCCGTCAGCGGCTGTACGTATGCCGGATCCACAACGTAGATGTCCGGCCGGCGCTGCGCCGCCGGCGGTCCCGGTAGAACCGCGGGATACGGCGGCAGCCCCGTGGTGATCGAATACGTTTGTACCTGAATCCCATTCTGTGAGTGCGCCGTCCCGATCAGAATCGATGGCGTACGCGCATAGAAAATCCCGTATCCGCCGCGAATCAGATGCCTGCCCGCCTCGTCGGCGCGATAGGCGAAGCCAAACCGCGGCGCGTGATTATTGGTGTCGCTGTTGATGACGTTCGTCTTCAGTCCCAACGCCGCCAGCCCAGCGTCCGGATTCAACACCGGCGGCTGTTCGTATCGCATCTGGTCGTAGCGGTAGCCGTAGTTGAGCGTAAGCTGGCCGGTCACGCGCCAGGAGTCCTGCGCGAAGAAGGCGAATTCGTTGATGTTCGGTTTGGTCAGCGGCCCATCGGTCCCTTCGCCCGCGAACGCCTGTGTCAGCCTTGCGGGCCGCTTGAGCGCGTAGTCCGCCAGGCTGTTGAATTGAAATGAGCCTGAGAAATTACCCGGGAAGAAATTGTCAATCCGCTCGAAGTTCAGGTCGCCGCCGATCTTCAAGGTGTGCGGACCTCGTACGACGCTCACCGTCTGCACTGTCTGCAGCCGCTTGGAGTTGGTGTAGCGCGGCGAAAAGTTGTTCCGCCCGATCGCCAGATACAGGTTGTTGTTCTGGAAGATTTGCGCCTCCGGCTTGTCCGAGTTCGCCAGCCCCGGCTGATCATCCTTCAGCCAGTTCACCCGCGCATCCCACACCACGGCCGATCCGAACATCTGGTTGTAATTCACCGCCAGATGATCTGTCGAAACGTTCGAGTTGCCTGTCCGCTCCAGAGCCGATCGCGGCCCCGCGTTCTCGAAATTCACGCCCCGGAAACGATGGATGTTGTACCGTACGCTGAGCCGGCTCGAGTTGGAGATGTTCCAGTCCGCCTTCGCCAGCCCGATGTCGTTGTCCGAGCCCGTCGTGTACGGCGCCAGATACGGGGTCAGTTCCGCCACCGCCTGCTGCGACAAGGGGTCCGTGGGCGGCGCAAACGGGAAGAACACCGGATTCGGGTTCTTGTTCCGCTGGCCGTCATAGCTGGCGAAGAAAAAGAGCTTGTCCTTGACCACGGGGCCGCCGATCGTCCCGCCGAACTGATTGAAGTGGTACGGCTGCCTCGGAATCCCACGCTGGTTGTTGAGCCACGTGTTGGCGTTCATGAAACGGTCGCGATAGAACCAGAACGCATTGCCGTGATAGGCGTTCGTGCCGCTCTTGGTGACCACGTTGATCACGCCGCCTCCCGCGCGCCCAACCTCGGCCGCATAGCCGTTTGTGTTCACCTGGAACTCCTCCACCGAGTCCTGCGAAAACGAGTATGGGTTCCGCGTCCCCGCCCGTCCGGCAGACTGCCCGAAGAACAGGTTGTTGGAGTCCATCCCGTCCACCAGCAGGCTGTTTGCCGTCCCGCGCTGCCCGCCGAAGCTCAAGTCTCCGCCCCGAGGATCCCGGTTGACAGCCGGCGTCAACAGCGTGAAATCGAGGAAATTCCTCCCGTTGATCGGCAGTTCCTTGACCGCCCGCTCGCTTACTGACGTCGCCGCCTGGCTGCGAGTCGTCTCCACCAGGGGAAGTTCCCCGGTCACCGTGATACTCTCGCTCACGCCCCCCACGGTCAGTTGAAGATCCAGCGACTGGACCGCCCCCACCGTCAGGCTGATTCCCGTCCTCTTCAGTTGCCGGAATCCTGCCTTTTCAAGCGTCAGCGTGTATTGCCCCACTGGAACGCGGATGAAGCTGTACAGGCCGCTCTCGTTGGTTTCCACAACCCGGCTGAAGCCGGTCTGTTCGCTGGAAAGCGTGACCTTGACCGCTTGCACGGCCGATCCGGAGGGATCCGACACCGAACCGGCGAGCGTTGCGCCGCCGGCTTCCGATTGCCCATATGTGGATGCCGGCGCGAAGATGAGCGCGCACATCGCCAGAGGAAGGAATCTCACCATATCATCAAACTAGATTCCTTTCACTACACTGAGATTGCAGCCGTGCAAATTAAAAAGGCTACGCAACAGCCGAGGCGCCGCTCAGCGAAGGTCGAACTTCTTCATCTTGTACCTCAGGGTGTCCCGCGTAATCCTGAGTAAACGAGCGGCTTGCGTCTGATTGCCGTGAGTCCTGTCGAGCGCTGAAACCAGTAGCCGCCGCTCGTTTTCCTCGAGCGACAGCCCATCCTCCGGCTGCATCGGCTCCCGGGCGGCGACCGGCGCCGCCATTGCTTCCGGCCGGTGTTCATCCGGGGGGCCTGCGATGGTCATCGGCAGGCTCGCGGCCGTGATGTAACTTGAATCCTCCAGAATCATCGCCCGCTCCATTGCATTCCGCAACTCGCGGACGTTTCCCGGCCAGTCGTATTTGAGCATCATCTGCAGGGCATCCGGGCTCACCCCCAGCATCTGCCGCTTGAACTTGCGGTTGTAGTGCTCAAGAAAGAACTGCGCCATCGGCCCGATGTCCTCCGGGCGTTCCCGCAGCGGTGGAATGTTCAGGTGAATCACGTTCAGCCTGTAGTAGAGATCCTGCCGGAAGGCGCCTTCCCGGACCGCTTCTCTGAGATTTTTATTGGTCGCCGCGATCACCCGCAAGTCGAGCTTGATATCCTTCAAGCCCCCAAGCCGGCGGAAACACTGGTCTTCCAGGACCCGCAGCAGCTTCGCTTGCAGCATTAACGGGATCTCGCCGATCTCATCCAGAAACAGCGTTCCGCGGTCGGCGAGTTCGAAAATCCCTTTCTTCTGCGCCCTCGCGTCGGTGAAGGCGCCTTTCTCATAGCCGAACAACTCGCTTTCGAGCAGCGTCTCCGGGATCGCCGCGCAGTTGATCGCAATAAACGGCTCGGTCTGCCGCGCGCTCTGATAGTGCAAAGTTTTGGCGATCAGGTCTTTGCCGACACCGTTCTCGCCCTCGATCAGCACCGTCGTCGCCTCGCTCATCGCCACCCGGCGGACGAAGTTCAGCAGTTCGCGCATCACCTGGCTTTCTGCAACGATCTCCCGCCTCTGCGGCTCCATCTCCGCGCTCACGTCGCGGATGGTCACCAGAATCCCGCCTGTTCCGATCGGCGCCGTCCGGATCACCACCACCCGCTCAAGCCCGTTCGGCAGATGCAGCCTGACCGTCCCGTTGGACGTGTTCGGGGCTGTCAGCCCGTTTTGCATGCCGCAACCCGGCTCGCAGTTGGTGCAGTGAAACAGCTCCCTGCAGTCTCTGCCCACAATCTCTTCCGCGGACATCCCGAACAACCGTTCCGCCGACGCATTGATCCCGGTGATCACGTGATCGGAACCATACAGAACAAGCGCGTCGGAAAGTTGGTCGAAAACGGTACTAAGGAGCGCAGTGTCTTGCCACGCGGGAGAGATCTTGGCCATGTCACCCAGCTAATACTCTATTGTATGACTTCGAAACGCTTGTATCATACACGTTCACTCTGCCGAATGGGGGAATTGCCCCACATTTCCGGTTTCGCAGGCGCGCACGTTCCCGCGTTCCTGAATGTAACCTCATGAAACAATTTAGGATGTTAAGGTCTGAAGCCGTATCCGGACAATGGTCTCAGGATTGCAAGTTGTCTTGCGGCCCTGCCAGAGCCCGATCCGGCCGGGCGAAGCCGATGTGCACCATTCAACTCGTGCTAAGCGATACGGCGAAGGCGGAAGCGCTGAGCAGGATGCTCTCGCGCAGCACGCAGATCCCCGTGCTTTGCGTCGAGACGCCCGACTTCACCTCCGCTTGCGTCGTCGTCATGGACGGCCAGCGCTTTGAGCGCGAACCGCTCGCCGCCCTCCATGCCGACCGCGTGGTTTTGATTACTCGAAACGATGAAGGCCGCCTCCGCGCCGCCTGGGACGCGGGTGTGCAGTCTGTCCTGAGCGATCAGGATCCGATGAATACCGTCGTGCTGGCGGTGCTGAGCACTTGTCTTCGCGCCGGTACGGTGAAACAAATGCCGGATGGTCTGCGCCCTATGTAATGAGAGGTCGACTGGGCGCGGCTTCCGAGAGGTTCAATTCCAGTCCCGGGCCGGAAAGCGGGGCCGGAAGAAGGAGTGTCTGCCCATGTCCAATATGTTGGGTTATGCCATCGCGTGGGGCGTTCTGGCCCTGGTGGTGATCGTCCTGGCGGTGATGCGGAAAATTGTCTCCTCCCATGAGGACGATACGCTGCATCTCAGCGGTGACGCTTCGGCGGTGGTGAGCGAGCAGACCGCCATCGCGCGGAAGCTTGAGATGATCGACAAATGGGGGAAACTTCTCACCATCATCCTGGTCATCTCGGGACTCGTCCTTGGCGGCATCTACGCCTACGATGTGTTTATGTCGTCCAGCTCGGCCACATTCGCCAACTAGGCTGCGGCGGACGGCTCGGTGATTCCGCCTGTTAGAATCGATCCCGCAAACACGGCGAGGCTTCGGGGAGCCTGAAGGCTCGCAGTCAGGAATGCAATGCAGATGACGAATCGCGGCGGGCTTCTCCGCGCCACAGCAGTTTTTCTCTTTCTCTGCGCGCCGCTGGCGGCCGGCATGGCTCCCACTCCGCCCAAGGGGACTGTCCCCAACTCCAAGTGCGCCGAGTGCCATGAGGAGGAGACCAAGACCAAGGCCTCCGCCCACGCCGCCGTCCCTTGCTCCGGTTGCCACGTGAAGCATGAGGAGTATCCTCATCCGGAGAACACTCCCAAGCCCGCCTGCAAGAGTTGCCACGCGCAAAGCGTCGCCAGATTCGAACAAAGCGAACACGCCGCGCAGATCCGCAAGGGCAACCAGATGGCTCCCGACTGCGCCTCCTGCCACGGCGACGTTCATGAAGTGAAAAGCGGCCGCACGGCCGAATTCCACAAGTCCGTCCCGGAGACCTGTGGCATGTGCCATGACAAGGTCGGGGCCGAGTTCGCCGCCAGCGTCCATGGCAAGGCGGTCGCAGCCGGCGTCCGCTCCGCGCCGGATTGCACCGATTGCCACGGCGCACACGAAATTCTCAAGCACACCAATCCGAAGTCCAGCGTCTTTTCCACCGCCGTCCCCGATACATGCGGCAAGTGCCACGGAGACCTCAAGCTCATGCGCCGTTTCGGCCTCCCCGCCGATCGGCTCACCTCCTTCGAGTCCAGCTTCCACGGCCTCGCCCTGAAGTCCGGATCCCAGACTGTGGCGGACTGCTCCTCCTGCCATGGCGTGCACAACATCCTGCCCTCCTCCGATCCCAAGTCGATGACCAATGCGAAGAATCTCGCCGCCACCTGCGGCAAGTGCCATCCCGGCGCCGGCAGCCGCTTCGCTCTCGGACCGGTCCATGAAGTGGAAACCGGCTCCAACGCGCCCCCGCTCGTCGGCTACGCCACCCTTTTCTATGTCCTTGTCATCCCCGGAACTCTCGGGTTCATGTTCATCCATCACGCCGGCGATCTGATCCGTAAACTCGCCACGATGCGCTTCCAGGGCAGGGAACTCCCCATGCAGGTCTTCCGCACCGTCGACAAGACCCACGTCCGCATGCACCGCATGGAGCGCATCCAGCACATGCTGCTTGCCGTCAGCTTCATCCTTCTCGCTTACACCGGCTTCGCCCTCCACTATCCGGACCATTGGTGGGCCCGCCCCGTCGTCGCCTTTGAAGGGAACTATCCCCTGCGCGGGACTGTGCACCGAACCGCCGGAGTCATCCTCATCGCCACCAGCGTCCTCCACGTCCTCACGCTCATCTTCAACCGTGTCCTGCGCGAACACTGGCGCGAACTCCTCCCCGTCTGGGGCGACATCCGCGAAATGGTCGAGGGCACTCTGTGGCGCGTTGGGCTGCGCAAGGAGCGCCCGCGCCAGTCATCGCACTCCTATATCGAGAAGATCGAATACTGGGCGCTCATCTGGGGAACCGCCGTCATGGCGGTCACCGGCCTCATGCTTTGGTTCAACAGCTGGACTCTGACCGTCTTTCCCAAGGTCGCGATCGATTTTGCCCGCGTCGTCCACTTCTATGAGGCAGTGCTCGCCACCGCCGCCATCGTCGTCTGGCACTTCTACAGTGTTATCTTCGATCCTGATGTCTACCCGATGGATCCCGCCTGGCTCACCGGCTACAGCCCGCGAATCACCGGGGATCATCACGCACATGGCGATTGATCGCCGGCGCGACACCCGATGGGAGGTCTTTCCATGTCTCTGAGGAGCTGGCTCACGCCTTTCGTCTACTTCTCAAGCAACTGGATCAGTCTGCTCGGGGTCATTCTCACCACCACCGGCGGCCTTCTTTGGGTCTTCCTGCTGCCCACCATGCTCAGAGGCAGCGCCAAGGATCCCTATCTCGGCATCCTCCAGTTCATGGTGCTGCCGGGCGTCTTCTTCCTGGGTCTCGCACTGATTCCCATTGGCATCTGGCTGCACAAGAAACGAAATCGCGGCGCGTTGCCCGAGGTCTTTCCGCCGCTCGATCTCTCCAATCCGCGCTTCCGCAAACTGCTCGCCTTCCTCGCCGTCACGACGCTGGCCAATGTAGTCATCGGCGCGCAGTTCACTTATCGCGCCGTCCACTACATGGAGTCGGTCAGTTTCTGCGGCCAGACCTGCCACACCGTCATGAAGCCCGAGTTCACCGCCTATCAGAATTCGCCCCACTCGCGCGTCGCCTGCGTAGAATGTCACATCGGGGCCGGAGCCAACTGGTTCGTCAAGAGCAAGATCTCCGGCTCCTGGCAGGTCGTCAGCGTCGCCTTCAATCTCTACCCGCGGCCCATTCCCACGCCTATCGAGAATCTGCGTCCCGCGCGCGAGACCTGCGAGGTCTGCCACTGGCCCCAGAAGTACGGCGGCGACGCCATCCGCGTCCGCTCCAGCTTCACCGACGACGAACAGACCAAAGAGCTCAAGACCGTCCTTTTGCTCCACATCGGCGGCGGCAACGGCTATCGCGGCATCCATGGCGCCCACATGGGCCCCGGCGTCGAAATCAGTTACGCCCACTCCGACCCCAAACGCCAGAAAATCCCCTGGGTGGAATATAAGCGCGGCGGGGAGCGCCGCATCTACAAGGCCGAAGGCTACAAGGACGATACTCCAGGCTCCATGCCCGTCCGGCTGATGGAGTGCATCGATTGCCACACGCGGCCCAGTCACAATTACGATCTGCCCGAAAAGGCGATTGACAAAGCTCTTCTCGAAGGCGCTATCGATCGCACGCTGCCTTTTGTCCGCAAAGCCGCTCTGGAAGCCGTCAAGGTCGAATACAAGACCGAGGCCGCGGCTCAGACCGGCGTGCCCCGGGACTTCACTGCCTTCTACGAAAAGAACCACCCCGCCGTCTTCAGCGCCCGGCGCAACGACATCGAAACAAGCGCCCGCGGCGTGCTCGCCGCCTTCAACCGCAACGTCTTCCCCGAAATGAACGTTAAGTGGGGCTCCTACCTCAACAACATCGGCCACTACGACTCCGACGGCTGCTTCCGCTGCCACGACGAGCGAGCCTCAAACACCGGCAATCGCACGATCACCCAGGATTGCGACACCTGCCACAAGCTCCTTGCTCAGGAGGAGGAGTCTCCCAAGATCATGGCCGATCTGGGCCTTTCCCGCGCCGGCAAGTAGCTTAGCGCCAGGTGGTCGCTCGACGGTTTGCTGAATGGCCCATGGGCTTGGATTTCGCCTCAGCCCTTGCTCACTGGCGAACTGCGGAGCCGTTTCACCGTGGCCGCGCCGGCGCATCGCCCGGCAGCGGCATCTCGGGGCCGCCGTCGAACATTCGAGCGACGCCATTCACCATCGATTGCCCATCCGGCCTTCCTGACGATTTCCTGAGTGCACCCTCAATCAGCCCCGTTTCGCGAACCCGTACAACCTCAAAGCGTTGCCTCCGCGGATCAGGGACCGGTCCGCCTCGCTCGCGAACCTGAACATCTCGTCCAACAGGGCGGCATTCCGGTTGAAGGCCTCGAGCGTGCTCCCGAATGATCCCCAGATGATCCGATCGGGACCGAAGGCGTCATAGACCCGTCGCACCAGAGGCGCTGCGTCCCGGTGCGGATAGGGCTCCTTGGATGAGTAGGCGACACCCGAGTACTTCATCACGGCCCGCTTGAGCTTCGCGAGTTTCAGCACCTCGACGTATTCCTCCGCGGTCCCCTGGCCCCCGCGAGCCAGGTGATCGAGGATCAAGGTGACCTCCGGAAACTGCTCTGCCAGATCGTGGATTTGCGGAGCATGGCAGGGAATGAAATGCATCTGAATGGCCAGCCCCAGCGACTGAGCCTTTTCCCACACCGTCTTCATCGCCGGATGGCGCAGATCGCGATCCTTGATCGGCCCCGAAACCGTGGCCGCCGCAGAGCAAGCCCGCATCTCGTGAATGCGCAGCGCGACGATGCGGCCCGGATTGCGCTTCACCAGAGTCTCCATCCGCGCGGGCGTGTCCGGCGCGATCGGGTCGAACAGGCAGGTTCACTTGAAGAAGCCCGGCGAGGGCTCGTGCTTCAGACAATGCTCCAGATAGCGGTGGTCGTCCTGATACGGCTCGGGATGCACAATGACGGCGTGGCCGATTCCCGCCTCGGCGGCGAAGCGCGAATACGTTTCCAGAGTCAGTGCTTGAGGCTTGTAGGGAGCGTTTTTCGCATAGGGAAACTCTTTCGACTCGCCCGCGAACAGATGGATGTGCGAATCGACGATCACCCCGCCCGGCCGCGAGGCCAGCGACATCAGGAACCCTCTTCGGCTCAGCATCACCTGGAATCGTAACCCACTCGAGTAAACTCGCAACAGTATGTTGAAGTCCATCCTGCTCCTCGCCACCGCCGCCGTTCTCCAGGCACAGACGATGAAGGTCAGCGCGAACGGCCGGTCCCTTGAAGTCGACGGCAAGCCCTTCTTCTGGCTGGGCGACACCGCATGGGAACTCTTCCACCGTCTCGCCAAGGATGAAGTCCGCCACTACCTCGAAAACCGGCGGACCAAGGGCTTCACGGTCATTCAGGCCGTCGCCCTCGCCGAGATCGAAGGACTCTCTGCGCCCAACGCTGAAGGGAATCTTCCACTCACGGACAAAGATCCCGCCAAGCCCAACGAAGCCTACTTCCGGCACGTCGATTGGGTTCTCGCCGAAGCGAAACGCCTCGGCCTCTGGGTAGGGCTTCTTCCTACGTGGGGCAAGTACTGGAAGCCGGGCGGAGACAACATCTTCAATGAGTCGAACGCCCGCCAATACGGGCTCTGGCTCGGCCGGCGCTATCGCGAGAACCAGATCGTCTGGATCCTTGGAGGCGACCAAAACATTGACACGCCCGAAGAGCGCAAGCTCGTCGATGCGATGGCGGCGGGCCTGCGTGAGGGCGACGGCGGCCGTCATCTGATCACGTTCCATCCGCGCGGCCCGGGCCGCTCCGGCGAGCAACTCGCC
>CAYWST010000035.1:0-23931 GCA_964461075.1 uncultured Solibacteraceae bacterium | reverse complement strand
CTTCGGCGGCTGGATCGTCAACGGCGTGACATCGCTTCAGTCCGGTACGCCCATCTCGATCGGCTCCCGGAACAACACGACGGGCTCCTTCGGCGGCGGCCAACGGCCCAACTCGACGGGAATCTCCAGCAAGACCGAAGGCGGCGCCAAGGATCGCATTTACGGCTGGTTCAACAGGGCGGCCTTTTTGGACGCCGCGCCATTCCAGTTCGGCAACGTCGGACGATTCCTCCCGGACAACCGCGGGCCGGCATTACAGAACTGGGACATCTCGATTCTGAAGGACTTCCGCTTCACCGAGCGGATGCGGCTGCAATTCCGTTCCGAGTTCTTCAACGCCTTCAACAACGTCAACTTCTCCAATCCCAGTGGCACGACGTTCGGCCAGCCGAACTTCGGCCAGATCACCGGAGCGGAGCGGGCGCGCATCATTCAGTTCGGCCTGAAGTTGTACTACTAGATCATGACCCGCAGAGAATTCGTCAGCTCGGCTGGAGCCGCAGCGCTCCAGCCCGGGGCCATGGTGCGTCCGAACATCGTCTTCATTTACGCCGACGATCTCGATTTCGACGAGATCGGCTGCTACGACATCGACAAGTTCCCCTGCACCACCGGGGCGGTGCGCAATGGCCGCTACGCCGGGGGCAAGACGAACCGGGCGTATTCTGACCCGCGGATGCTCACGCCCAACATCGATTCGCTCGCGCGTGGGGGCGTCCAGTTCTCGCGCTTCTACGTCACCACCGCCATCTGCACGCCGAGCCGCTACTCGCTGCTGACAGGGCAGTACGCGAGCCGCAGTCCGGAGTTCTGCAAGAAGTACCCGGCCGGGACTCAGGCTTCCATCCGGTGGGATACCGACCTTGCGCCGGGGCAGGAGAACGTCGCCACGGCGATGAAGCGCGCCGGATATGCCACGGGCATGGTGGGTAAATGGCACTGCGGGATGGCCCGAGGTTACCCGTTGAAGGGCATCGATCCCGCTGCCGATCCGTGGGACTCCGCACTGCAGCGGAAGATCGGAGATTGGTACAAGGCAGGCCAAGCCCATATCCGCGAGCGCGCCGGATGGGACTACGCCGAAAGCCTCTACTTCCAGAACAAGGAAGGTCTCGGCCTGCCGCGCGCCATGCAGGTGCATAACCTGGAGTGGCTCGCCGACGGCGCCACGCGCTTTATCCGGCAAAAGCGTGACAATCCCTTCTTCCTCTATGTGCCGCTGACCGTGCCGCACGCTCAATATACAGCCGCCTGGCTCAAGGACGATCCGCGCTTCACGCCCTCGGGCGTCCTCGACAAAGCGCCGTCGGTGATGCCGCCCCGCGAGGACATCTTCAGGCGGCTCAAAGAGGCGGGCATTGATGAGCGCAACGCCCCGGCGACCTGGGTCGACGATCTCGTGGGCTCGATCCTGAAATCGCTCGACGAGACCGGGCAAGCGGAAAACACGCTCGTCGTCTTCGCGAGCGACCACCAAAGCCGCGGTAAGGACACCTGCTTTGAGTCCTCGCGCGTGCCTTTTGTCGCGCGATGGCCCAAGGGAATACCGGCGGGCTCGAAGGTGGACGCGCTGACCGCGAATATCGATCTGCTGCCCACGTTCCTCGATCTCGCGGGCGGAACCGTCTCATCGCAGGTGGACGGCGCGAGCTTCGCTTCCATGCTCAAGGGCGCGGCCACGCCCGAGACCTGGCGCAAGAGCCTGCTGCTGGAGACCTCAAACATCCGCGCCGCTGTCAGCGAGGAGTGGAAGTACATCGCCAACCGGCCGCCGGAGGATGTCTGGCGCAGAATCGAGCAGGATGCGGCGGAGGCGCTGAAGACCGGCCGCAAGCGCTATGTGGCGCTGGACGGTGTGCGCAATCCACATCCCGGCTATGTCAACGAAGGCATTCGCTACAGCGCGCTGGCCGATTTCCCGCACTACTTTGATCGAGACCAGCTCTACCACCTGCCCACGGATGTCTTCGAGCAGGACAATCTCGCCGGCGACCCGTCGTATCGGCCACAGCTCGACGAAATGAAGGGGCAACTGCGCGAGCTGCTCGCGCCGCTGCCCCATTCGTTCGCCGAATTCAAGTCAGCCTGATTGCGCTTAGAATTCAAAGCGCAGGGTGAACTGAAGCACGCGAGGCAAGCCCCGCTGGCTCGTGACGCGGCCGAAGTTGCCCGAGGTCGGGTCGAGGTTCGGACCGCTGAAGTTGGTGTGGTTGAAGGCGTTGAGCAGGTCGAGCGAGAAACGGGCCTGCATGCCGCGGTCCGGTTTGATGGGGAACATCCGCTCCACCTTGAGGTCCCAGTTCAGAATGCCGTCGTTCCTGATCTGCTCGATCCGCTGCGGGAAGACCCGCTCGTGGTAGGAGCCAGGTTGAGCCGCCGCCCGGCCATCGAATCCGACGAAGCCCGAAGGAGGCGGACCGGATCCGGTCCACACTTTGGTGCCGTCGAACCAGACGTGGATGTCATCCACATTCTTCGCCATGATCTCGCCGATCTGGTTGATGTCGCCGTAGAAGAAACGGTTGCCCCAACTGCCGGAAGCCGGTCCCAACTGCCAGTTATAAATCCAGCCGGTGTTCCAGTTGCCGATGAGGTAGCTCAGGAAGCCTTCCTTCATCCACGTACGGCCCTTGCCCCAGGGCAGTTCATACGTGCCCGACCAGGCGATTCTGTGAGGCATCACGCTGTTGTTGATTTGTTCAGTGAGTTGGGTGTCGTACTCGTTGCGCAGCCAGTCGGCGGTGTAGCTGCTGGCCCAGGTCCACATGAAAGCGGACTGCAAGCCACGAGTGAAGCGGCGTTCGACCAGGACCTGCAGGTCGTGGTACTTGTTGTAGCCCTGCCGGTCCTTCCAGTCGATTCGGGGGTCCTGGCCGTTCAGCGCCCCGCTGAACTGCGGGAACTCCCTGAGCAACTGGTGACGGCGGATGTTGGCGGCGGTGTAAAAGCCTTGGCTGGCAAGGTAGTTGTAGATCACTGGATCGGAGGCCTGCAACCCCGGCATGTTCCGGATATTAAACGGATTGGGCACGTTCTGATTCAGGTAGTCGTCGTTGGCCTGGTTTCTCGCATTGCCTTTGGTCCAATACTTCTCGGGCAGACTGTTGATGCGGAAGTTTCTCGTGATATAGGCGTACGCGCCATTGTAGGAAACGTCCAGCAGCAGATTGCGGGCCAGTTCGCGTTGGAAGCCGATCCTCCAGCGGTGCTGCAGATCGGGGCGGTAGTCCCACGGACGAGTATCAAAGCCGCCGCCGGTGCGAGGCAGGAAGCCGAGCTTGTTCTGCAGCGGTTCGTTGAATCGGGTGCCATCCGCGCGAACCGGGAACGGGTCGTTGATGGGCGTCCTGCCTTGAGCGATATTGGCCGCGGCCCCGACTCCGCAGCAGAAGGAGAGGCCGACGTCGTTGGTCAGCGGCGTGCCGGTGGGCTGGTTGTATCCGTTGGTGTCGAGGCGGTCGTTGGACACGTTGTAGGTGTCCATGTACATGCCCCATCCACTGCGGATCACTGTCTTGGAATCGATCTGGTAGACGACGCCCACCTTGGGAAGGAAGATGTGCGTGCCCTTGGTGGCGGAGTCGTAGCCATTCTGGCCCAGATAGGTCGTCCCGCCGACCGGATTGAACTGGGCTGCCGGCAACTCGGGAATGGGATTGCGCGCGTAGGCGGCCTTCACCTCGTCTGTGTAAGGTAGTTTCGCATCGTGGAGGAAGACTCTGGAGATGGCGCGGTTGTACCGCTCGGTCGTGCCGCCTTCGCGCTCGTAGCGCAGACCAAGGGACAATCGCAGTTTGTTGGTGACGCGCCAGTCGTCCTGGAAGAACAGCGCCCTGCGCGGGGTGGTGTAGTAGACGGAGTCGTTCGTGTCGATGGTGATTCCGGTGGGCATGCCCATCAGGAAACTCGCCCAATCGTGGCCGTGGTTGGAGCTCACGTTGTCGTTGTCGGCGCGGCGCGTCCAGTTGTTGCGGAAGGTGTAAGCGCTGGCGCTGTTGCCGGGTCCGAGGCCCGACCAGAAATGGCGCCGCTCCTGCCAGCCGTACTTGAAGGAATGCGCTCCCTTGACAGTGGTCATCGAGGCGCGGAGTTCATGGTTGGTAATGATGCTGCCGATGACCGGGTACCCGGCGCTCGGATCGCCGATGTCGTTGAAATCGAGTTGGGGCAGGACCTGGTTGGCTCCTGCACGCTGTTGCACGTAATCGGGCAATCCCACGTCCTTGGGGCCAAAGGACGTGCGGACCGTATTCCGGCTCCCCTCCTCAAAGCGGGAGATGCCGTAATTCAAATCGAGGATGTTCGACGAGTTGATCATCCACAGGTAGCCGAAATTGCCGCCTCTGTTGATCCGTGTCAGTCCGTTCGATTCAATGCCGCGTTGCGTTTCGTACATCCAGTCGTACTCGTCGGCGAGACGATCGTTCCACTGCCAGCGGAAATTGACCCGGTGCTTGTCGTTGAAGACGTAGTCGTACCGGTTCTGGATTGAGTTGAACTTCTCATCCTTCGGCATGGCGGAGGCCAGATAGTTGTTGAAGAACTCAGGGCTCACGAGGCCGGGAACGTTGTTCGGCGCCGGGAAGAGCTTGGTGTAGAACGACGCCATGGGATTCAGAATCGGGACCCCTTTGTTGCCGGGGAAAGGCGTGCGCACAACGTTGCTGCCTACCTGCCGCGCGCTGCGAGGGTCGTAGATGGTGAAACGGTTCGCGCCATTCGGAGCGCTGAGCAGTTCGCTGAAGTCGCCCTGCTTCATGAGAGCGGTGGGGACGGTGATGTTCTTCGAGGAGGTGGTTTCCGCTTTCGATTGGCGAATCCCGTTCCAGGTGAAGGTCCAGAAGAACTTGTCTTTGCCATTGAAGATCTTCGGAATGACGACGGGGCCGGAAACAGTAAGGCCATAGTTGTTCGATCGCCCGCTTGCCTGTTTTGGCGAATCGGGGCTGATCTTGCCCGTCCGAACGTCATTCTCCCACCGCAGCCGGTCGAAGTGGCCTGTGGCGTTCCACCGCTGCTGCCAGTGCTGATTGAACAGCGAGCCGCTGAGCTTGTTCGTGCCTGAGCGCGACAGAACGTTGATGGAAGCGCCTGACGTGAAGCCCTGGCTCGCGTCGAAATTGGAGGTTTCGAGCTTAAACTCACTCACCGAGTCCGCCGGCGGCACGTAGCCGACTCTTCGTCCGGAGCCCGTGACCGTCATGCCGTCGATGGTGTACTCGTTCTGTCCAACGCCGCCCATCGTGTTGAACGCCGATGTGCCCGCATTGTCGAATGGACGCCGGTATTCGGGCTGCCCGGTCCACTGCATGCCTGGCGCAAGGGCCGAGAGCGCGAATGGATTGAGGTCCGAAAAGGGCAGGTTGATGAGCTGCCGCTGGTCGAGAACGCGCCCGCCGCTTGCGGTCGCGGTTTCCAGCAGCGGCGTTTCCGCGGTGACTTCCACGGTTTCGGCCACGCCGCCGACTTCCAGGGTGACGTTAAACTCCAGCCGGGCCGAAACGTTCAGCATGATTCCGGTTTGCAGCGACTTCTTGAACCCGCCCGCCTCAATCAGGATGTTGTAGGTAGAAGGCTCCAGCAAGTTCGCTTCGTAGTACCCGAGTTCATTCGTCGTGAGCCGGCGCGTGCTGTTGGTCGCCGTATTGGTCAGCGTAATCGAGGCGTTCGGGACCACCGCGCCGCTGGGATCGGAAACCCGGCCCAGGATGGTGCCGCGGGCCTCCTGCGCGTTGAGGGAAAGCCCTGCTCCCCCAACCGCCATCAGCAAGCTGATAAGAAATGCGCGAGACATTGATCGGTATCCTCCCCTGTGCTCCCTCCTGCCGGGAGCCTTACGACCTTAGAGTTAATCAGAAGTGGGCCAGCGGGTCAAGAGATTCGGGTCCCAAAGAACGGGGAGGCCGGTCCTCTCTCTGCGGAGAAAGAATATGTACTAGAGTGAAGAGTATTGAATGATTAATTCTCGCGACAGGGCGGGCCCTACCTGCTCAGAGCGGGCCAAAGGGGATTATGCCACGAAGCAGCAGTGTCTTGAGGTTCTGTCTTCTCTTCATTTTCCTGTTGTCCTTGACGGCTCAGGAATTCCGTTCCACACTTTCAGGCCGGATCGTTGACGCCTCGGGCGCAGCGGTCGCGGGGGTCAAGATTGTCGCCACCGAAACGGCGACTGGGGCGCGATCGGAAACCGTGTCCGGCACGGAAGGCGAGTACACGCTTCCCTTTCTTTCCCCGGGTAGCTATTCGATCTCAGCCGAAGCGACCGGCTTCAAGAAGTACGTTCAGGACGGTGTCCAGATCGGCACCAACCAGCGGCTGAATCAGGAGATCAAGCTGGAAGTCGGCAGCCAGACCGAATCGATCACCGTCAGCGCGGACGCTTCGCTGCTAAGCACGGCGACCGCCTCTGTCGGACAGGTGATTCCTTCGAGTTTCGTCGAAAACATTCCCATGAATGGGCGGACCCCGTTGACCCTGGCTCAACTGGCGTTCGGTGTCACGCCGTCATCCGACCCGCGCTTTACCCGCCCATTCGACAACGCCGGGCCTTCGGGGTTCTCCATGGGCGGCGGCCAGGCGCAGACGAACGAGCTGCTGCTCGACGGCGCCCCGGACATGACGCGGAACCGGCGCGTTGCTTACAACCCGCCCGTTGACACGGTGAGCGAGGTTAAAGTGGAGGCCTTCCAGACGGACGCCGCCTATGGAAACACTTCCGGAGGGACCGTGAACGTTGTCATGAAGGGCGGCACCAACGAGTTCCACGGCAGCGCCTATGAGTTCAATCAGGTGTCGAAGCTGAAGGCGACGCAGTTCTTTACCAACGCGGCTGGTCGAGCGAAGCCGGTCACCCGATTCAATCAATATGGATTTACCGCGGGCGGGCCCATCTGGATTCCGAAAGTAATCAACGGCAAAAATAAGCTGTTCTGGTTCTTCGCGTACGAGGGAATCCGGCAAAGCGAGCCGGAGCCGACTTTCTCGACGGTACCGACGGAAGCGCAGCGGCGGGGAGACTTCTCGCAGCTCCTGAGCGCGGGATCGGTTTACCAGCTCTACGATCCCTTCAGCGGCGTACTTGACGCTTCCGGCAGGGTGAGCCGCCAGCCATTAGCGAACAATCAGATTCCCAGCAACCGAATCAATGCGGTCAGCCGGAACATCCTCCAGTATTATCCGCTGCCAAACCAAGCCGGCCGCGCGGACGGGCGGGACAACTTCTTCTCCAACGCGGTGCGCTCCGATACTTTCTACAGTTACATGGGGCGGTTCGACTGGAACGTCAGCGACAAACACCGGCTTTTTTTCAACATGCGGACCAACGACCGTCTGGAGAACCGCGGTAACCGTTTCGAGAATATCGTCACAGGCAACAATTTGTCCCGAATCAACTGGGGCGCCACCGTGGATGATGTCTACACAGCCAGCCCGACGCTGTTCTTCAACACCAGAGCGAGTTGGACGCGTTTTCGCGAGGGCAGCACGAGGCCGCATGACGGCTTCGACTTCACGACTCTGGGATTCCCGTCATCGCTCCTGGCCTCGAGCGCAAAGCAGGTGTTCCCGCGTATCGAAATGAGCGGCGGCGGAACTTCCATCGGCGATTCCGGAGGCGATTCCACTCCATTCGACACCTATCAGCTCTTCGAAGCGGTGACCAAGATCGTCGGAAGGCATACGTTGAAGTTCGGCGCCGACCTGCGCCAGCAGGTTGAGAGCTCGAACAGCTTCGGCAACTCCAGCGGACGCTATGAGTTCAACCAGAACTGGCTGCGCGGTCCGTTCTTCAATTCGCCGACGGCGCCCAACGGCCAGGACATGGCCGCGCTGCTGATGGGGATTCCCACGGGCGGCAACTGGCAGGTGAACGCCACCCGCACCCAGGAGGCCAAGTACTTCGCCTTCTTCGTTCAGGACGATTGGCGGGTCCGGAATAATCTCTCGCTCAGCATCGGCTTGCGGTATGAACGGGAGACCGGGACGACCGAGCGCTACAACCGCTCGCTAGCGGGATTCGACACGACCGCCACGAACTCCGTGACGAATCCTGCCAAGGCCGCCTACGCCGCCAACCCCTCCCCGCTTCTGCCTGCGGCTCAATTCAACCCGCTGGGCGGCGTGGTCTTCGCCAGCGCGGACAACCGCAGCATCTATAGCACCTACGCCGCCGCATTCGCTCCGCGTTTTGGCATTTCCTGGACGCCGGGCGCCGGCGGAGGCAAGATGGTCGTCCGCGGCGGCGTTGGCATGTTCTACCAGACGCTCGGGACCACAGGCATCCAGCAGCCTGGCTTCTCTCAGCAGACGGCGCTAACCGCCGATGTCAACCAATTCCTGAGTCCGGTCATCACTCTTTCAAATCCCTTCCCCAGCGGGATTCTCCAGCCGGTGGGCTCGTCCCTCGGGGTGAACACGTTCCTCGGACAGAACATTACGTTCACCAATCCCGATCCGGGCCAGCCCTACGTCTGGCGCTGGAACTTCAACATCCAAAGGGAATTCGGGAGCAACATCATCACCGAGATCGGTTACATGGGCAGCCGCGGCTCGAACCTTTTCGAGAACCACGATCTGAACTTCTTTCCCATCGAGTTTCTTTCGACGAGCCCCATCCGCGATCAGGCCAACATCAACCGCTTGACCGCGGTCACGCCGAACCCGTTCCGTGGTCTTCTGCCGGGTACCAGCCTGAACGGCGCCAACGTCTCCACGGAGCAGATTCTGAGGCCGTTCCCGCAGTTCAACGGCCAGGGTGGCGTCCGGATCGACGGGCAGAACACCGGTTGGTCCAATTTTCACCAGTTTCTGTTCCGGGTCGAGAAGCGCTACTCGAACGGCGTGAGCGTTCTCGCCAACTACTCCTGGCAGAAGATGCTGGAGGCGACCGGGCGGCTGAACGCCGCGGATCCGTTCCTGGAGTACCGGATCGCGGGCGAGGATCGGACCCACCGCTTTATCGTGAGCGGCAACTGGGACCTGCCCTTCGGCCGCGGGAAAAAGTTCGGCTCGGACGTGAACAAGGGGTTGAACCTGCTGATCGGCGGCTGGCAGATCAATGGCATCTACACCATCCAGTCCGGCCCTCCGGTGGGATGGGGCAACGTGATCTATACGGGCGGCGACCTGAACTGGGACGCCCGCAACCTCAGTCGCGTTTTCGATACCAGCCGCTTCATCACCACGCCGGCGCTCCAGCTTGACCGGAACCGCCGCACTTTCAACTCAGGTTTCACTGCCTATCGCGCAGACGGAGTCAACGGCGTCGACGCGTCGGTGATCAAGAACTTCTCGATTACCGAACGCGTCCGCTTCCAGCTTCGGGGAGAGGCGTTCAACCTGATGAACCGGGCCCAGTTCAACGGGCCCAACCTCAGCCCGACCGACACCAACTTTGGCCGAATCACAAGCCAGGCGAACCTGAACCGCTCGATCCAGCTCGCCGGCCGGCTGGTTTGGTAGCCGGATAACCCGATCCCGCGGGGGAAGCCCATGTTTCCCCCGCGGATTCCTACATCCAACGCCGGGCCCTCGCGCATCACAATGGCTGATATGGCTGAACTGAAACCCGGCTCCAAGGCCCCCGACTTTACCCTCCTGACAGATTCCGGCGAGAAGCTCAAGCTCTCTTCGCTCGCCGGGAAGAACGTCGTTCTGTACTTTTATACAAAGGCCGACACCCCTGGCTGCACGAAGGAGGCCTGCTCCTTTGGCGAGCTGTTTCCGAAGTTCGAAGGCGTTGACGCCGTGATCCTGGGTGTCAGCCCCGATCCCGTCAAGGCGATCGCAAAGTTTAAGCAAAAGTACTCGCTGCCGTTTACTCTTTTGGCTGACGAGGAGCACACGGTCGCCGGGAAGTACGGTGTCTGGGTCGAAAAGTCCATGTACGGCAAGACCTACATGGGGATGGAGCGCAGCACCTTCCTCATCGGGAAGGATGGCAAGATTTACAGCATCTTCCGCAAGGTGAAGCCGGAAACCCACCCCGCGGAAGTTCTCGCGGCGCTCAAGGCCTGACGCGTTCGCGATAGAATCGCGGGCATGTCATCCCCGCTGTTCTCGCGCCGCGGCTTTCTGGCCGCCGCATCTGCGCCATTCATCCATGCCGCCCAGCCGCGCAGGAACGTTCTCTTCATCGCGGCGGACGACCTCAACCATGCCTTCAGCACGTACGGGCACGACGTGGTTCGAACGCCGAACCTGGACCGCCTGGCGAAGTCCGGCGTGCGGTTCGACAAAGCCTATTGCCAGTTCCCTCTTTGCAGCCCTTCGCGGACATCCCTGCTGACCGGACTGGCGCCAGACGCCACCGGCGTTTACGACCTGCAAACTCATTTCCGCAAGAACATCCCCGGCGTCGTGACGCTCGGGCAACTGTTCCAGAAGAACGATTACTATGCGGCCCGGGTTGGCAAGCTCTATCACTACGGGAATCCCGGGCAGATCGGGACCGACGGGCTTGACGACCCGCCCTCGTGGACGCACAAAATCAATCCGCGCGGCATCGACAAGGACGAAGAGCCCAAGATCATCAACCACACTCCGAAAAGCGGTCTGGGCAGTTCGCTCAGCTTCTATGCTTCGCCGGCGAAGGACGAACAGCACACCGACGGGATCGTGGCGTCGGAAACGCTGCGGCTCATGGAGGAGAACCGGAGCCGGCCCTGGTTCCTCGGCGCGGGTTTCTACCGCCCGCACTGCCCCTACGTTTCGCCCGCGAAGTACTTCGACATGGTCCCCATGGACCGGGTCAAGCTCATCCCATTCGAGGAGTGGGAGCGGACCATCGCCCCTCACTGGGCCTACAACACCACCCCCGCCAACTATGGGCTTGGCGAGAAGCAGCGCCTGGAAGCGATGCAGGCCTACTATGCGGCCATTCTGTTCCTCGACGCCAATATCGGCAAGCTTCTCGACGGGCTGGAGAAGATGAAGCTCGCCGATCGCACGAGCATCATCTTCTGGAGCGATCACGGCTATCAACTCGGCGAGCACGGCAACTGGATGAAGCAGGCGCTATGGGAGCCTTCGGCCCGGTCGCCGCTGATCATCTCCGGCGCGGGAGTCAAGGCGAAGGGGAGGGCCTGCGGGCGGACAGTGGAGTTCCTGGATCTCTATCCGACAGCCGCCGCGCTGGCCGGGCTGAGCGGCGTGCCCAAGAATCTGCACGGCACGAGCCTCGTGCCGCTGCTCGACAATCCGAGTGCGCCGTGGGACAGGCCCGCCATCACGCAGGTCCGCCGCGGCGGCGCCAACAAGGGGTTCGTCCACGGCTACTCCATCCGCACGGAACGCTACCGCTACAACATGTGGGATGAGGGCAGGGAAGGCGAGGAACTCTACGACTACCAGACCGACCCTCGCGAGATGAAGAACCTGGCCAAGGATCCAGCGAGCGAGGCGTTGAAGAAACAGCTTCGCGCCCGGCTCGAGAAGATTCTCGCCCAGCGAAGGGCGAAGGCCTGAAGCTCAGTTTTCCTTGATCTCGACAATCGTGGCGCCTGTGCCGCCTTCGGCCGGGGTGGCCAGATCGAACCTCTCGACGAGCGGGTGTTTCCTGAACATCTCGTGCAGCCGTTTCTTCAAAACGCCCATGCCGTGGCCGTGAATCACGCGCACGCGCGTGACGCCCGCCAGAAAGGCGCTGTCGAGGAACTCGTCGACTTCGAGCACGGCGTCGTCGCCTGTTTTGCCGATGACGTTGATCTCCCGCGTCAGCGTGTCCCATCGCGGGCCGCCCTTCAGCGTGACGCCTTCGGGCAGTTGCGCGCCCGCTTGCCCCTTTTCGGGCAGGACTTCGAGCACGTCCTGCGGCGGCACCTGGAGCTTGAGAACGCCCACTTCGGCTTCGAGCAGTCCGTTGGAAAGGACCTTTCTCACTCGCGCCACGCCGCTGACGTCCTTCAGTTTGACCCGCATGCCTTCGCGAAAGCCGCCGGGCATGGGCTTCGGCTGCGGAGCAGGCTCGCCCTGCTTCACGGGCAGCGCCTTGACTTGTTCCGAGAACTCGCGTTTGGCGCGCGCCACGTCTCGCAGCGCGCGTTCGGCCTGCTTGCGCTGTTCGGCATTGGCCAGAAGCCGTTCGATGATCTCGTTGGCCTGCTTGTCGAAGGCTTTCTGCGCCTCCTCGGCGCGGCGCTCGAACTCCCTGACGCGGGCCGCCTCGCGCTGTTCCATTTTGCGGTCGAACTGCGCCTCGCGCATGGCCAGTTCGCCCTCGCGGCGCTGCAGCGCCGCCGCGGCTTCGGTCGCTTCCGTGAGCCGCTCTTCGAGCTGATTGAGGAACTGCGCGATGTCGCGCTCGGTGGAGGTCATCGCCGCGCGAGCCCGCTCGATCAGGCGGCCGGGCAGTCCCAGCCGCGTGGCGATATCGAGGCCGGCGGACTTGCCTGGCGCGCCGAGGCGGAGGACATAAGTGGGTTCCAGGGTCTGCTCATTGAACCCCATCGAAGCGTTGACGACACCGTTGGTGTTCGCGCCATAGACCTTCAAGGCCAGCAGGTGCGTGGAGGCCAGGGCGAATGCGCCGTGCTGGCGGAACTCTTCGAGAATCGCCACGCCGAGCGCGCCGCCTTCTTCGGGGTCGGTCGCGCGCCCGAGCTCATCGAGCAGCACGAGCGAGCCCGAGGTCGCCGCTTCCACCATCTCCTTGACTCGCGCGATGTGCGCGCTGAAACTCGACAGGGACTGTTCGATCGACTGGTTATCGCCGATGTCTGCGAGAACGTCGTCTAACAGCGGGAACTCCGCCTCTTCCGCGGGCACGGGAAAGCCGGACTGCGCCATCAGGGCCAGCAGGCCAACGGTCTTCATCGCGACGGTCTTGCCGCCCGTGTTCGGTCCGGAAATCAGCAGCGTGCGGTGGGAGGCGTCGAGATCGAGAGAGACCGGCACCACTTGCTTTCTCTGCCTGCGGAACAGGTCTTCAAGCAGCGGATGCCGCGCGTTTTTCAAATGCAGGCGCGGCGCTTCGTCGGAGCTGAAGGCTGGGACGCAGGCGTTGAACTCCCCGGCGAATCGGGCCTTGGCGAACACGACGTCGAGCGTCGCCAACGCCGCTTCCGCAGCGTTCAGATCGCCGGCGTGTTCTCGCAGCTTCGCGGAGATTTCGAGCAGAATCCGGTGGACCTCGCGCATCTCTTCCTCGATCAGCCGCACGAGATCGTTATTCATCTCCAGCGTCTCGAGCGGTTCGAGAAACAGCGTGTGGCCGCTGCCGCTGGAACCATGAACGACGCCCGGAACCCGCTTCTTCGCGCCCGGCAGGACCGGAACCACAAACCGGTCGTTTCGGATGGTCACGAACTCGTCCTGCAGCATGCCGTCCTCGCGATGCTGCCGCATGAAGCGCTCGAGCGACTCTTGAATCGACCGCTTCTGCCGTTCGATATCGCGGCGAATTCTGGCCAGCGCCACGCTGGCCCCGTCAGCGACCGAACCGTCCGGGAGCACTTTGCCGGAAACCTGGCGCAGCGCATCCCTGAAATCGCCGATGGCGCCCGCGATGGCGCCAAGCAGGGGAAATCGTCCTCCCACCGGAGCGATGGCGCCGCGGATCTCCATCGCGCGTTCGAGGAAGCCGGCCAGTGCGGCGATCTCCATGCCGTCGAGCGCCGCGCCTTCGATGCGAAGCCGGGCGACGCTTGGCGCGACGTCGGGGAGATGTTCGAAGCGGACCCGGATCGCGGCGGGCGCGCCCGCGCCGTGTGTTTTAGGCGCCGCCGCTTCGGCCAGAAAGGCGATCGCTTCCCGCGTTTCGGCCAGCGCGGCGGTCAGCGCTTCACGATCGGAGGTTGGGGAGATGGCAGCCAGCCGGCGCCGCCCGGCGTCACTGCCCGCATAGCGCGACACCACCGCCCGCAGGCTCTCGTATTCCAACAATTGCAGACTGCGTGCGTTCATCGCCTCAGCCGCTCCTTCAACGCCAGCGCCTCCCGGATGACCGGAGGCGTTCCCGGCGCCATCTTCAAATCGAGCATCCCGCTCAGAGGGATCCAGGCGGCGTCGGCGACATCGCTGGCGGCCCGCAGTTCTCCGCTCACATAGTCGCAGAGGTAGTCGACAATGACGTAGTGGAACTCCGTGCGCCCGTCCTCATCCGGCATGATCCGCTCGAAGACGGCCGCGACCGCCTTTGGCGTCACTCGCAATCCCGTCTCCTCCATCACCTCGCGCCGCACGGCGTTTTCCAGCCTTTCACCGGGCTCCACCAGTCCTCCCGGCAGCGTCCACCATCCCTTGAGCGGTTCCTTGCCCCGCTCGATCAGCAGGACGTCCTCGCCGCGGAATATGACCGCCCCGACGCCCAACAGCGGAGCCTGAGGATAGCGGCGGCTCACTCCGGCGCTCCCGCGCCCCGGATCGGCACGCGGATTCGATAGACGCCCGAGCGCGCCGTCACATAGAGCGCCTTGTAGTCTCCGTCGCCAAAGGCCACATTTGTTGGCGGGTCGCCCATCTCGATGAACCGCGACTCCTTCCCCTCCGGTGTGTAGATGGCGACGCCGGCGCACGCGACATAGAGATTACCGCTCTCGTCGACCGCGATTCCATTGGGCGCGCCGCGGATGCCGGTCACAACAAGCCTTTCGTTTGATACGGCGCCGCCGCGGTCGAGGTCGTAGGCTCGGATCGCCCGCTCGTCGCTCGCCGCTACGTAGAGGATTCTCCCGTTGGGAGAGAGAGCGATTCCGTTGGGCCGCTTCTCCCACTTGGCCAGCGCGGTCAACTCGCCCTTCTCGGTCAGACGGTAGACGCCATGAAAGCTGAGCTCTTTCGTGTCGGAAGCCGACCCGAACGCCGGGTCCGTGAACAAGATGAGATTGCCGCGCGTGATCACGTCGTTGGGCGAGTTCAGCTTCTTCCCCTCAAACTGCGACGCCAGGACCTCCGGCTGTCCCTTTCCGTCCCAGCGCAACACCTGGCGCTTCACCGGATCGCAGATGATGAGGCGCTTTCTGTGGTCAAAGGCGATCCCGGCCGCGTTGACCTGGAGGGCGACCTCGGGCACGACACCCGGCTTGAGCCTCCTGATTTTGCCCGCCGGCGGGTCGGTAGCAAGAAGATAGCCTTCCGGGTGCCACAGCGGCCCGTCCGCGGACAGGAAGCCGCCCACAACCTTAACTATCTGAAATTCCTGAGGTTCCTGCACGGCGGCCAGCGCCGCAACGAGGACCACGCTGCCGAGTGCGCCCATATCTTTTCATTGTACGTTTCCGCTCCAAACCAGACGGTTCTATCCGATAATGGAGCTAGAACCATGTTCAAGGTCTTCGCAACTCTTTCGCTGCTATCGGCGCTCGCTGCCGGCCAACATGCCCCGGACCAGCACGGGCCGGAATCCCTCGCTCCGGAAACGGCCTTGGCGAGGCTGATGGAGGGCAACCGCCGCCATGTTCAGCATCGGGAGCGCCACCCGGACATGCAGGTTCAGCGCCGGCATGACTTGGCGACGAAGGGGCAGCATCCTTTTGCCGTGGTCCTCGGCTGCGCCGATTCGCGAGTTCCGCCAGAACTACTGTTCGACCAGGGTTTGGGAGACCTGTTTGTAGTCCGTGACGCAGGCAACGTCGTTGACGATGAAATCCTGGGCAGCATTGAGTATGCCGTCGAGCACTTCGGCGTGAGGCTGATCATGGTGCTCGGACATGAGAAGTGCGGCGCCGTTACGGCGGCTCTGGAAGGAGGCGAGGCGCATGGACACATGAAAGCCGTGCTGGACGCACTCCATCCGGCGGTGGAGGAGAGCGCCCGTGAGCCCGGCGACAAGGTCCATAACTGCGTCGTCGCCAACGCGCGCCGCACCGCGCGGCTGATTCGGGAGTCGGAGCCGATTCTGAGGCCGCTGACCGATTCGCGCCGGGTTCTGGTGATCGCCGCCGACTACGACCTCTATTCCGGCAAGGTCACGCTGCTGGACCACCCCGCCAAAGTCTCACAACATTGAGCGGGTTCTTCATCACTTTGTGACTGCGAGCCGGTATCATGATCGGCATGCTCCGTACAGCCGCTGTACTGGTTCTCTTCTGCTCTTTCATCCTGGCGCAACAGCCCGGGCCCATTCAGGGCGGATATGTCCTTCCCAACGGATGGCGGATTCTGCCTGCGGGGAAAGCCGTTGTCACCGAGGATCTGCTGCTGAACATGAGCGCGGCGCCCGACGGGCGCGCGCTCGTCGCTTTGCACGGTGGGTTCAATCAGCATGGTCTGGTGGTGCTCGATCCCGAAAAGCACACGGTGCTGCAGCGGATCAGCCTGAAGTCCTCCTGGCTTGGCCTTGCGTGGTCGCCTGACGGCAAGCGCCTCTACGTCTCCGGGGGCAACGCCAATGGTCGAAAGGCCAGCCGTGCGCCCGTCTATGCCCTTGACTACGCAGCGGGCAAGTTGTCCGCGGCGCCGTCCGCTGAACTGGTGGACCCTTCGGTTTCGGAAGCCGATGTTTACTGGTCCGGGCTCGCGGCCCATCCAACCCGCCCCGTTCTTTACGCCGCGGACCGCTCCGCCCGTCCTGTCGCGGGCGCCGTCGTCGTTTTCGACACGAAGACGAACAAGCCTCTCAAGAGGATTCCGGTTGAAATGTCGCCGTACGATCTCGTCCTTGCGCCCGGGGGCGGAACGCTCTACGTCTCCAACTGGTCGAGCGACTCCATCAGCGTCATCGACACCGCCTCGGAAATGGTGACTGCCACAATTTCCGTGGGCGATAACCCGAACGACATGGAGCTTGCGCCCGACGGACGCCTGTTTGTCGCCTGCGGAAACGAGAACGCCGTCTACGTGATCGATACGAAGACCCGGATGGTGATTGAAAAGATCAACACGGCGCTCTCCGCGCGGGCGCCCGTGGGCGCCACGCCGAACGCCGTGAAGTACAACGCCGCGGCCAAGACGCTGTTTGTGGCCAACGCCGACAACAACAGTGTTGCGGTGATCGATGCGGCGAAGCCCGGAGAGAGCGTCGTGCGCGGCTTCATTCCCACCGCCTGGTATCCGTCGGCGCTGGAGATCGCCGGCGGCGCGCTGTTCATCGGCAATGGCAAAGGACTTGGCGGCTACGCCAATCCCATGGGGCCGAACAGCCCGCTTCGGCAGACGCAGCGCGCCCCTCAGGCCAGCGCGCCGGGACCGGCGGATGCGCCGCTCATCCCGGGCACCAACGTTCCCGGCCATACGCCCTCCGATGAACGAATCGACCTTGAACAGTCCGTCCGCAGCCTGCAGAAGGGCAGCGTCCATCGGATCCCACTCGGCCAGATCGACGCGAACCTGAAAGCATGGACCCGGACCGTGTTCGACAACTGCCCCTATAAGGACGAGTACCTCAGTCTCGCCAAGGCGTCCAAGGAGCCCTCCATCGTCCCGCGCACCGTCGGCGCGGGCTCGCCCATCAAGCACGTTCTCTACATCATCAAAGAGAACCGGACCTACGACCAGGTCTTCGGCGACATCCCCAAGGGCAACGGCGATCCTCGTCTCACCCTCTTTGGCCGGGACGTGACCCCCAACCAGCACGCGTTGGCCGAAGAGTTCGTCCTTTTCGACAATCTCTACTGCGACGGCGAAGTGAGCGTCGACGGCCATTCCTGGTCCAACTCCGCCTACGCGACGGATTTTAACGAAAAGTTCTGGCCCGCCAATTATGGCGGCCACAGCAAGGCCGACCCGCAGGCTGCCTACATCCCCAGCGGCGGACATCTTTGGGACCAGGCGCTGAAGAAAGGCCTGACCGTCCGCACCTACGGAGAGTATGTGCAGTTCAGCAAGGCGGAGAACCGCATGGTCGCCATCCAGCGCATTCCGGGTCTCTACGGGTACGTCTGCCCCGACTTCAAGAAGCCGGGCATGCGCGACACCGACAACGCCCGCGTCTTCATCCGCGAACTCGGAGAGTATGAGAAGAATATCTCAAGCGCCGACGCCTCCAAACGGCTGCCGAACTTCATGGTGATGAGCCTCGCCGAGAATCACACTGTTGGAACGCGTCCCGGCGCGCTCACGCCGAAATCGATGGTCGCCTCCAACGACCTCGCCGTCGGCATGATCGTTGAACGGATGATGCAGAGCCCGTACTGGCCTGAGACGGCCATCTTCATCATCGAGGACGATGCGCAGAACGGCCCCGATCACGTCGACGCGCGGCGCACCACCGGCCTCGTCATCAGCCCTTACACCAAGCGGGGCGTCGTCGATTCCACGCTCTACTCCACCAGTTCAATGCTCAGAACCATGGAACTCCTCCTCGGCCTGAGCCCCATGACGCAGTATGACGCCGCCGCCACGCCGATGTACGCCGCCTTCGGCACGGAAAAGAACCTGAAGCCGTGGACCAAACTCGAGGCTAGGATCAGCCTGACGGATCTGAATCCCTCCAACGCTTACGGAGCGCGCCGGTCGATGGAGATGGACTTCAGCGAAGTCGATCTGATTCCCATGGATGAGCTGAACGAGATTCTCTGGAAGAGCATCAAGGGTGTGGACTCGGTGATGCCGCCGCCTGTGAGGGCGTTCTCGTTCATCCAGGCCGGGAGGTGATCAGAGCGGGAGTTCGAAGCCTTCGCCAAGGTAGACGCGGCGGACCTCGGGGTCCATCGCCAGCGCTGCCGGCGTACCGGCGCGGAAGATACGGCCGTTGTTGATGATGTAGGCGCGGTCGGTCACCGCGAGGGTCTCCCGCACATTGTGGTCCGTGATCAGGATGCCGATCTTTTGTTTGCGCAAGCCGTCGATGATCCGCTGCAGCTCCAGGACTTGAATCGGGTCGATGCCGGAGAACGGCTCGTCGAGCAGCAGAAAGCTTGGGTTGATGGCCAGCGAGCGGGCGATTTCGACCCGTCGCCGTTCACCGCCGGAAAGCATGTATCCCTTGCTGCGCCGGACCTGCTCGAGTCCCATCTCGCCGATCAGAAACGAGAGGCGCTCGCGCATCTCATGTGATGGGATCGGCAGAGTCTCAAGGATCGCGAGCAGGTTTTCCTCGACGCTCAACTTGCGGAAGACGCTCGGCTCCTGCGGCAGGTAGCTGATGCCGAGCCGAGCGCGCTCGAACATGGCTCGATCCGTGATCTCCTGTTTGTTCAGGTAGATGCGGCCTGAGTCCGGACTGATGAGCCCGACGATCATGTAGAAGCTGGTGGTCTTGCCGGCCCCGTTCGGGCCGAGCAGACCGACCACTTCTCCCATCTCGACGGAGAGAGACACCGAATCGACCACCCGCCGGCCGCGATAAACCTTGGAGATCTCCTCGACCCGGAGCACGCCGCGGGCGGACGATTCACTTCCGTTTGTTGTCCTTGATGCGACTGACGGCAGGGCCACTACCCGTATTATCCACGATCAACCGGTCCTCTCCCGCAAGCAATGTGATCCGTTCGCCGCGGGAAACACCGCGCGCCGAATCGGTCACCACCGGATTCCCACCCCACATTTCCAGCCGTTCCTCCCGCGGGAAGTATTCCGCGCTTTCCGATTCTCCGTCGCGCTTCCTTCCGTCCTTGCTGCCCGACATCCGGACCGCGCCTTCAAAAAGCATTTTCTCGATCTGCGTTTCCTCGCCGCCGCCCCTCTTCGGGACGTTGACGAAAAAGGCCCGGAGGTTCGAGGCGAGAACGGTGATGGATGGCCGTTCGAGGCGGACCGGATCCTTCGGGCCGCCGCGATAGAGAGCCTGCTTCGTTTTGTCTGAGTATTCCATCGAATCGGCGCGAACGACCGTGAATGCCGTCTTCGGCGCTTGCTCCGGCATCTGCGTGACAACGCCTCCGCGCGCCGTCAAGGTCTGGGATTGACGGTCGATCAGGATCGTGCGGCCTTCGATGCGCCTGGCGCCTTGCCACAGGATGGCCCCGCCTTCGTAGACGATCTTCTGGTTGTCGTCGGTCACGCTCATCCGCGCCGCGCGCGCCTGCATCGCTTCTCCGGCCGCCAGCATTCCCGAAGAAGCCTGTTTCTTCTCCGGCAACCGGGTCGAGTTCACGTCGCCCACGGCGATCATGTTGCCGGTGGCCTGTTCAATGACGATCTCGCGCGCCGCGGTTGAGCCCGTCCCGTCCCAGATGCGAGCTTTGTCTCGAAGCGTAATGATCTCCCGCTGGTTGTCGAGGATCGCCCGCTCGGCGATCGCCCTGCGCGCGCCTTCCTCGTATTGGAAGTTCTGCCACTGCTCCAACTGCGTCATCAGTCCGGTCTCGGGATCGAAGTACGCCTCCATGTCCTGGCTGCGGGTTGTCCCCACAAGCGGCTTCAAGTCCTTGCTCGCCGGCTTTGGCGGCGTATACGTTTTCGTCACCGCCTGGACCACGCGCACCCTCTCAAGGGCGTTCGCCTTCCCGTAGCTGAAACTCATCCGCTCGCCCTGCACCACGCGCCGTTTGTCGGCCGGTTTGACCGGCAGAAATTCCACCTCCCCGGGCGCGTGAGTGAGAACCTCCTCGATTTCCTCTCCGCCTGCCCGCATGACCATCTCAATGGACTCGCTCCGGAGATAGCGCAGGGTGGACTGTTTCCGGTCCCGCGCCTCCACTTGAGCTTTGCCGTTAGCCTGCGCCTTCTTGAGCGTGCTTTCGCCGTTTGCGATCTCGAAATCGAGGTCCAGCCGCGAACCCGTCACTGTCGTCGTGCTGGTCCCGCTGGCCGAGACCAGCCTCGCCGGTTCCAGGGCCTCCACTCGGCGCACCTGCGAGTCCTCTGAAAAATGGACGTTGAGGAATCCCGCCTGGTACTCGATCCGCCGGCCTGGAGGCCTGTCCGTCCCGGCCGCCTCGCGCGCTTCGAGACGCTCGATCCGCCCGTTTTTCAAGACGACGATACTGTCCTGAGCCGCGTTGAGCGTGAAGTTGCCGCGAGTCAGCTTGGACGGGGCGGCGAGGAAGACTTCATCTCCCGCCTCGCGCCAGATCAGCCGGCTTGATTCCACCACCATCGGCGGACGTCCTTCGGCGCCTTGCCACTGCAGGCGAACGTTCGAGTGCATCGCCAGCTCGTGCGTATTCGGGTCATACATCGCGCCCGTCGATTCGCCATGTCCCCGGTCAAACTCAAACCTTGCGGGTTGTTCGGTCGAGACGCGGGAGGTTTTGCTGTCGAAGGTCATCTCGCGGGCGCGCACCTTGAGGGGCGGTCTCGACGGAGTCCCTTCGCGCGGCAGATTCAATGTGATCTCGACCTCGCTCTCGCTGAACATCGAGGCGTTCGGGATGTCGAAGGTCGCCTCTTTGCTCTTGACGAGGTGGTATTGGCCACCCTCCGGGTCGTTGATCTCCATCTCGAGGTCCTGGAGGAGGAAGACGTTTGGTTCCTTCACCTGCTTGAAGTTTCGCGCGCGGACCAGCGCCTTCGTCTTTCCGCCCGCAGCGATCTCGTGCTCGAACAGGATGCCTTCGGCGGTTGTGTTGGACGGGAGCGCCGCCCCCATCCTGGGCCGCGCGGCGCGCATCTCCGCGCGCTTTTCCAGGAATAGCCGGCCGGTGAAGGCCGCCAGGGCGACAATGGCGACGAGCAGGATCCAGCGCGCTCGCCGGAGCATAATACCTCCAGAGTATCAGGAGGCAGCCCACTAGCGAGTTGAGCGTAATATGCTAAGGTTTCTTGATTTCGGGCCTCGGGACTGTGTGCGGACGCGCCCGTCGGCCTGCCCGGTCGGAATTTTTTCGCATTGTAAATCAATTACTTACAAAGACATCTTGTCACTCATCGCCAGAGTGTGCTAATAATAGGCCGTGTCCGGCTTCGGTTCGGACCGGATCTCAAATTCCACTCCAAATCACAAAACCACGGAGGTTTTGATCACTATGGCTCAGATCCGCCCCCTCTATGACCGGCTGGTGGTTCGCCGGTTGGAGGAACAGGAAACGGTGCTCAACGGCATCATCATTCCCGATTCCGCAAAGGAAAAGCCCCAGCAGGGTGAAGTCGTGGCCGCGGGGCGCGGCAAGCGTCAGGAGGACGGTTCCATCTCGCCTCTCGACGTGAAAGTCGGCGACAAGATCCTGTTCGGGAAGTACTCGGGCAGCGACATCAAGTTGGATGGCGAAGAGCTTCTCATCCTCCGCGAGGACGAAGTGCTCGGCGTGCTGGAAAACGGCAAATAGTAAGCAGGAAAGACTTCCAAGGACTCACTCGAAGGAGAGACACAGATGGCAGCGAAAAACATCATCTATGGCGAAGGTTCCCGCCAGGCCATTATGCGCGGCGTCAACCAGTTGGCCGACGCCGTGAAGGTGACGCTCGGCCCCAAGGGCCGGAATGTCGTCATTGAGAAGAAGTTCGGCGGCCCGACGATCACCAAGGACGGCGTCACCGTCGCCAAGGAGATCGAGCTGAAGGATCCGCTGGAGAACATGGGCGCGCAGATGGTTCGCGAGGTCGCCTCCAAGACCTCCGACGTCGCCGGCGACGGCACCACGACGGCCACCATTCTGGCGCAGTCGATCTTCCGCGAAGGCGTGAAGGCCGTTGCGGCGGGCGCCAACCCGATGGCGCTGAAGCGTGGCATTGAGAAGTCGGTCGAGAAGATCGTCGAAGAGATTTCCAAGGTCTCCAAGCCCGTTTCCGGCGAGGCGATCGCGCAGGTTGGCACGATTTCGGCCAACGGCGACCAGGAGATTGGCAACACGATCGCCGAGGCGATGAAGAAGGTGGGCAAGGACGGCGTCATCACCGTCGAAGAGTCCAAGACGATGCACACCGAGCTGCAGACCGTCGAGGGCATGCAGTTTGACCGCGGCTATCTGTCGCCCTACTTCATCACCGACGCCGACCGCATGGAAGCGGTCATGGAAGAGCCCTACATCCTCATCCACGAGAAGAAGATCAGCAACATGAAGGACCTTCTGCCGGTCCTCGAGCAGATCGCCCGTTCGGGCCGTCCGCTGCTGATCATCGCCGAGGAAGTGGAAGGCGAAGCGCTGGCCACCCTGGTGGTCAACAAGCTCCGCGGCACGCTGAACACCTGCGCCGTGAAGGCGCCCGGCTTCGGCGACCGCCGCAAGGCCATGCTCGAGGACATCGCGATCCTCACCGGCGGCAAGGCCATCATGGAAGAGACCGGCATCAAGCTCGAAGGCGTCCGCCTCGAAGATCTCGGCAAGGCGAAGCGCGTTGTGATCGACAAGGACAACACCACGATCATCGACGGCGCCGGCGCGCAGAACACGATCGAGGGCCGCATCAAGCAGCTCCGCGCCCAGATCGAAGAGACCACGTCCGACTACGACCGCGAAAAGCTCCAGGAGCGGCTGGCGAAACTCGCCGGCGGCGTCGCGGTGATCAAGGTCGGCGCGGCCACCGAGACTGAAATGAAGGAGAAGAAGGCCCGCGTCGAAGACGCCCTGCATGCCACCCGCGCCGCGGTGGAAGAGGGCATCGTCGCCGGCGGCGGCGTCGCGCTGCTCCGCGCCTCCAAGGTTCTCGAGAGCCTGAAGGGCGAGGGCGACGAGCAGATCGGCATCGACATCATCCGCCGCGCCTGCCAGGAGCCGCTGCGCCAGATCATCGGCAACGCCGGCTTTGAAGGCGCGATCGTTGTCGAAAAGGTGCTCAGCAACTCCGACATCAATTACGGCTTTAACGCCCAGACCGGCGAGTACCAGAACCTCGTCGAGGCCGGCGTCATCGACCCGGCCAAGGTGACCCGCACCGCGCTGCAGAACGCCTCGTCCATCTCGGCGCTGATGCTGACCACCGAAGCCATGATCTGCGAGATCCCCGAGAAGAAGCCCGCCCCCGCCCCCGGCGGCGGCCACGGCCCCGAGATGGATTACTAATCCCTCTCAACTTCTCCAGTTCACAAGAAACGGCCCGCTTCCTCATTCGGGAGCGGGCCGTTCCTCTTGGCAAGCGCTCCAGATAAAACAAATCCCTCACTTTTTGTTTGCATCCGGCGCCCGGTTTCGCTACCCTGGGAGAGCTGGTAGGTTTTCGAATTCTTCTTCCATCACT
>CAYWST010000034.1:0-24563 GCA_964461075.1 uncultured Solibacteraceae bacterium | reverse complement strand
TGCAGGCGTTCAGATCGATCGCCATGCCCCACTGGTACCCCTTCGAGTAATCGAACTCGGGGAACATGGTGATCGGCTCGGGCTCATGCACCTGATGCTCGATCACGTCGGGGTGCTTGCTGTATTCCGCTAGCGTGGCTTCGCGCACGATCGGCCGTGTCTTGCCGGTCATGGGCTCGACCATCGTATGGTGTTCCTGGGTCGTGACCAGTTTGTGTGTGCCGCCGGCCTTGGAGACGGAAGCCTGGGCGAAGTGGAATCCTGCGGTCGTGCGCATCGTTTCGACGCGATGGCCGACGCCCAGGCCGACGCGCCCGCAGTGGGAGCGGCCGTAGCCGAGCGTGAGAGCGATCGAGTCGTCGGCGACGCCGGGCTGCTCGAGCGCCGGGACCTTGGTCTCAAACGATCCGGCACGGATCGAAAGCATATCGCCCGTCTTCACGGATAGCTTGCGCGCCGTGGCCGGGCTGAGCAGGGCGGCGTTGTCCCAGACGAGTTTCGTCATGGGCTCGGGCGCTTCCTGGAGCCATGCGTTATTGGTGTACTTTCCATCCCAGCTCGTGTGCCCGGGATAGAAGACCACTTCCATGCCGCCGGCGGGTTGGGGCAGCGCGGCCTGAATCTGGGCGAGGACGGCTCCGGCATTGGCGGAGACGGGTTTGGGCGGCAAGGCGCTGCTTTCCGCGAACCCCTCGTAAAGGGTCTTGCGCCATCTGTTTTCGGCGTCGGCGCCCTGGACCGCCCACTGCTTCTTAACCAGGGCGTGCCCTCTGTTCTCCGGCAGGCCGAGCAGGATAGCGGCGACTTCAATCGCCGACTTGCCGCCGTGCAGCGGTTCGATCATCGGCTGCTGGACCGAAAGCGTGCCGTCGAGAGCGCGGGCGTCGCCCCAGGTCTCGAATGGATGAGCCTCGGGAAGCCGCCAGAGCGCGGCGTTCCAGGTCTCATTGGGCTCGGCGGCGAGCACAACCGTGGAAGGGACCGACTTCATCGCGTCGGCAAACCGCAGGTCCGCCGGCATCGTGTAGACAGGGTTTCCGCCGAGCACGACCAGGGTCTTGACCTTGCCGCCGGTCATATCGGCGACAAGCGCTTTGGCGTCGGCGAGCGAGTCGGAAGGCGCGGTGACCGGGTCGACGTAGTTGACCGTCGCGCCGTGATTGCCGAGCGCCTGGTTGATCAGTGCGGCGAGCGCATGAACCGCGGCGGGCTGCCTCGGACCGGCGACAATGAGCGACTTCCCCTTGTTGGCCAGCAGATCCTTGGCCATCGCCGCGATGAGCTTGCGCGTCGCGTCAGGCTGGCTGCCAAGCACCTTGAGCTCCGCGCCCGAAATGTTCAACTCCTTCGCCAGCGCCAGAGCAAATGCGCCGATTTCGGAGGCTTTGACGCGCACGCGATGGTCCGCGGCAGCGCCGGTGATCGAGAAATTGGCCTCGGCGACATAGAGCCGGCTCATCGAGTCTTCAGGCTTCTCGACGCGGCGGCGCGCGGAGAACTGCTTCACCGGCAGGACGGAGCGCGCGTCGAGCCCGAGGAAGTCGCTGTCGAGCGAAACGACGACGTCGGCCTTCGAAAAGTCGTGCAGCGGCTCAAGCGCCTGTCCGAAGGCCATCGCCGAGCCCTGAAGAGTGTTGTCGAAGGAGACGGAGTCGTACTCGACCCACTTGGCTTCGGGGTACTTTTTCAGCAGTTCGGCCTTGAGACCGGCAAGCGTGGGCGAGGAGGAGCGTTCCGCCAGAATGCGAAGCCCCGCGCCCGTCCCGGCGTTTGAGAGTTCCGACTTCGCCCACGAGGAGAAATCGTCCCATGAAGCGCGGACGCCGTTCTTCTCGACGCGGGCGGCGCGGTCGGGGTCGTAAAGGCTCAGAACGCTGGCCTGGGCTTGCGCGGAGGTTGCGCCGAGAGAATGCGGATGCTTTGGGTTGCCCTCGACCTTGGTAGGACGGCCGTCGTTAGTTTCCACAAGCAGCCCTGACGCCACTCCGCCGACCGTGTAGACGGTGGCGTAGTGCATCGGCTTGCCATGAACGTAGTTCTCAACACCCTTCGCGTGCGGAAGGATCTTCTCAACCGGACGGCGGCAGGCGGTGAGGCCGGCAAGGCCGAATCCGGCGGCCATCAGCTTCAGAAGGGTGCGGCGGGAGCCCCCCTCCAGCATTTCAGCGGCGCTGGAGCCGAACTCGTTTTCGACCCACTTGTCGAACGCGGGCCCCTGGGCGAATTCCTGGAGGCTGCGCCAGTACCGCCTCCCTGTTAAGCCGTCTGGCGGTCTCGTAGGTTTGATTTGAATCAGTTCGCTCATTCTCGGATCCGGAAGCGGCGGAGTTTTAACGATGACAGCCGGAACAATTGACCGGCGGGTTGATACCTTTAGCCTTGATTAATTGGGCGCCGAGTGCGGCGGGGTCGCCCTCAGGCTTCCAATCGAGCTTGGTCACGAATTCGGGCGGCCGCACGTTCGGGGCGGGATTCCTGTGGCAGTCGAGGCACCATGCCATCGAAAGCGGCGAAACCTGCCGGACCTCGACCATCTGATCCACCCGGCCATGGCAGGAGACACAGGAGACACCCGAGGTGACATGGGCCTGGTGGTTGAAATAGACGTAGTCGGGCAGCCGATGGACCTTCACCCAGGGCACCGGATCACCCGAGGCGTAGCTTTCGCGAACCATCTGCAGTTTGGGGCTCTTGGCCTTCACCTGGTGGTGGCAGTTCATGCAGGTTTCCGTGGCAGGCACCGCCGCGTAACTCGACTTATCCACCGTGTAGTGGCAGTAGGTGCAATCCATCCCCAGATTTCCCGCGTGGAGCTTGTGACTGTAAGCCACCGGCTGGATGGGCGTATATCCGGTGTCGATGTTGTTGGGATGCAGCGCGTAAAGAAGGACGCCGGCGGCGCCTCCGGCGACTGCAAGGAAGGCCGCGACGCCGACGCGCAGCCTGGTGTCGAACTGCTTGGAGAAGATGGCAGCCATGACTAGTTCTTAGCTTTGTTGAATTTCCAGCCTCGCCCCTCTGAACTGGCTTGGGTGGAACCGGTCCCGCGACAGAATCGGGAATGTATGTATTTTTCTATCACAACCGTACAGATTCCGCAAGAACCGGAAATATTCTAGTCTCACAAGAAGGATGCTGGCCGGACGGTTCCCGATGCAGTGGATGTGAGGCAGGGTGCAGATTTTTTATTGGGGAGAAAACTTAGATCCGCTCAAAGGGGACTCGACTGCCCCAGAAGCGCTCCACCAAGGGGATCGCCTGCTCGGAATACCCGGTCGAGATGAACTGCCTGGCTCCACGGCTGGAGCCGTCATACTCGGGATGGCGGACGAGGTAGGATCGTAGAGCTTCGGCCACCGCTGCCGGCTGATTGATCATCCTGATTCCGGCGGGCAGCGCGGCGGCGAACAGATCCGCGACGAGTGAGTAGTGGGTACAGGCCAGAATCACGGATTGGGGGAGTTCGGCCGTGCCGGCCAACATCTGGTGGACGGCGCCCTCAACGAGCTCGCGAAGGTGGCTGCGTGGCGCGCCGCGCTCAATGGAGCCCGCAAGGTCGGGGCAGGCCTGTTGAAGCACACTGAGGTCGGGGCGGCGCTTGCGGATCTCAAGAGGGTAGACGCCGCTGTCGACGGTGCGCCGCGTCGCAAAGACGCCGATGACGCCTGAAGCGGCGGTCCTGACTCCTGCGGTCGCCGCTTCAATGGTGGGCACTGCGATGCCGATTACGTTGCGGGCGACGCCATCCTCGCTCCGCCGAACAGGAAGCCATTGCTGCTGAATCCAGCGGAGCGCTACAACTGATGCGGTGTTACATGCGAGCACCACCAGGGTGCACCCCTCCCGAAACAGCCGCTCCACGGCGGCGCAGGTCAGGTTGAGCACCTCGATCGGAGGACGCGTACCATAGGGCGCGTTCAGGTTGTCGCCCAGGTAGATAAAGTCGCGTTGAGGCAACGCCTCGATCAAGGCGCGATGCACGGTGAGCCCTCCGAAGCCGCTATCGAAAACGCCGATCATCGAGTGAGATCCCACTTTTATTAGACCCCACGCGAAAGCCCTGGCCTCCCTGCCGCCGGCTCATGGACGTCCGGCCCGTGAGACTGTGCGCCGGCGTCCGGGCCGGATCGGCTTGGCGGCCTGTTTCGCCGCCCATGTACCGAGAACGAAAGAGCGCTCATAGCCAGCGGTGACGTTGCGTAGCCGGACTTGGATGGTTCCGCTTGAATCGGCGGAAAACCGCTCCTCGATCACTTGCCTGGAAACGTCGCCGGAGCGGCGGATGGCGAGAATGTCGAGATCCTGCGAACCGGCGAGCGCGGGCTCGAAGGAGAATCGCACTTCATCCCAGTAGG
Organism: uncultured Solibacteraceae bacterium; assembly: GCA_964461075.1. Taxonomy (GTDB): domain Bacteria; phylum Acidobacteriota; class Terriglobia; order Bryobacterales; family Bryobacteraceae; genus JACADU01. The sequence goes on along the minus strand of CAYWST010000034.1, from coordinate 20,208 downwards.
TGACGTCGCCGATGGGTTCGCCTTCGGGAGAACGGTCCGTGCATTCGAGATATCGGAAATGCCCGATGTTGTGAACCGGCGAGTACCGGCGGACGCGCTCGATCGGAGGCTGCCCCGGCAGCGGGAGCTGCAGGCCTTTGTCGAAAATAGGATCGAAGATGATGCGATGGCCGGCTTCAGCTTCCCGCCAGACCCCGAACCAACGGGTAAAACTGTCGTGAATCCGCCACTCGGTTTCGCCCCCTGCCTGGATGGCAAGACCGATTGCGGTCGCTGCGCGGGTATAGGCTGAACGCTTGACCCGGCGGCCGAAGCGCTCCCGGAGCAACCGTCCGACGAGAGGGAGTTCGCTGGCCCCGCCGGTGACGTAGAGATTGATCCTTTCTGATGAACCCGCGCGCGCCAGGACGTCCTCGGCGGCCATCAACGTTTCGTCGATCAACGGCTGGCACCTCTCGTAAAAGAGCGAGACGGGAATGGCGACCTGCCCCCAACCCTCGCGAACGCGGTCCAGATCGACGATCAAACGCCGGGTATTCGGATTGAGAGACTCCTTCTTCTCGCGGCACTCCTCCAGGAGCATAAACTCGTCGGTTTGACTCAGACTGTGCCTGTCGATGGGGGGAGAGGCGGATTCCAGGGCCAGCCCGGCGAGGATGTCGTCGAAATCGTCGCCACCGAGGGAGGAAAGCCCCTCGCTCGCGGCGACGGCGTGGCTGCGCTGGTCGCGGCGGACGAGCGAGACGTCGAAGGTGCCCCCGCCGAGATCATAGACGAGGATGTGTTCGGAGGCGGAAGCGGAGTCGCCGAGCCGGTGGGAATACTCAATGCTTGCGGCGGAGGGTTCATTGAGCAGGCCGAGGACTTGGAAGCCCGCGGCGCGAAAACCCTCAATCGTGAGGAAGCGCTGGTTTGAGTTCGCCGCCGCAGGCACGCCAAGCATGATTTCCAGCGGCTCGCGGTTGGGGATCTGCAGTGAAGACTGCGTCCGGATCGCGGTCATCACATGGCGCGCGATTGCGGCCACGAGTTCAAGAGCGCCGATGTGAAGAGGGCCGGCGGTAATCGGAGTGTCCGGACCGGCATCGGGCAGGACACGTTTGACGGAACGGACGATTGTGGTTTCGGCGCGGCCGAGCGCGGACCATGCGTCCCAGCCGCAGAGCAACTCTTCCGAGCCGCCGTCGACGGCGACGAGCGGAGGAATCCAATCTCGCGAAGCGCCGTCGGGGCAGTCGAAGGAGACAACGGGATAGTTGCCGCGATCGGCGGCGGCGACGACGATTCGGGTGGTGCCGAAGTCAATGCCCAGACGCATGGGCTGCCTCCTTGGCGGCGTGATCGATCAGCCGCGCGATTTCTGTTCGGGCCTCCTGCTCGCCGCCCTTGGCCAGGAGGTCTAGCGCCTGAGAATCGACGAGTTCGTACCAGAGCGCCCGGCGGCGCTGGGAATCGGGGACTCGCGATGAGATCTCCGAGCGCAGTTCACCGGCGATGGCGAGGAAGGTCCCGAATTCACGGCCGAACTCCGCCTGCAGTCTCTCTCGAATGCGAACCGCAAGCGCGGGGCAGGCCCCGCCGGTGGAAATCGCGATCTGCAACGCGCCTTGCTCGAACACGCTGGCCAGAATGAACCGGCAGTGGGGCGGATCGTCGACGCAGTTGACCAGCACGCCTGCCTCTTCCGCTTCAGCGAAGATCTCCGCATTAAGCGAGCGGTCTTCCAGCGCGGCGATCGCGAGCGTGAACCCTCTGAGGCATCCGGGCTCGTATTCGGCAAGACGCGTCACGGCGGCGCCGGCGCGGGCGAGCATCTCCGCCTTGGCGGCCGCCTCGGCGGTCTCGCCGATCACGAGACAAGGCTGTCGTTCCAGTTGCAGGACAACGGGCAGGCCGTTGGGCATGCTTCCAGTGTCGCTAATCCGCCGGCAGAGGCAACCGCGGGGCCTTCAGGACCTCGCCCCAGGGGACGACTTGCGCTTTCGCAGCCCAGTCCTCATACCGCGCCGCCATATGCGCAGCCCGCCTGGGTTCCTTCGCGGCGAGGTCGTTCAGCTCCGTGCGATCCGCTCTGAGGTTGAACAGCTCCCATTGGTCGGGGTAGCGGGAAACGAGCTTCCAATCGCCCTCGCGAATCGCCCGGTTGCCCTCGTGTTCCCAGTACAGGCCGGTGTGCGGCTTCCGCTTGCGTCCCTCAAGGCAAGGCAAAAGACTCCTGCCTTCAAGCGGCGTGATCCGGTGGCCGTTGTATTCGGCTGGATACCTGGCGCCGGCGGCGTCGAGACACGTGGCCATGATGTCGATGAGATGGCCGGGCTCGGGGTCGAGCGACCCGGGCTTGCGGAGACGCGCCGGCCAGTGGGCGATCAGCGGAGTCGCAATCCCGCCTTCATGAACCCAGTGCTTGTAGAGCCGGAAAGGCGTGTTGGAGGCGTTGGCCCAACCTTGGCCGTAGCTTGCGTAAGTGTCAGCGGCGCCCGGCATCACTTCGGGGCGGTTGCCCTGCAACACTGGACGGCCATCGCGGGTCTTGAGCGGGACATGGCGGGCAACCATCTTGGGGCCGAGTTCTTCGGCGCAGCCGCCGTTGTCGGAGAGGAAGAGGATGAGCGTGTTGTCCACCTGCTTCTTCTCTTCGAGCGTATCGAGGATGCGGCCGACGCATTGGTCCATGCGGTCCACCATGGCGGCGTAGACTTCCATGCGGCGCTGCTGCCATTCGCGGTGCGGCGCGTCGTTCCATGCCGGCACGCGCGGGTCGCGCGGCGTCAGCGGCCAAGCCTTGTCGACGACGCCCATCTCGATCATTCGCCTGTAGCGTTCGAGGCGTAAGGCGTCCCATCCGTCCTTGTAGCGGCCCTTGTACTTCGCGATATCGGCTTCGATCGCGTGCATTGGCCAATGAGGCGCGGTGAAGGCCGTATACAGAAAGAATGGACTTCCCGCAGGATTCTCCTTGATGAATTGACAGGCGTTGCGGGCAATCGCGTCGGTGTAGAAAAAATCCGGGCTGTCCGGCTCGATGGGCTCGTTCTCCCGTGTCAGCGTGGCCGGGTCATAGAAACTGCCTGCGCCGTGGATCGTGCCGTAGAAACGGTCGAACCCGCGCTGCCGGGGCCAGTTGTGCTTGGAACTCGTGACCGGCGTGACGTGCCACTTGCCGGACATGTAGGTGAGGTATCCGGAGCTCTTGAGCGCTTCCGCGATGGTCACGGAGTTGGGGGAAAGGTCGCCTTTGTAGCCGGGGAAGGGCTTGGGGTTATCGACCATGTGGCCGACGCCGGCCTGATGCGGGTAGAGCCCGGTCAACAGCGAAGCGCGCGTGGGGCAACAGCGGGCGGTGTTGTAAAACTGCGTGAAGCGCACCCCGCGCGAGGCGAGCCGGTCAAGATTCGGCGTGCGGATCTCGCCGCCGTAGCACCCAATGTCGGAGTAGCCCATGTCGTCGGCGAGGATGACAACGATGTTTGGCCTTTGCGGAGCGGGCGCTATGGAAGCGCCGGCGAGAGATTGGAGGAACTGTCTGCGATCGGTCATGGGTTTCTCCTTGTCTATAGTCATCGGACCGCGGCGTCCAGGTAGAAGTACGCCACGCTCGTGTAGGCGCTGTCGCGGCGATAATTGTTGTGGCCGCGCTCGATCGAAACGCGCAGCGACTTCGTGAACGTCACTGGATCTCTTTCATGAAAGCGGTACGCGGTATAAAGGCCGGCCTGCCAGCCGGAGCGGCCGGCGACTTTCTCGAAGAAGGACACGCCGTGATATGGCATGTTGTATTCGCGGCGGAAGCCCCATGCCCCGCCGAAATAGTCTTCGGTCCCCGTGCCCGCGATCGAGGGCTTGGCTTCGCCGTCGATCCGGAACGTCTCGTCGCCTTCCCACCATCCGGCCCCGGCGCCGTCGATGCTCAGCGCGACGCCGGCAAAGTGCCCCCGGCCTTTGACGTCAAGAATCAGATGGTTCGCCGAGGCGTCCGTGTTCTTTGCATCGCGGGAACCGGTTTGATTGCCTGGGAACGGTTCGGGAGCCGTCGCGTGGCGGACCGCATGAAATCGCAGCGGGCTTGGAGGGGAGTCCCATTTCTGGTAGTCGATCTGGTAGTACAGCGCTTGGATGGGATGCCCGGAGCCGTTCTCAATGACGATGCGCGCTCCCCTGGCATAGGGCATCGGGAAATAGGTGTTGAAGCCGCCCACGTTCCGGTTCTGCAGGTTGTGGTTGAGTTCGGGCCTTGCCTCCACCGTCACAAACGCAGAGTTCACCTGACGCACTTTTTTGTGTCCCAGGAGATGGAACTCGCCGAAAGGCGCATCGACGGCGGGCCGCTGAGCGCCGTCCCAATAGATCTTCAGATGGGTCGTGGAGAGGTAATCGGGTTCCTGCGAAGCGATGGTGAACCACATGTGAACAATGCGCCCGGGGCCGGCGATTCGCGCGACCTCGTGCGATGAATTTGGCGGCACCGTCACCATGTCGCGATTCGAACCGTCCGCCGCGGCGCTGGAGATGCGTGCGGCGCGGTAGGGTTGAAGCGAGTCAACGCCTGCGCCGGCGGCGGCAAGCGCGACGAACGACAGCGTGAGGCTCTTCATGGGGTCATTCTCTGAGGGAAGTACGAAGATACGGCCTTCCTGCTAAGCCTACTCCTCGCCCCGCCTGTTGGGCTTGACCATCATCTCAGTCTCGACGCCGCGGTCGCCCTGGGTGTTCATCCACTCTCTGAGTTCAGCCTGAAGTGAGCCGATCATGCTCGCATGCTCCGGCCGGCCGGCCAGGTTGTTGAGTTCATCGGGATCCGCGGCAAGGTCGTAGAATTCGACCTCAGGACGTGTGGTGTAGCGGTCGACGATGCGGCGGGCGGCAGGATCGGACTGCGCCTTCGCCACCCAGGAAGGCCAGTAGCCCTTTTCCCCCTCGGTCGTCACGCATTGGAATCTCGATCTGTGATTCAGGTTCAGGATCAGCTTGTGCCGGCGCGTGCGTATCGAGCGGACCGGGTAGCAATCGGAGCCGCTGATGATGCCGCGCGTGGTGTGGACGCCGAATACGCGATCGGCGTGTGTGCGAGTACGGCCCATCATGACAGGGAGGAAAGAACGGCCGTCCAGTCCTTCGGGCGCCTTGCCGCCCGCGGCTTCAAGGAAGGTTGGGAGCCAGTCAACGCCTTGAATCATGGCGCCGGAGACGGTGCGCGGCTTGATTCGGCCGGGCCAGCGAACCAGAACGGTTTCACGAAGCCCGAGATCGTAGCACGTCCATTTGGCAAAGGGCATCTGCGTACCGTGTTCGGAACAGTAGACCGTTATGGTGCCGGCCGCGGTTTGAGTGCGGTCCAGGATGCCGAGGCACTGGCCGACTTCCGAGTCCAGGTACTCGACTTCCGCGTAATAGCGGGAGAGAAAGTCACGCGTTTCGGGCGTGTCCACCCAGCGCTTGGGAACGTCGATGGAGGCAGGAGGGTGGCGCGAAGGGTCGCCCTTGGTCTGCGGAAGATGCGGCTGGTTCGAGGCGATGAAGACGCAGAATGGCTCCTTCGATTTCCGGATGTAATCTTCGAGCGGCTGGAAGTCGAGAGTGTCGGCGCTTCCTTCGCTGAGATAGTCGAAGGGATAGGCGGCGGGCGGTCCGAAATGCCTTTTGCCAAGAAGCGCGACACGGTAGCCAAGCTTTTTGAAGTGGGATGGCCAGGTTTCAATCCCGGGCTTGATTTGACTGTGGTTGGGGTAAGCGCCGTTGCGGACGGGGAACATGCCCGTCAGCAGTTGCTGGCGCATGGGCGCGCACATGGCGGTGGCGGTGAAAGCGTGAGTGAAGCGGAGACCTTCATGGGCGATGCGGTCGATGTTGGGAGTCGCCACATGCCTGCTGCCGCAGCAGCCGAGATCGCGGTGGGAATGATCGTCGCCGAGGAAGATCATGATGTTCGGGCGCGCCGCAGCACGGGCGCGGACAAACGGCGCCGCGCCCGCAGAGGCGAGGAAGGTTCGGCGGAGCATGAGATCAGAATATGACTTTCAACCCGCGGTGGCAGTCAGTCTGTGGTGAGCCTGACGGATCGGCTCGGTGGCGGCTCAACCTCACTGCCGGCCGGTCAGCAGGTGGATCAGCAGAAAACTGAGGCCGCCGACCAGGGCGGACATGGGGAGCGTCAGAATCCAGGCCCAGATGATGTTGCTGGCCAAACCCCATCGGACCGCCTTGAACCGCTGAATGGAGCCCACGCCGGCGATGGCGCCGGTGATGACGTGAGTGGTCGAGACCGGCACCTTCAGGTAGGTGGGAAACAGGATAGCGATCGCGCCAGCCGTCTCGGCGCAGAAACCTCCGCGCGGCTTGAGCCGCGTCAGCTTGCCGCCCATCGTGTGAACAATGCGCCAGCCGCCGCTCATCGTTCCCAGCGCGATGGCGGCGTGGGCGGAGAGAACGACCCACCAGTCGATCTCGAATTCCTTAATGTAGCCCGCTGTGAACAGAACGCCGGCGATGATCCCCATCGTCTTTTGCGCGTCGTTGGCGCCGTGCGAATAACTGAACAGCGCGCTGGAGAGCAACTGCAGCTTGCGGAACCACACGTCCATCTTCTTGGGCACAGCCCGCCTGAAGATCCAGTACACGAGGATCATCAGCATGTAGGCGAGGAGCAACCCGAGAACCGGGGCGACCACGATGAACGTGATCGTGGTGAGCCAACCCTTCCAAACGACGGCCTTGAACGCGCTCCCCACACCCTCCGACAGCATGACTTTCGCCATGGTCGCGCCCGCGTACCCGCCCATGAGCGCGTGTGAAGAACTGGAGGGAATGCCGTAGTACCACGTCAGCAGATTCCAGAAGATCGCGCCCATCAAGCCGCCGAGAATCACGAGCTCAGTGACGTACTTCAGGTCCACCATCCCCGCTCCGACGGTCTTGGCGACGCCCGCTTCATGAAAGAACAGCAGCGGAATGGCGGCGATGAAGTTCCAGAACGCGGCCCACAGGACCGCCTGAAAAGGCGACAACACGCGCGTCGCCACGATGGTGGCCACCGAGTTGGCCGCGTCGTGGAATCCGTTGATGTAATCGAAAATAAGAGCCACCAGGACAATCGCCACTGTCAGGATCAGCGTGTTGTCCATGAGCGGGAGACCTCTAGCTGTTCTTCACCACAACGTTCTGCAGCGCGTCGGCGACGTCTTCACAGTAGTCGGTGGTCAATTCCAGGCAGTCGTAGATTTCCTTCAGTTTGAAGATGAAGATCGGCTCGCCGCCATTGTTGAAGAGCTCAGCCACACTGGCGCGCGTCAGATGGTCCGCCTTGCCTTCAAAGCGATTGACCTCGATGAGGTGATCGATCATCGGAGCGCTGTGGTTCAGAGCTTCGAACGCTTTGCCAAGGCTGCCCGCGCAACTTTCGATCAGCTTCGCCAGTTCGACCATCGGCGCCGGAACGGGATCGATACGGTAGGCGACGATCTTGTGCGCCGCCTCTTCAATGCCGTCCATGACATCGTCGAGGTGCGAACCGAGCGAATGAATGTCTTCGGGATCGATCGGCGTGATGAACGTCTGGTTCAGCCGCGTGAAGATCTCGTGGGCGATGTCGTCGCACTTCTGCTCCATGCGGGAGATGGAGATTTCCGCTTCGCGCAGCGCTTCCGGCCCCTTTTCCATCGCCTCTCGCAGTGCGGTGGAAGCCTCCTTGATGAGCTGCGACTGCTGGAGAAAATACTGGAAAAATCTCTCTTCGCGGGGGATGAGCCTCATAAGGCCTCGAGGGAACCGGTGTTGCCGAAGAACAGCATAAGTGTCAGGTGGCCGAAACCGATTATCTCCCGTTCGGCGGGGGGCGGGTCAACCAAGGCGAGGTTACGATTCGATGAAACCATCGTCGAGGACCGGGAGAAGCTCTCTTTCCGCATCCTCGGATGCACTTTCGGGATCGAAATAGCGCAGATCGAGAAGACGGGAAGGGTTGATGTTCCCCATCGCGTGAAGGAGCGTGCTCTTCAGATGAGGGTGTTCCCGTTCCACCTCTGCGAAGAAATCGCGAACAGAGCGGCGAACGGTGCCGGTCTTCAACGAACATCCGCACGGAATCACCGGGGCGCCGGCGGATTCGGCAAAGGCCGCCGTCAAATCCTCAGTGACGTAGAGGAGCGGGCGGACCAACCTGAAATCGCGTTCTCGGCTCCACGTCACCGGCGGCAGCGCGCTGATTCTTCCCGTAAACATCGCGTTGCGGAGGAAAGCCTCGCAGAAATCGTCGGCGGTATGGCCGAACGCGATGACGTTCGCGCCGAGCCCGCGCGCGATCTGGTAGACCGCGCGGCGGCGGAATCGGCTGCACTCGTCACAGCCGTGGTCCGGCTTCTCCTTGAGCAGCCGCAGACTCGGATTGTCGACATGATACGTCCAATCCACCCCGCGTTGTCTCATCCAGTCGCCAAACGGCGCAATGGGGCGCAGAAACTTGCCTTGCTCGATAGTGAAAGCGCAGACTTCGAACCGGATGGGCGCCCGGCGCCGGAGCGAGAGCAACGCCTCGAGAAGCGTGAAGGAGTCCTTGCCGCCGGAGAAGCCAACGGCGACGCGATCGCCGTCACGGATCATCTTGAAGCGGGTGACGGCCTCGCCGACTTTGCGGAGGATGCTTTTCTGGAGGTCCAAACTTCTATTATAAAGTCGTGAATCCTGTCCGCCTCATCGCCCTTGAAGTCATGTTGGAGGTCGAAGAAGGCGGATTCGCCGCGGATCTGCTTGACGAGCGGCTCGCTGGACTGGACAGCCGCGATGCCGGATTGGGGATGGAGATCGTTCTGGGGTCGTTGCGCAGACGAAGCCAGGTGGACGCTCTCATTGAACGCGGCGCAAAGCGGCGCATGGACTCGATGGAGCCCGTGGTGCGGAATGCTCTGAGACTGGGGGCCTATCAACTTCGGTTTCTCTCCCGGATTCCGGCCCACGCCGCGGTGGCGGAAACAGTCGAGTCAGTGAGGGCGGCCGGCAAGAAGCACGCGGTGGGCTTTGTCAACGCCGTGCTGCGAAACCTGCCATCGCCGCCGCTGCGCTATGCCGATCCGGAGACGCGGCTTTGCCTGCCGGCTTGGCTCTGGGACTCCTGGCGCGAAAGCTACGGTGCGAAGGCGGCCGAGTCCGCGGCGCGAGCGGCTCTGGAGCCGCCGGCGCCGTGGTTTCGCATTCCGGAGGGACATTCGGTTCCGGAAGGGGCTGAACCGGGCGGGATCGCGGGCGCGTGGCTGATCCGGGAGAATCCCTCTGCCGGCGCGCGGCGGATGGATATCGGGGCGCAGGCCTTGGTCCCATTGCTCGATGTGCGGCCCGGGCACCGTGTTCTGGACCTCTGCGCGGCGCCGGGCAATAAAACAATGCAGATTCTGGAGGCGGCGCCGCATCTCGTTGTCGCCGCCGACGCGAGTCCGTCGCGCCTCAAGGTTTTGCCCGATCATTGGCCGAGAGTCCGCCTGGACGCTTCCGAGGAACTCCCTTTTGGCGCCGTTTTCGACAGGATCCTGGTCGACGCGCCGTGCTCAGGCACCGGTACGCTTTCCCGAAACCCGGAGATCAAATGGCGGCTGGCTCCGGCGGACGTGGCGGCCCACGCTCTTCGCCAACGGCAGATGCTGGCCCGGGCCCTTCAGGCCCTCAAGCCGGGCGGGCTGCTGGTTTACGCCACCTGTTCGCTGGAGCGGCGGGAGAACGAAGAGGTTGTACACGCAGTCGCGGGGACGCGCGTCCAACGGACCGTGACCCGGTTGCCGGGCCGCGAGCCTGGAGACGGCTTTTTCGCCGCCGTGATATCGTGAGAAATCCGATGCCGGAGATCCTGCCTTCCTTGCTGGCCGCCGATTTTACGCGGCTGGGCGAACAGATTGCGTGTGTAGAGACCGCTGGAGCCCGCATCCTGCACGTCGACATCATGGACGGCCACTTTGTCCCGAATCTGTCGATGGGCACGCCGGTCGTCGCGGCCGTTCGCCGGGCGACGCGTCTCACCCTCGACGTTCACCTCATGGTGGCCAATACCGATTCCGTCGTCCCGCTGTTCCTGGAAGCCGGCGCGGACTGCGTCTCGGTTCATCAGGAAACCACCCCGCATCTGGACCGCACGCTGCGTTTCATTCAAAGCGAAGGCGCGCGCGCCGGTGTGGTGCTGAATCCCTCCACGCCCATCGCCACAATCGAGCACGCGCTTGAGGTCTGTGACTTCGTCCTGCTGATGAGCGTGAACCCCGGGTTTGGAGGACAGAAGTTCATCCCGTACACACTTGAAAAAGTCCGCGCCTTGAGGGAATGGCGGGAGCGCCGGAGCCTGGAGTTCCTGATCGAGATCGACGGCGGCGTCTCGATGGATAATGTAAGTAAGGTCGCTGAGGCCGGCGTCGACTGGATCGTCGCCGGTTCCAGCGTGTTTGGAAACGCCGACCCCGGCGCCGCTTTTCGCCAACTGGCGCAGGCGGCCCGAGACGCCGTCGCCCGGACCGCCTGAGGGGCGTCCGCGCGATGGACGGCCTTGTAACAAGAGGAATCTCAACCGAGGTGACTGAGTGAATCGACTGTTCAGCCGAAAGGGAGCCAGCCGCGCTGGGTTCGCCGCCGCCGTTGTCCTGATCGCCCTGATGACGGGCGCCTGCCGTGGAAAGAAGTACGAAAACCCGATCGACAAAGACACGCAGCAACCGGACAAGGTGCTGTTCGACAAAGCGGTCAGGGACATCGAGAAGGGCCGCTATGAAGTCGCCCGCCTGACGTTGAATACGCTGATGAATACGTACGACACCAGCGAATATCTGGCGAAGGCCAAGCTCGCCATCGCCGATTCGTGGATGCGGGAAGGCGGCTCGCACGCCTGGGCGCAGGCCGAAGCCGAGTACAAGGACTTTATCCTGTTTTATCCCACGCTCGAGGAATCGTCCGAGGCGCAGATGAAAATCTGCGACATCCATTTCAAGCAGATGGAGAAAGCGGACCGCGACACGACCCATATGCTGCGGGCGGAGGAAGAATGCCGCCAATTGTTGACGCAATTCCCGAACTCGCGATTCGCTCCCGAAGCCGCGCAGCGGCTGCGGCAGATTCAGGAGGTGCTGAGCGAAGGCGAGTTCCGTGTAGGCGATTACTACCATCACAAGGGTTCTTTCCCGGCCGCGGCCAACAGGCTGCAGACGCTCACCGATCACTATCCGCTCTACAGCAAGTCCGACGAGGCGCTGATGAAACTCGGCGACTCCTACGGCAGAATGGGCCCCCGGTTCCGGCCGAGATCGGTCGCAGCGTTTCAGAAAGTGGTTCGCGAATACCCGCTCAGCCCCTACGTGGAAGGCGCCAAGGAACAGCTTCGAAAGCTGGAGGCCGAAATCCCCGAGGCCGATCCGGTGGCCTATGCGCGAATGAAATACGAAGTCGAAAACATGACGCCGCGGGGATTCTGGGGCAAGACGTGGGGCGTATTCTCAAAGTCGCCGGACGTTTCCATGGCGGCCAAGAGCGGGCAGCCGGCAATGACTACCATGAGGCCGTCGATCCCCGTCAGCGTCCCGGTTCCCGCGGGACAGACCGGCGGAGTCACGGACGTGACGATTTCAACCGATGGAGCGGGCGGCGGCAACACCTCCGCTCTCGACACTCAGCCGGACGCGCGCGCCTCCCAGCAGCAACAGCAGCAGCCCGCGGCTGAGCCGGCGCCAAGCGGGGCGCAGCCCCAGCCCGCAGCCGCACCGGCGCAGGATCCAAAGCAGAAAAACGGCGGTAAAAAGCAAAAAGAGCAGAAGAAAAAGAAGTAGTTTCCCGTGACTCCCCTCATTCTGCTCGCCGACGATAGCCCCCATGCGCAGCGCATGGGGGAGCGCATCCTGCGTGAAGAAGGCTTCGAGGTTGTGACAATTACAACCGGCGGCGATTTCGCCAGGACGCTCGACGATCTCCGGCCCGATGTCGTTCTCGCCGACGTGTTTCTCCCCGGGAAGAACGGCTACGAACTCTGCTGCTACGTCAAGTCGCACGAAGTCCACAAGCATACCGGCGTCGTTCTGATCGCGGGGCTGCTGGAACCCGTTGACGAGGATCAGGCGAAGCGCTGCGGCTGCGACGCGGTGCTCAAGAAGCCCTTCGAGGCTTCCGTCGTACTCGCCACGGTGAAACCTCTGATCGACCGGGCGCGCTTTGAACGCGGTCTGTTCTCCGGCAACGAGCCACATCTCCCCCTTCCCGACGCCGCTCCGGCCGCAACGCCGCCCTTGAAGCCGGAGCTCGATCCGGAAGCGATTCGAGCGGCGGTCACCCTGGCTCTGGACCGATCCCTTCCTGCGCTCATCGACGAGATCACCGAGAAGGTGATGGTCGCGCTCGGACACTGATGACGGCACGGCTTTCGGCCTTCAACTCATGAAGCCCCTCGCTTGGCTGTTGTTCTCCTGTTCGGTTTTGTTTGCCGCCGAATCCCGCTCCGTCTCCGAAGCCAAGGTCAGGAAGGTCCATCGAAGCGCGATTTTGATCGACGGGCACAACGATGTCACCTCGGAAACGGTTCGTGGACTCGACCTGGCTCAACGCCGCGCCAACGGCCACACCGACATCCCGCGCATGAAAGAGGGCGGGATGTCGGCGCAGTTCTTCGCCGCCTACGTTGCCGCGAACCATATCGAGAGCAGAAGCGCCGCGCACCGCGCTCTTCAGATGATCGATACGATTCGCCACGATATTGTGGCGAAGCACCCCAACGAGTTCATGCTGGCCCTCCGCGCCGGCGACATCCCGAAGGCCCGCAAGAGCGGCCGGATGGCGGCGCTCATCGGCGTCGAGGGCGGCCATGCCATCGAGGAAGATCCGAGACTGCTGCGGACCTTTTACGATCTCGGCGCGCGATACATGACGCTGACGCACACCAGAAATCTCTCATGGGCCGGTTCTTCAGGCGACAACGGCAACGCCGGTTTGAGCGAACTCGGCAGAGAGGTGATCTCAGAAATGAACCGGCTGGGCATGATGGTGGACATCGCCCATGTCTCTGACAAGACCTTCTGGGACGTGTTGGACGCGAGCAAGGCGCCGGTGTTCTCAAGCCATTCCTCCTGCCGGGCGCTTTCCAACATTCCCCGCAACATGACCGACGAGATGATCCAGGCGGTCGCTCGGAAGGGCGGGCTCGTGATGATCAACTTCGGCTGCGAGTTTCTCTCGCAGAAGTCAGCGGATGCGTCCCCCTGGACGAACCCGAATCTCGGGCGCGACGCGAGGACGCGGATGGTCCGGGCCACGCTGGCCGATGTTGTCGCGCACATCGATCACGTCAGGAAAATCGCGGGGATTGATGCGGTCGGGCTGGGCAGCGATTTCGACGGCGTCGGTTGCGTGCCCGAAGGTCTCGAAGACGTCTCGAAGTGGCCAAACCTGACACGCGCTCTCCTCGAAAAAGGCTATACGGCCTCAGACATCAGAAAAGTCTATGGCGGCAACCTCCTCCGGTTCATGAGAACCGTGGAGCAGGCGGCCGCCAAATAGGACGGGAACGCGTTTAGCGCAAGCCGAGAATTCGCTGGTTCCGCTTCGTGTCCGACGCGGCGCCGGCGAAGTCGTCGAAGGCCTTCTTCGGGACATCGATCAGGCAGGACGCGATGAACGGCGCGCCTTCCGCGGCGCCCTGCGCGGCGTCCTTGTAGCAGCACTCCCACTCAAGCACGGCCCAGGAGCTATAGCCGGCCGCTGTGAGCCGGGTGAAGACCTGCTTGAAGTCCACCTGGCCGTCACCGAGAGAACGGAAGCGGCCGGGCCGTTCCTGCCAACCGGCGTAGCCGCCATAGACGCCGGCCTTGGCCGAGGGACGGTACTCGGCGTCTTTCACGTGGAAGGCCTTGATGTGGGCGCCGTACACGTCGATGAAGCCGACATAGTCCAGGCACTGCAGAATGAAGTGCGAGGGGTCGTAATTGATAGCGACCCGCTTGCTGCCCGTCGCTTCGACAAATCGCTCGAACGTCAACCCGTCATAGAGGTCCTCGCCCGGGTGCAGCTCATAGGCGATGTCGACGCCGAACTTGTCGGCGTATTCGAGGATCGGCTGCCATGCGGCGGCGAGCGCCTTGAAGCCTTCCTCGACAAGTCCGGCGGGACGCTGCGGCCACGGGTAGAGGAAGGGCCAGAGCAGAGCGCCCGAGAACGAAGGCGAAACCGTGAGGCCAAGATTGGCCGAGGCCTTGATCACGTACTTCATCTGCTGAGTCGCCCATTTGGCGCGAGCCTTGGCGTCGCCCCGGACTTCAGGGGCCGCGAAGGCGTCGAACATTTCGCTGTAGGCAGGGTGCGTGGCAACGAGCTGACCCTGGATGTGCGAAGCAAGTTCGGTGATCTCGAGGCCGTTGGTCTGGCCCTTCAGGTCTTCACAATAGGTCTTCGACTCGGCGGCCTTTTTGATGTCGATAACCCGGCTGTCCCAACTTGGGATCTGCACGCCCTTATAGCCAAGCTCCTTGGCCCAGGCGGTGATGTTGGGAAGGTTGTTGAAGGGCGGCTCGTCGCCCATGAACTGTGCGAGGAAGATTGCGGGACCTTTGATTTGCGACATACGAGACATATCCTATGCCAACCGGAACCTGCCCGGGGGCGCGGGCGATATCATGGACCCCGATGAAGATCACCCGCCGCGATCTGGCCGCCGCGCCGCTGGCTTCCCTGCCCTCCTCCGCCTGGGCCGCCCCCGCGCAGCTCACGCCGCCGGAGTGGAAAGCCCGCTGGATCTGGTATCCGGAAGGCCGGACGATCAACGCCACCTTCGTCCTCTTTAGGAAGAGCCTCAACTTGGATTCCGCGCCGGCCGCCTGCCCCGCCTGGGTGACGGGCAATTCGCGGTATCAACTCTTCGTCAACGGCCGCTTCGTGCAGCGTGGTCCGGCGCCCTGCGATCCGCGCCACTGGGACGTCGACCCCGTAGATCTCGCGCCATACTTGAAGCCCGGCGCGAACGCAATCGCCGCGCTCGTTTGTTTCTTTGGCAACGGAGACGGAACGTGGGTCCCCTCCGCGCCCGTGGGTTCCGGCGAGGGACAGGGCTTTCTATTCCAATGCGACGCTCTCGGCCTGGCGACCGACGAAAGCTGGAAGACGCTGCGCCCACGCTGCTGGAAGCACGGCGCTCCCGCGCGTTGGTTTCTTCGCGCGCTGCAGGAAGAGTTCGACGCGCGGCTGGAGCCGCGCGGTTGGAGGGAACCTGGCTTCGACGACTCCGGTTGGCGGCCCGCAATGGCGAGCCGCGTTCCTCCCGGCAGACCGAACCTAGGCGAACTCGGGCCCGGCGGGTGGAAGCCTGAGTGGATCCTCACGCCCCGCGAGATCCCTCAATTGATCGAACAACCGGTGCTGCCAGTGAAGCTCGCCGCCGCAGGTCGAATCCGCTGGAAGGTTGATCCGGAAGAGTATTTTGAGTGCTTCACCGCCGATGCGTTCGAGGAGCAACCGGACAGATCGGCCGTTGCACAGTCAGCCGTCAACTTCTTTCCCATCGAGGTCGCGCCCGCCGGAGCAGGGAAAGCGGTTGCGGTGACGTTTGAATTCGACCGTGAAATCGCCGGGCATCCTTTCCTGAAGGTCAACGCACCCGAGGGCACGGTGATTGAAGTCCTGTGGGTCGAAAAGCAGGCTGCCGGCAAGCTCCTGTTAAGAGGGCGGCCGAAATTCGGGCAGTGGTTTCGCGTCACCTGCCGTTCCGGCGAAACGGAATACGAAGCCGTGGAGTACGAGGCGCTGCGGGTCATGCAGCTTCACATCCGGAATGCGCGTGGCGCTGTGATGATTCGAGGTTGCGGGGTCAAGGAGCGTACTTACCCCTGGGCGCACGAACCGCAATTCGAAGTCAGCGACGACCGCGTCCGCCGCGCTGTTGACGCGAGTTTCCGGACACATCGCTTGACCTGTCAGGAAACGATCGTCGACAACGTCACTCGCGAGCGGCAGCAGTATGCGGGCGATCTCGACCACCCCAAGCGCCTCTCGCTTTGTGCATTTGGAGAGACAAGACAGGTGCGCCGCGTGATCCGGACATTCGCCCAAGGGCAGAATCCCGAAGGCTGGTTCATGGACTCGTGGCCGGCATGGGACCGCTGCCAGAGGCTCTTCCAAAGACACCTCGGCGTCACCCGATGGGGCGCGATCATCGATCACGCCCTGGAGTTCGGACTGGCCGTCGCGGACTATTACCTTTGGACCGGCGATCGCGCAATTCTCGATGAGCTGACGCCGAAACTCGAGAAGTACGCACAATTCCTCGATCGCTCGGCTCTCCCCGATGGGTTGCTTCCTGTCGAATCGTGGGTCTGGCAATCGGTCTGGATCGACCACATCGGCTTCAAGAACGAGGAAGAGAAGCGTTGCGCGCTGAACCTCTACTGGGCGGGATTCCTGAACGACGGGCTGGCGCGGCTTCAGCATTGGCGAGGGGATATCAAAGGCGCCGCCGCTTCGCGCGCCGGAGCGAGGCAGGTGATTGACGCGGTTCGCGCTCGCTATTGGAGCGAAAAGGAAGGCCTTTTCGTCGACAATCTTCCGTCGCGCGGCGCGGGCGATCCGCTGCGCATCCACGCGCGAACCCTCTCGATGGCTTTGATGTTCTCTCAGATCCCCGCGGGGCGCGAGCGCCGGGCAGTGGACCTGTTGGCCGCCATTCCGTCAACATCGGTGGCTGATACGCACGTGTTCGAGAAGGGGCGGATCGAGGTCGGGTTCAATTACCCTTTGAACGAGATCTGGCGGCTGTGGGCGCTGGGCCGATACGGGCGCGCGGATGTGATCGTGAACGATCTTCGCGAGCGCTGGGCCAATGTCGCTTCAGTCGCAGAGAACGGGACCTATGGGGAGTTCTGGACGCTGCGTCCGAGCGAGACAGGCAGCGTCTGGTGCCAGTCGAATCCGGTTCCGGCTTTGGCGCTCTATCAGGAAATCGTCGGCGTTCGGCCGGTGGCGCCGGGATTCACGGAGTACGAACTGCGTCCGCAGCCGGGCGGATTGGGCCGCGCGGCGGCGACCGTATGGAGCCCGAAAGGCCCCGTGCGCGCGGAGATCGAAGGTCGAGGATCGGGATTCGGACTGCGTTGGAAGTCGCCGCCTGGCACGCAGGCTTGGCTGGTAACAAAAGCGGGATCTCGTGTCGCCGGGCTGGCCTCGCCGTTGCGTTTCGAGCCGGGCAGAGCGCCTGGAACACAGCGCGCCATGATGCCGGTCAGCAGGGAGGAACAGGAATGGATGCTATCCGTGGATTAGCGGCACTGGGGTTGCTGGCGGCGGGCGCCGCGGCGCAAGAACCCGGAGCGGGTCTTTGGCGCGTCCGGCAGCGAATGGAATCGAGCACGCCGGAACGGCGCAACCTGGTGCGCGTGCTCTTCTACGGGCAGTCGATCACGTTGCAGAACTGGTGGAAGCTCGTCGCAGGTTCATTGCGGGAGAGATTCCCTCACGCCGATTTCGACTTCGCCAACCGCGCCCACGGCGGCTTCGCCAGCCCCATGCTGCGCCGGCCCATGATCCACGACATCCCGGCGTTCTACCCCGACCTCGTGGTCTTTCACGACTACGGCGGCGAGACCGAGTACGAGGAGATCATCCGCTCCATTCGCGCCACCACGGCCGCGGAGATCGCCTTGCAGACCGACCATATCACCTGGCTGCCTTCCGGCTCGGGAGACACGCCGGAGGAGACCAGGCGCTATCAATGGCACGAGCGGCACAACAGCGAGTGGTTGCCCGCACTCGCGCGCACTCTCGGGCTGGAACTTGTCGACGTGCGCTCCGGCTGGCGAAAGCACCTGGCCGAACAGAACGCCGCGCCGAAATCGCTGCTGCGCGATAACGTCCATCTCAACGCGGATGGCGACCGGCTGATGGCGCGGCTGGTGAGCGAGGCGCTGTTCAGGAAAGCCTTGAAGCCTCCCGAGGGCTGGCGGGATCCGGTCACTGATATTCCCGTTCACTGGAAGGATGGGCGCGCAGTGATTGACTTCGATGGCAATCGTGTCGAGGCGCTGGCCGCGCGCGGCCAGAGGCAGCCGTGGACGCGCGCGATCGTTCTGATTGATGGGAAGAAGCCATCGGAGCACCAAGGCGTCTATCATCACACGCTGCCCTCGCATACCGCCGGAGTCGATTGGCCCTGGTTCATTCAAGTTGGACGGCAGGCGGCGCTGGTTGAAGAAGAGTGGAGCATGACCATTCTCGAAACCGACGAAGCGAATCAGGTCGTGCGATTCAAAATACGCGGCTCGGTGACCGGCGAAGACGGAGAAGGAATCTCAACTGAGCGCTTTGTATCCAGGTCTGGCCGCGTTGTGATTGAAACGGGCGACTGGCACCTCGCGCGGGCCTATAGCCTGAGGAAGGTGCTTACGCCCGCGGGCGCCGTCTGCAGATGGCGCACGCTGAGGCTCGCGCGCGACGAATACACGCCGCCGGCGATTGAGGACGCGACTCGCGAACATCCCGTCGTGCTGGCGTCGGGACTCACCAATGGAAAACACCGGCTCGAGTTGATCGTCGAGACCGGCGAACCGCCGCTGCTGGATGGAATTCGCGTCTTCAAACCGCCGCTGGTGAAGGAGCAAGGAGGAGCCAGGTGAGCGTGGAACAGGAAACAAGGCGCTGGCAGGTCTACTCTCTCCTCGGCGATCTGCCTCCACGGGACCGCCCGCTGCATGCGAAGAAACTCAGCGAAGAAATTCGCGCCGGTTTCGTTCTTGAAAGACTCGAACTCGATCTCAACGGGATCGAATCGGTTCCGGCCTATTTCGTGCGGCCTTCAGGAAAGCGGGGCAGAATGCCCGCTGTTCTCTACAACCACTCCCACGGCGGCGGATACAAGATCGGAAAGGACGAATTGCTCAATGGCCGGGAATACCTTGGACGGCCGCCTTACGCCGAATTCCTCACGTCGATGGGCTATGCGGCTCTCTGCATCGACACATGGGTCTTCGGCGAACGCGCGCGGCGGGACGAGCTGACCGCGTTCAAACACCTTCTCTGGGAAGGCCGCGTCCTCTGGGGCATGATGGTTTACGATACTTTGCGCGCATTTGACTACCTTTTGACCCGCGACGACGTCGATTCGGCCAGAATCGGAACTGTAGGCATGTCCATGGGCAGCACCATGGCATGGTGGACGGCGGCGCTGGAGCCGCGAATCAAGGTATGCGCCGATATTTGCTGTCTGACGGATTTCCAGGCGCTGATCGAGGAGAAAGGCCTCCATCGGCACGGGGTTTACTACTATGTGCCCGGGCTGCTGAAGTATTTCACGGCGGCGCAGATCAACGCGCTGATCGCGCCGCGTGCGCATCTGGGTTTGGCTGGAGAAGAAGATGCGCTGACGCCTCGCGCTGGGTTGGACAGGATCGACGCGGAACTCCGGAAGGCGTACACCGCAGCCGGCGCGCCGGAGAAGTGGAGACTTCTGCGGTACCCGGGCGTGGCCCATCAGGAGACGCCGGAGATGCGCGAGGAGATCCGGCGCTTTCTTCGCGCGGAACTGTAATCTCAAGCGAACGCGGACTCGTCTCTACTCTCGTGAAGTGTGCGTTGATTCTGATCGGGACGCTGGCCTTCGGGCAGCAGGCGGCGACTGACTGGCTGGCAGGCAGGGTGGTGTCGGCAGGCAAGCCGGTCGCGGGAGCCCAAGTGGAATGGCGATCAGGCGAGACCGCCATTTCCACAGTGACGGGAGAGGACGGCGCCTTCCGTCTGGCTGCGCCGCCGGTCGCGGGGAAGCTGACAGTCCGCATGTTCGGTTTCGCCGCGTCGGCCGTGGAAACTCCCGCGGGTTCATCGCGGCCGCCGCTCGAACTGCAGCTCAGCGTCAACGGGATCATCGAAAGGCCCGTGCTGAGCGTGGTCCAGAGGCCAATCGAGCAGCAGCAGAACGGCAACGGTTCGGAGGAGGACGTTTCGCTGCTGATTCAGGGCAGCATCAGCCGGGGCTTGTCGGACCAGGCGGAGCCGGACGCAATGGCCATGTTCATGCGAGGCGGCTTCGGAATGCTAACGCCGGGAGCGATGCCCGAGATGGGCGGGTTGGCGGGTCCGGGCATGGGCGGCCCCCCTGGAGGACCTGAAGGCGGCGGGGGTCTGGCCCAGGCAATGGCGGGAGCCGCAGGCGCCCCAGGCCCCGCCGGCCCGGGCGGGCGCGGCGGGCCCGGCGGGGGGCCCGGCGGCATGATGGGCGGCCCAGGCATGGGC
>CAYWST010000033.1:0-24564 GCA_964461075.1 uncultured Solibacteraceae bacterium | reverse complement strand
GGGCTTCGGCCATCGCGTTTACAAGAACTACGATCCGCGCGCCCGCATCATCAAGAAAGTGGCGTTCGAGGTTTTCGAGGTCACCGGGCGCAATCCATTGCTCGATATCGCCCTCGAACTCGAACGCATCGCGCTGGAAGATGATTACTTCATCGGCCGCAAGCTCTACCCGAACGTCGACTTCTACTCCGGCCTCATCTATCAGGCAATGGGCTTCCCTACCGAGATGTTTCCCGTCCTGTTCGCCATCCCGCGCACTCCGGGCTGGCTGAGCCAATGGGAGGAGCAGATTCTCGACCCCGAACAGCGCATCGTCCGCCCGCGCCAGATCTATCTGGGCGAAGACGAACGCGACTACGTTCCGATGGCCATCCGCGAGGAGCACCCGCAGACCGTCTGAGCGTAACCTTCCACAGTGATAGAACAGAGGCAGGTCCCCCATGCCCTGCCTCTTTCTCTTTCTCCTGGCTTCACCCGCCTTCGCCGCCGCCCCGGAGGTCAATCTCGACTCTCTCCGCGCCGCTCACCCTCGCCTGATCGCTCTCGATGCGGATATCGAGAGGGCTCGGAAGTCGATCGAATCGGATCCTCGCGCCCGGGCGGCCTACGATCTTCTGCGCGCCGAAGCTTCCAGAATCCTTGTTGAACCGCCGGTCGAGTACCGGCTCATCGGGCCGCGTCTGCTCGACAAGAGCCGCCGGGCTCTGGCGCGGATCTACACGCTCTCTCTTCTCTACCGTTTGGACAAAGACGCCGCATATCTACGCCGCGCCCTCGCCGAATTGCGCGCCGCCGCGGATTTCAAGGACTGGAATCCATCACACTTCCTCGACACGGCGGAGATGACGCACGCCTTCGCCATCGGCTACGACTGGCTCTATCCGGCGCTGCCGGAAGAGGAGCGTGCATGGATTCGCAAAGCCATCGTCGAAAAAGGGCTCGACCAGGCGACGCCCATCTACGAGGCGCAGCGTTGGTGGGTCCGCGCCACACACAACTGGAACCAGGTCTGCAACGGCGGCATCGGGCTCGGCGCGCTGGCGATTGCAGAGAGCGAACCCGTCAAGGCCCGCCGCATCCTGCAATACGCCGTCGGCTCGATTCCGCGCGCGATGAATTCCTACGCGCCCGACGGAGGCTGGAATGAAGGCCCGGGCTATTGGGCCTACGCGACGCGCTACAACGTCTACTTCCTCGCCGGGCTGGAGACCGCCCTGGGAACCGATTACGGTCTCTCCGGAATCCAGGGCTTTGACCGCGCCGGCCATTTCCGCGTCGACTTCTCCGGACCTTCGGGGCGGACTTTCAACTACGCCGATGCGAGCGACGACCTCGGGCCCGCCGAGTGTTCGCTCTGGCTTGCGCACCGCTTCAAACAACCCGTTTACGCATGGCAGCAGCTCGAACTGATCCGGAAGCGAAAACGCGCCCACGCTCTCGATCTGGTCTGGTGGCCCGTCTCCGTGCAGCCGCCGGCCGAATCGAACTGGCCCCTCGATTCGGTGTACCACGGCGTCCAGACTGCTTTCTTCCGCGGCTCGTGGTCTGACCCCGATACCCTCTGGGCCGGCATCAAGGGCGGGGACAACAAGGCCAATCATTCGCACGCGGATCTCGGCACGTTCGTCCTCGATGCGCTCGGTGAGCGCTGGTTCGTCGACCTCGGCCCCGACGACTACAACCTGCCAGCCTACTTCGGCGGCAAGCGTTGGACCTACTATCGCCTCCGGACCGAGTCCCACAACACGCTCCTCATCGACGGGGAGAACCAGGATCCGAAAGCCGCGGCTCGGCTGCTCGACTTTTCTTCCGCCCCCGGCGAGGCCCGCGTCAGTTTCGATCTCGCCGCAGCGTACCCGGGCCGTCTCTCCCGGCATCAAAGAACCATGCGCATGATCGGCCGCCGCTCCGTCCGCCTGCTCGACGAGATCGAAGCGCCACAGCCCGTTGACGCCCTCTGGGGCGCGGTCACGCCGGCCGGCGTCCGGATCGAGGGTGGCGTTGCGACTCTCACGCAGAACGGCAAATCGCTGCGCGTACGAATGCTGCAAGCGCCGGAAGGGGCGAAGTGGGAGGTCGTCTCCACCCAGCCTCCCCTTCCGCAGCGGCAGAATGAAGGCACGCGGAAACTCGTCGTCAGACTGCCTGAGAAGGTTTCCAAGGCTGTCGTCGAAGTGTCGTTCGAGCCCGTCCGCCCATGACTCTGGCCTTCGCTCTTCTGCTGTTTGGCGACCTCCACAGCGCCGCGCGAGCGGGCGACGCGGAGACGGTCCGGGCGCTCATCGAGAAGGGCGCCGACGTGAACGAATACGACCAACTTGGCGGGACGCCTCTACACGATGCGGCATGGAACGGAGACGCCGCGATCGTCACGATGCTCCTCGACCGCGGAGCCAAGGTCAACGCCCGGCACAAGGAGGCAGGCTCCACTCCGCTCCATTACGCTGTGCTGATGAACCGAAGGGCCGCCGTCGAAGTCCTGCTGAAGCGTGGCGCAGACATGAACGCCGCGTACCGAAACGGTTCGGTCCCTCTCCATCTCGCGGCCAATCGAGGCCACGTGGAGATCGTCCAACTCCTGCTTGACAGCGGCGCACCCGTTGATGCCAAGGATTCAGGCGGCGCGACCGCGCTCGATGAAGCCGCCTGGAAAGGCCATCCTGAGGTGGCCAGACTGCTGATCGCCCGTGGCGTCTCGGTCAATCATCGATCTCTCGATTCGGGCGCGACTCCTCTGCACGAAGCCGCTCTCAAGGGTCATGCGGATCTCGTGGCGCTGCTGCTCGACGCAGGCGCCGATCCGCGCGCGAAGGACAACTCCGGCTCCACGCCGCTGGATGAAGCTCTGCGGTACAAGCACGTTCGCGCCGCCGGGATTCTTCTCGAACGAGGCGGTCAGAACGCGGCCGCCGCGCAGATCAGGGACGCCGTGATGCGGGGGCAGACGGATCTGGTCGCGCTGCTGCTCTCCCGCGGCGCGGACGGCAAGCCGTTCCTCTACGATGCCGCCCTCAAGGGACACCATGAGATCGTCGACCTGATTCTCAAGAGCGGCGCGGACGTCAACGCCCGGAATCCTTCCGGCTCAACTGCTCTGCACGACGCCGCGCTCGCCGGCCACAGGGCCGTCGCCGAGCTTCTTCTCGACCGCGGAGCGGCCATCGACCTGGCCGATCGCGATGGAGGATCCACCGCCCTGCATCTGGCCGCCGGCTTCGGCCGCGTGGAGGTGGTGCAACTCCTGCTGGATCGCGGATCGAACCGCGCGCTGAAAAACAGGGCCGGCAAGACGCCGCTCGACCTGGCGCGCGAAGGAGGCTTCAACGACGTGGCGGATCTGCTTTCGGCTCCTCGAAAGTGATCTTCGATTCCGCTCCGAACCGCTTGTAGTTCCGGTATTCGATTCTCATCCGCAGCCGTAGCGGACCGGTCCTGAAGGGCAGTTCGTCGTCTGCGTGCGTCACGGAGGGGAACCAGTGAGTCCCGTCGACCTTCTCGCGGATGGTGGTGAAGTGCGGGAAGAGATTCTCCTGCCCTTCGGCGTGAATCGGCGGGACGGCCTGCCCATATGTCCGGATGATGTGCAGATCCTGCTTCGCCACCCACGCCATACCCTCGAACATCCGGAAACCCTGGAAGACCTGTTTGGGCGTGATTTTCAAGACCCAGCAGTCGATTCCGTCCACCACTTCGTCGCCCTTGAACTCGATGCGGTACCGCGGCAGCGTTTCCGGCGTGAGCAGAAGCGGCTGGATATTCCGAATGTCCTCGAAGTCCTCCTTGGTGAGGATCAGCCGGTTCAAAGCCGATATCGGCGGTCCCAGAAGCCGCTCGCTGCGTACGCCCTCGGGCGAGAAGATCACCTCCCGCACTTCACGGTACCGGCCGCCCGCCGCGCCGCGCGCTCCTACCTCCTCGATGAGCACTGTCTGCGTGTAGAGGTACCGGCTGCGGGCTTCCTCTGTGCGGGCCTCGTTCTCCGCCACGCGGCGCACGAGACCGGGCGGGGGCTCCTGCGATGCTCCCGCGAGGCCCGGTGCTAGCATCAAGAGGACGATTCCCCGCATGAGCCGGCCGTTCATCCTCACCCTGTGCGTGTTGTGGCTGGCTGGAAGTGTTGCAGGCGCCGTCATCGCTCAAGACAAGAATATTCCCTGGACGCTCGCGATGGGCGTGCTGCCCGCTTTTCTCATCGAGCTCTCGTTTTATGCCTCGATGGGCTTTGAGCGGGAGCGCGCGTGGTGGAACCCGCGGCGGATCGTTTTGCTGGCCCCGACGCCCTATCTCATCGCCTCGCTCGCGGCGGGCTCGTTTTCCATCGTTTCAGTCCTCACGATCGCCGCCGCCGTGGCCATGGTCTGCCTTTGGCCCCGCCTGTTCGGCTCGAGCCTCGTTGCCCGCCTCGGTTTTGTTGCCGCCGTTGCGGCGCCGCTGCTGTTCAAACTCACTGAAGCCGCCTATGGCCGTCCTCACGAGGATCTGCCGCTCTCCGCGCTCGGCCAGTTGCTGTGGATTCGCGCCGGTCTGCTCACTGCTTTGCCTGCCGGCTATGCGCCCGGCGTCAATTTCGGATTCATCCCCGGGCGCCGCGACTTGAAGATCGGCGGGGCGGGGTTTCTGGCCGGGGCTTTACCGCTCATGCTGATCGCCACCCGTTCGGGCTTTGTGGAATTCACCGGTCCGCGCGTCGAGCCGCCGCGGCTCCTGCTTACCTCCGCAGGCACATTCCTCGGCATCTATTTCGTCGTCGCCTTGAGCGAAGAGATGTTCTTCCGCGCCATGCTGCAGCAATGGCTGCCGCGGTTTCGGATCGCGCTGGCGTCCGTGTTGTTCGGCGCCGCCCATCTCGGCTATCGCGAATTCCCCAACTACCCCTTCGCTGCGACGGCGGCCTTTGCGGGCTTGCTGTACGGGCTTGTCTATGAGAAGGGCGGCCTGCGCGCGGCGATGTTGTGCCACGCACTCACCGTTACCCTCTGGCGCGCGCTGTTCCGCTGAGCACGGGACAGGCCCTGTTCAAGGCCGCGATCAAACGCTCCGGCTCCACCGCATAGCAGATGCGAACGGCGCCCTCCCCGGCTTCGCCAAACGCCACTCCCGGCGCCAAGCCGACTCCCGTCTCATCCAGCACCCGCCGGCACAAGCCGAACGAATCCGCCAAGCCCTCAATGCGGGGAAACAGGTAGAACGCCCCATCCGGCGCAGGCACTTCCACGCCGGCCACGGCACGAAGAGATTCGAGCGCCGCGTCGCGGTTGGCCTTGTACATCCCGAGCATCTCCCGAATGCACGCCTCGCCGTCGTCCAGCGCCGCCTCACCGGCCTTCTGGGCAAAGGCCGGGGCCGACGAGATGATGAACTCGTTCAACTGTGTCGCCCGCTTCGCGAAGTCGGCCCTGGCGACAATCCACCCTACCCGCCACCCTGTCATGCAGTAGCTCTTCGAAAACGACTGCACCACGAAGACTGCGTCCTTCCGCGTAGCCAGCCGCAGCAGCGACGGCGCGGGCTCGCCCAATTCCGCGCCTCCATACCAGAGCCGCTCGTACACCTCGTCCGCCAGCAGCCACAACCCATGACGCCTGGCGAACTCGAGCAATGCGCCCTGCTCCTCCACGGCCGCCGTCCACCCTGTGGGATTCGACGGCGAGGTGTAGATCAGCAGGCGTGTCCGCGGCGTAACAGCCGCCTCCAGCGCCTCGAAATCGACGTGATATCGCCCGCCGGAGAGTCTGAGCGGGACCTCCCGCACCCGCGCGTTGTGCATCCGCGGAATCGAAAGCTGGTTCTGCCACGCCGGCGTCAGCACAATCACTTCATCACCGGGGTCCACGGCGCAGCGAATCCCCAGATTGAGCGCCTGAACGCCGCTCGCCGTCACCACGATCTCGCTTGAAGCATCGAGCGACACGGCGTGCCGCGCGGCGTAGTGCCGCGCGATCGCCTCCCGCAGGCTGGGCAATCCCGCGTTCTCGGTGTAGAAGGTGAAGCCGTCGCGCATCGCCCGCGCCGCCGCTTCCTGTATGAACGCTGGAGTCGGCAGGTTCGACTCTCCGAAGAAGAGCCGGAAGACTCCCTCTCCCCGCGCCATCGCCAGGTCCGCGATCTCCCGAATCCGCGAATGCGGGACAGCCGCTGCGCTGCTTGCCACTTCCGCTCGCACGGCCGTCACCCTACCGGTTGGGCCGCGAGCCCATCAGTTCTTCGATGTTCACCAGACTCGTCGGATACCGGCCGGTGTAACAGGCATAACAGTAGCGCTCGTCCGTATCCGCTACGGCCTCGCGCAGCCGCTCCAAGGACAAGTAGGCCAACGTGTCGCAGCCGATAAACTGCCGGATCTCCTCGATCGACTGATTGGCCGCGATGAGCTCGCGCTTGGTGGGCGTGTCCACTCCATAGAAGCACGGCGAAACCGTCGGCGGGCACGAGATCCTCAAATGCACTTCGCGGGCGCCGGCGTTACGCACCATGCGCACAATCTTCTGCGACGTGGTTCCGCGCACCAGCGAATCGTCCACCAGCACCACGCTCTTGCCCTGCAGAATGCCGCGCACCGGGTTCAGCTTCAGCCTCACCCCAAAGTCGCGGATCGCCTGCGACGGCTCGATGAACGTCCGTCCCACATAGTGGTTCCTGATCAACCCGTGCCGGAACGGAATCCCGGAAGCGTGCGCATATCCAAGCGCCGCCGCCACGCCGGAATCCGGAATCGGCACCACCACGTCCGCCTGCACCGGCATCTCCGCCGCCAGCAGCCGGCCCATGCGCTCGCGCGAATTATGGACGCTCGTGCCGAACACGGTCGAATCCGGCCTCGAGAAGTAGACATGTTCGAACACACACTGCGCCCGGTTCAGCGGCAGCGTGTAGAACTCCCGTGTCAATCCTTCAGGTCCGGCGATCACCATCTCGCCCGGCTCGACTTCGCCCACGTAATGCGCGTCGATCAGGTCAAAGGCGCAGGTTTCGCTCGCGAACACATACGCCGGACCCTCCGGCAGGTTCATTCGCCCGATCGCGAGCGGCCGGAAGCCGTGAGGATCCCGAGCCACAATCACCCGGTCGCCCGCGAGAAACACGAGCGAAAACGCCCCCTCGAGCACTTGCAGAGACTCGCGCAAAGCGTCGGTTAACGTCCGCTGATGGCTCCGGGCCACCAGGTGCAGCACGACCTCAGTGTCCGACGAGGCCTGAAAAATCGACCCGTGCGCTTCGAGTTCGCGCCTCAGTTCCAACGCATTCGTAATGTTGCCGTTATGGGCGACCGCAATGCGTCCCTTGGCGCAGGCCACCGAAAACGGCTGCGCGTTGTTCAAAACCGTGTCGCCCGCCGTCGAATAACGGGTGTGCCCGATGGCCATGTGGCCGCGCAGCCGGCTCAGCACGCTCGCGGTGAAGATCTCCGCCACGTGTCCCATCGACTTGAAGGTGTCCACCTTCCTGCCGTCCGACGACGAGATGCCCGCCGACTCCTGCCCGCGGTGCTGCAATGCGTGGAGCCCAAGGTGCGTCAGGTTGGAAGCCTCGGGATGCCCGTACACGGCGAAGACGCCGCACTCCTCCTTCAGCTTGTCGAACGGCTCGATGAGAACCGGCGCGTCAGGCGTGCAGTCCTGCATGCAGCTTCCCTTCCAGCGCCTTGCTCCAACGCTCCTTGAGCGCCGCGACGCCTGTATCGATCAACTGCCGTCCCCGGTTCCGGACCGACAATCGGCCCGATTTCGTGACTCCAATCCGCAGCGCAGGGACGCCGTACCCGGCCGCCAGCGCGATCACCTGCTCCGGTTGCTTTGTGGAAACCACCACTCGCGACGGACCTTCGTGGAAAAGCAGCAGCTCCGGCCGCATCGTCGAGTGCAGTTCAATCTCCGCCCCGATGCCGCCTCCGAAAGAGGATTCGGCCATGGCCCAGGCGAGTCCGCCATCGGAGATGTCGTGCGCGGAGTCCACCGCACGCGCCTGCACCATCGAGCGCACCGCCTGCTGCACGCGCTTTTCGAACGCCATGTCCAGCTTCGGCGGCAGGCCCCATAACTGCTTGACGATCTGCTTGGCGTACTGCGTCCCGCCCATGCGAACGTCATCGGCTTCGCCGAGCCCGCCGATGAGGAAGATGTCGCTGTCTTCCTGCCGGAACGAGACGCCCACGGGGGCTTCCGTCTTCATGAGACCGACGACGCCCATGACTGGAGTGGGGAAGATCGCCTCGCCCAGCGTCTCGTTGTAGAGGCTGACGTTGCCGCCCGTAATTGGGGTTTCGAAGAAAGTGCAGGCATCGGCCATCCCTTCAATCGCCTCGACGATCTGCGCCATAATCTCCGGACGCTCCGGATTGCCGAAGTTGAGATTGTTCGTGGCGCCGATCGGCTCGGCGCCCGCGCAGGCGAGATTCCGGCAGCACTCGGCCACCATCAGCTTCGCGCCCTCGCGCGGGTCCAGGTAACAATAGCGTCCGTTCCCGTCCAGCGACATCGCAACGGATGTGCCCGTCTCCTTCACTCGGATGATCGCCGCGTCGCCGCCGGGCCCCTCCAGGGTGTTCGTCCGGACCATGTAATCGTACTGCCGCCAGATCCACTCTTTCGAGCAGAGATCCTCGGACTCGGCCAGCGCGAACAGGTCCTTGGTCAGATCTTGCGACGCGAACGCCGGCCCCTCCATGGGCGCGGTGCGGAGCGGTTTTGTGTAGGGCCGCTTGTAGAGCGGCGCCTCGTCGGCCAAAGGCCGCGACGGAATCTCCGCCACGACTTCGCCGTGGTCCTTGACGCGCATCAGTCCGTCGCCGGTCACCGAGCCGATGATGGTGGCGTCCAGCCCCCACTTCTTGAAGACCGCGAGCACCTCATGCTCCCGCCCCTTGTGGGCCACCAACAGCATGCGCTCCTGGCTTTCGCTGAGCATGATCTCGTAGGGCGTCATGCCCGTCTCGCGCTGCGGAACGTACTGAAGATCGATCTCGATGCCGGTCCCCGCGCGCGAGCTCATCTCGCAGGTGGAACAGGTCAGCCCCGCCGCGCCCATGTCCTGAATCCCGGCGATCGCCCCGGTTCGCATCGCCTCCAGACAGGCTTCGAGCAGGAGCTTTTCCATGAACGGATCGCCCACCTGCACGTTCGGACGCTTCTGTTTCGACTCCTCGGTGAATTCGCCCGAGGCCATCGTCGCGCCGTGGATGCCGTCGCGGCCCGTCTTCGAGCCCACATAGATAACCGGGTTGCCTTCGCCGTGCGCCTTGCCGTAGAAGATCTGGTCCTTCCGGAAGACGCCCAGCGCAAACACGTTCACCAGCGGGTTGCCCGCGTAGCTCGGCTCGAAGACTGTTTCGCCGCCCACCGTCGGCACGCCGAAACAATTGCCGTAATGCGCGATGCCGCCCACGACGCCTTCGAGAATCCGCTGGTTGCGCAGCCCGTTCTCCGGATCGTCCAGCGGCCCGAACCGCAGCGCGTCCATCACCGCCAGCGGCCGCGCGCCCATCGTAAAGATGTCCCGCAGGATTCCGCCCACGCCCGTCGCCGCTCCCTGAAAAGGCTCGATGAAACTCGGGTGATTGTGCGACTCGATCTTGAACGCGATGCACCACGGGTTGCCCTCCGCGTCCGGGCCGATCTCCATGATTCCGGCGTTCTCCCCGGGCCCCTGCACTACGAGCTTCGACCGCGTGGGCAGCTTCTTCAGGTGGACCCGCGAGCTCTTATAAGAGCAGTGCTCGCTCCACATCACCGAGAAGATGCCGAGTTCGGTGAGGTTCGGCTCGCGGCCGAGAATCGACACAATCCGCTCGTATTCGTCCGGCGTGATCGAGTGGGCCTGGACGACTTCAGGTGTGATCTGGCTCATCGGATTATTTTGTTGCGAAGGCGCGAACGAGTGATTCGAAAACGAGCAGGCCGTCCGAAGAGCCCATCAGCGGCTCGGTCGCCCGCTCCGGATGGGGCATCATCCCCATCACATTGCGTTCCCTGTTTAAGATCCCGGCGATGTCCCGGAGCGATCCGTTCGGGTTATCCACATAGCGGAAGGCCACGCGCTGTTCGCTCTCGAGTTCGTCCAGCGTCCGCCGGTCGGCGATGTAGCAGCCTTCCCCGTGCGCGATGGGAATCGTCAGGACCTTCCCTTCGGGGATCGCATTGGTGAAGGGAGAGTTCACGGTCGCAGCCGTCAACCGGACCGGCGCGCAGATGAACTTGAGCCCCCGGTTCCGGACCAGTGCGCCGGGTAGAAGTCCGCTTTCGGTAAGGATCTGGAAACCGTTGCAGATTCCCATCACCAGGCCGCCCGCCTGGGCGTGCTGCTTTACCGCGGCGAGGATCGGGGAGAACTTGGCGATCGCGCCACAACGCAGATAGTCGCCATAGCTGAAACCGCCAGGCACGATGACGCAGTCCGACTGCTTCAGATCCGTATCGCTGTGCCAGAGAAACTCCGCCTGGTGGCCGGCGTTACGGCTTGCGGCGTACCAGGCGTCGTGATCGCAATTGCTGCCGGGAAAAACAACGACGCCGAACTTCATGAAGGGAGATCTTCAGTTTAACAGAGGCGACACGCTTGGCCGCCCGCGAAAACGGAGGAAATTGATGAAGCTTCGCTCGCGTTACTGAGCCGCCGCGGCCGGGGCAGCCTTCTTTTTGGTGGCGCGCTTCTTTTCCGGCGGCTGGCGATCGATCTTCTTGAGTGACGGCAAAGCGATTTCGAGGACGAACTTCCTCTCGCCGGATTCGTCAAACTTGATCACGACATGCTGGTCCGTGCAGGAAAGCACCGAACCAGGGCCGAACTTGGGATGCTCCACCTGATCATTGACCTTGAACGGGGTTTTGGTGGCCATGGGGGGGTATAAAGTCCTCGACATTAGTAGGATAGCAAATCCCTGCTCTGGCTGTCCCATCACCTACTTTTCTCCTGGTTCCGCGCGCCTCCAGCCGCCTCTCTTCGTCCCTTGCGACTCGCCAGTCGCCACAACGCTCTCTGTGTCTGATGGCGCGTTCGCTGTCGGAACATAGCTCCGCCGGTACCTGAGTTCCGCCGACGCGAGGCCGGGCTTCGACCGTGCCGCCAGAGTCACTTCCACGCCCCGCTCCTCACCTGCCCGCGCGCCGGCCGGCAGGTTGAAATAGAGCGCGTAGCGTTGCCTCAGCCGCTCAAGCGTACGCTCGAGCGACGCCGCTTCGTCCACCGGGAAGGTGTCGCCCCCGCTGCGCTCCGCCATCTCGGGCGTCCCGGCAGTCTGTGTTCCGAACCCGCCTACCCCGCCCGTCCTTCCTCCAGGGACGCCGGGAATGTTAATCACGGGGCCCCGCCCGCCGCCGGGCCAGGGGAGATTCACCGGAGGCCAAGAGGTTCCCCGCCGCGGATCCCGGCGCGTGATGTGGCCCATCGCGTCCGGCGCCAGCAGCAGGCTCAAGACTGCATCGGCCCGCGTGAGTGACGAAAGCACATGCTCGTCCAGCGGGCTGCGTTCGGTCTGGTCGTCCGTCACGATCACGATCGCGCGCCGCGCGTCCTTTCTGGCGCTCTTCTGGATGTAATCCGCAGCTGCCAGAATCCCCCTCGCGATGTCCGTCCCGCCGTTGAAATCCTCGGTGTCGAGCATCCTCGCCAGTTCCCGGTTGACCCCGTCGCGCCGGTTCCGGAACCCCGAGTGCAGCCGTGTCGACCGGTCGAAGACCATGATCGCCACGCGGTCGTCTTCCCCGAGCACGTTCAGCGCGTCCTTAGCCGCCTGCGCCACGGCTTCCACATGCGGCCTCATGCTGCGGCTCAAGTCGAACAAAAACAGCACATCCAGCGGCAGTTCCTCCCGCCCGAAGTTCCGGATGGGAATCACCTTCCCCTCTTCCCGGAGCACGAAATCGGAAGCCGTCAACCCTGGCACGAAGCGGTTGTTCCGATCCACCACCTGCACATCCACGCGCACCAGCGATACGTCGCTGCGGAACGTCACCTCCGCGTCGGGCCGCTCCTGACCCGTTACGGCCGCGGCCGCTAGCGCCGCAAAAATCAGCACTCGAAGGCCCTGTTTCACGCCCTTTCGACGCCGCCCGCCCTCCGCGCGTTTCGTCGAGCCTACTTTCCGTAGAAACGCCACGAAGAGCGGTAGCCCGCCTCCAGCGGCAGCCCCGCCAGCCGCGCCCGGATGATCTCCACCGGCATCGAGCCGCCGGTCAGAATCCGGTCGTGAAAGTCCTTTTCGGACATCTTCCCCGAATCCACAAGTTCCGCGCGAAGCGCTCTAAACTGAAGGGCGCCAATCATATAGGCGATCTGATAGAGCGGGCCATAATCCCCTTCGAAACTCCGCCGCACCTCCGCCTCCGCGTTCGCCGGCTCCTGTCCGCCCCGCTCAATCAGGAACTTCACGCACTCCTCCGGGCTCATCTTCTCCAGGTGGAAACTCAGCGAGAAGATGATCCGCGCGCATCGGTGCATCCGCCAGAACAGCATCCCCACCTTGTCTTCCGGACCGCGCGGGAAACCCCGGTCCCACAAGACCATCTCCCAGTAGAGCGCCCAGCCTTCCGTCCAGAACGCCGTCGCCAGAGGACGCCGGTAGGTGCTGTGCCTTCTGGTCATGTACTGCTGCAGCCAGTGCCCCGGAATCAGCTCATGAAAGACCGTCGCCCGCGAAAAGTGGATGTTGTTGCCGCGCATCGCCATCATCTTCTCTTCGTGCGTCATCTCCGGCGTGGGAAACGCCACCTGAATCACCTCGCCGCCCAGAAAGAACGGGGCCACCTTCTGCCTCTCCGGCGGCATCATCTCCATCCGCCACGCCGCGGCGGCCAGCGGCGGCACTGTCACCAGGCCGTTCTTCGTGACGTACTCCAGCGCTTCCAACGCCAGGTTCCGCACCATCTCCGGTTGCGCGCCGGGCGCCATGTGGAGGTCCTTGACGTACTCCAGCGCCTTTCGCCAGTCGTCTCCGAAGCCGAGTTCGCGCGACGCCTTCTTCATTTCGGTCTCGCACCAGGCGAACTCTTTGTTGGCGATTTCGATCAACTCCTCCGGGGTGTAAGGGATGAACTCGCCGGCGAGTTCCGCCATCAGCGCCTCGCGCCCGATTGGATCTCCGACAATGCTGCGCCGGTCCTGCTTGCCGAGACCCGCCAGCTTCTCGCGGATCTGACCCGAATACCCTTCCAGGACCTTGCTTGCCTTCTGATAAGGGTCCGCCATCCACCATGTGAATTGCGGATCATAGCCGGCGTAGAAGCCGCGCCAACGCTTCAACAGATCGTTCAACTGCCCCACCGCCCTCGCGGCCCGATTGGCCGCCGCCCGCTTCAGCTTGATGTTGGGCAGCTCTTTCTCCAAACCTTCCACCTGTTTGACGACGCGGTTCAAGAGAGCCGCCGCCCCCCGCGGGTCCAGCGGATCCACCCGCTGCCGCGCTTCCCACAAGCCCGTGATCGCCGGCGCGAACGGGATTACCGGATCAATCTCGTCGAGCCGCGCCTGCCGCTGCGCCACCTGCCGTAACTCGACCTCCAGGTGCGACCTGAACAGAACGTAGTCCGCCTTTCCCTCGGCGTCGAGCTTCTCGAATGCGACCCTGCCCAAGCCACGCTGCCAGGCTTCAAGAAACTGCCTCTCCTGTGCAAGCGCAACTTTCGACCAGGGCGCATTGAAGAATCGCTCCAGCAACTCTCGATCTTCGGCGTACTGCTTCAGCCACTCCTCCATCGAAGCGCCCGCCGCGATCGGTAGCTCGTAGCGGAATTCCGCCGGACGCCTCATCTCCTGCGGCGGCGATCCCCATGCAGCGGCGTCGGCAAGGACGAGCAAAGACAGAGCAAATCGCATGACTTAGAGTAGAGCGATCCGCCGCCGCCGCGCATCCCCAAAACAGCATGAGCACTGACCTCGCCGCCCTTCGACTGGAATACGCCTCGGGCGAGCTCGACGAATCGACCGTTCCGTCCAACCCCCTGATCCTGTTCTCCAACTGGATGGAACAAGCGCTTGCCGCCGGCCTTCGCGAGCCCACAGCGATGTCGCTCGCCACGGTAGACTCCGGCGGCGCACCCGACTGCCGGATGGTGCTCCTCAAGGGATTTGGCGAAGACGGCTTTCTGTTTTACTCCAATTACTTGAGCGCCAAAGGCCAACAGCTTGAAGCTCGCCCCCGGGCCGCCCTGGTTCTTTATTGGGCGGAGCTTGAACGCCAAGTGCGGATCCGGGGGAACGTGTTGCGACTCACGGACCAGGACTCGGACGCCTACTTCCATTCCCGTCCCTGGAAAAGCCGTCTCGGGGCCGCGGCCTCACCTCAAAGCCGGCCGATTCCCAGCCGCGCCTGGCTTGAATCCCGATTCGCGGCGCTCGAAGCTGAATACACACCGGAGAGCCTTCCGCGCCCCGCGCATTGGGGCGGCTATCGCGTCGCTCCCATTGAGATCGAGTTCTGGCAAGGCCGCCGGAGCCGCCTGCACGACCGCCTTCTCTACAGCCGCACCGAATCTGAAGCAATCTGGCGGGTGGCGAGGCTCTCTCCATGAAGAGCCAGCCACCCGCCGCGGGTTCCCGGAGGTTCTGCGCCGCCCCTGCCGTCAGTAGACTTGGGGGCTGAAGCTGGTGAAGGCCTCTCCCGCGAAGCGGAGCCCCACCGCCGAAACGTAGCCAAACTGCGAGAGAATCTCGACGGTGCCTCTTCTCCCCGCCGATTGCGGGAACCGC
The DNA here is from genome assembly GCA_964461075.1 of uncultured Solibacteraceae bacterium. Lineage (GTDB taxonomy): Bacteria > Acidobacteriota > Terriglobia > Bryobacterales > Bryobacteraceae > JACADU01. The sequence continues at coordinate 9,885 of CAYWST010000033.1, read as the reverse complement.
TCCGGCAAAGTGAAGGCGAGATGGCCTCTGCGCGGAATGATGAAGCCGACCTGCTGGACCAGCGTATTGTTGGCTTCATCCCGCACCGACGCCACGATGAGCGCATCGGAGTCCTCCGAGGCGTTGGCGATCGCCATTGTTGTGGTGAACGGCGTCGTATTGTCGAACGGCAACAGGAACCGGCGCTGCTCGCCGGCGTTGACCGGCACGGCGGCCTCCTGGTCGACGCGTCCCGGGACACGCTGCGTGAAGATGGCGAAACCGGACACCTGCTGGCTGGTGACGACTTCACCCCATCCCTGGGACGCCTCGCCGCTTCCGGTGGTCTGCCAGATGACGGAAGAACCCGGCGGGATGGTCACGTTCTGGGTGGGTTGGTTGTTCACCATGGGCGGATTCCAGGGCTCGGAAGCTCCCTCGGCATTGGTGCGGCGGAAGAACCGCAGGTTGACCACCGCCGGTACGATGTCACGATTCACGAGGGTGATCGTGGTGAAAAACCCGCCTGCATTGGCGATCTGAGGCAGGATGAGCCGGCCGCTTGTCGTCATGTTCAGGCTTTGCACCTCGAACGAGGTGAACGCGCTGGCCGCGAACCGAAGGCCAAGCGCCGACATCCGGCCGCCAGTCATCACGAACTCGGCGGTACCCCGGCGGTTGCGTAGGAACGCGAGTTCCTCGGTCGTGGCGAACGCTGTGTGTCCCTGCGGGGGCAGAACCCGCCGGAAGGAGCCGTTCAGGACCGCCCCGTTCTCGTCGCGGAAGATGGCCCGGACATCGCCGTTTTCTGTCTCGCTGACATTGGAAATCGCCATCGAGGTCACCAGGTTGTTGGTGTTATCGAACGGCAGAAGAAGCCGCTGCTGCCAGCCGGACACCACGGGGACCGCGGCCTCCTGATCGGCGCGGCCCTGCACGGTTTGCTTGAAGATCGCGAACCCGTTGATGCGCTGAGCCGTGATGATGCGGGCCCATCCGGCGTCCACCTGGTTGCCCAAGCCGCGCGTTTTCCATGTGAAGGAGCCGCCGGCGGGAATCGAGACGTTTTCCGTCGGCTGGTTGCCCTCCATGTTCGGCGTCCAGGGGACCGTTGTCGAATCGGGCAGGACCCTCCGGAAGCGCAGGGTGACAACGGCCGGCGACGTGTCCAGATTGGCGATGGTGATGGAGGTCGAGAAACCGCCTCCGTCGGCGATGCGCGGGATCGTGTAATCGGGAGCGCCCGCGCTGCGCAGGTTCACTGGAACGTCCGCCGAAAGCACGCTTTGGGATGTCGGAGCGAGCGCCACAATTCCAGAAACGGGGAGGCTGGAAGGCGGGTTATTCACCGCGAGGCTGATCTGTCCCGGCGTGGTGATGGCCGAAGGCGAGGAAGTCAACCACGGAGACGCCGGCGTAGACACATTCACGGTCGCGGCGGACGCGTCGCTCGTGGTCACGCGGAGACTCTGGCCGAGGACCGGCATGCCGGGCGTCGAGAAGAAATCCACCTGCGGCGGGAAGGACTCCAGCCGGGTGACCTGGCCTGTCGCGGTCAGGATCATCGTCACCGAGATTGTCGCCGAAGGGCGGCCAGGCGCCGAGACAACGACTTGTCCCTGGTAGGTTCCGATCGCCAGATTCAGCGGGAACGTTGAGATCGTGAAGGTATCGGCGCCGTTGGCCGCCAACAGTCCGTTAAGCTTGCTCAGTGCGATCCAGGTCTGGTTCGCCGTCACGCCGTACTGCACCGCCGCGCCGGTGTTGGACACGGTCACGGTGGTCAACGCCGGCGTTGTTCCCGCGCCTCCAACCGCGCCCGTTGTCGTCAACGATGTGGGCGTCACGCTCAGGTTGTCCTGGCCGGCCGTCCCGCCAATCGTCAGCGTGACGGCGACGGTGCGAGGCGTCCTCCCTGCAGCGGAAATCAGAATCGTGGCAGTCCGGGTGCCCGCGCTCAATCCGCTTGAATTTGCCGAGACGGTGAAAAAGTCCGTTCCATTCTGGGGGATGTTCCCGGAGTTCTTGCTCAGCAGCACCCAGGTCTGGTCGGCCGTCACGGTGTAGCCCACCTGAGCTCCGATGTTGCCGACCTGCACCGTCGCTTGCGCCGGCGAAGGAGTCGTCTGTCCGGTGGGTTGACTGAAAGTGAGAGAGGTGGGAATCACCTGCAGATCCGCCGCGGGCTCCTGTTGTACGACGTTCAGCGTGACGGCCACGGTCCGCGTTGGTCTTCCATCGGCGCTGACGATAATGTTTCCGGTTCGGGTTCCCGCCGTTGTGATGAAGCTCGTGTTGACGCTCACTTGAATCGTCGCTTCGCCGTCTTGGGGCAAGGTCCCCGTGGCTTGGCTCAGAACGAGCCATGGCTGATCCGGCGCCGCCAGGAAGTTGACGGCCGGGCCTGTATTGGAAAGCGTTACGCGCCATGGCGATGGAGCTCCCGTCGGCTGCCCGAGGACGGACGTGAAGCCGAGAGCCGATGGCGAGACCGTCAGGTTCGTGACCGGCTGCGGTGTGCTTTCCACGGTGAACGAAACCGAAACCGTCTTTGAGGTCCGGCCCTGAGCTGAGATCGTAATGGCGCCCGTCCTGACGCCCGCGGGAAGACCTTCCGCGCTGACGCCGACTTCAAAAGTGTCGGTTCCGTTTTGGGCGATGCTGCCAGCGAGCTTACTGGGCCTGATCCAGGACTGATCCGCCCCGATTGTGTAGCCCACCGCGCCGCCGACGTTGGTAATCGTTACGGTCTGGCTGGCGGGGGTGCCCGTCGATGCGCCTGCAGCGCCGGTGTAGCTCAGGGCTTGCGGCACCACCAGGAGTTCAGGCGTGGGCGTGCCGGACGAAGCCTGCAAGCTCACCTGGACCGTGCGCGTCGGCCGCCCGGCGGCGATCACGCTGACAGAGGCGATCTTGACGCCAGGCGTCTGATTCTGCGGATTGGCCGAAATCTGGAACGTGTCTGAGCCACCCTGCGGCAGTGTGCCCGAGGTCTTGCTCAGCACGACCCACGACTGGTCCGAGACAAGTGAGTAGGCGACCGCGTTGCCCGCGTTCGAGATGGTCACCACCGCGCTTGAAGGAATCGCCGTCGAGGCGCCGGCCTGTCCGGCGAAGGCCACTGCCGCCGGTGAAACCGTCATGTCGGCGGTCGCCGTCCCTTCCCGCACCGCGAGGGTGACAAGAACGCTCCGGGCGGGGCGTCCCAGAGCGCTGACGCTGACAGTGCCTGTGCGGGTTCCCGCAGTCAGGCCCTGCGGCTTGGCCGCAATCGTAAACGTCGCCGTTCCATTCGCGGGAATCGTCCCGGCGAGCGTGGAGAGTTCGATCCAGGTCTGGTCGGCGGCCACCGAGAATCCGACCGCCTGCCCGATATTGGTCAGGGTGATTGTCTCAGCCGTGGGAGTCGCCGTCAGATCACCCACCGCAGCGCTGAAGCTCGCCGTGTTCGGGCTGATGATGAGGTCCGGAGCCGGCGGATCGACAGTGACGTTGAAAGTGACGGCGATAATGCGGGCCGGCCTTCCTGCAGCGCTGACGGTGATGGCGCCGGTTTTGGTCCCCGCGGTCTGTCCTTGCGGGTTTGCGGAGACAGTGAATGTATCCGTGCCGTTCTCCGCCAGATTCCCGCTCGACTTGGACACCAGCAGCCAAGGCTGATCGGTGGTGATGTTATAAGTGACCGCCGCCCCGGTGTTGCGGACGGTGACCGTGGATGCGGTGGGCGCGGAGGTGGTGGTTCCAACCTGGCCGGCGAAAACGAGAGTGCCGGGCGTGACGGTCAAATCCTGACTCGGATCGCTTGAGGTAAACGTCGCCGTGACCGTGATGGTCCGCTGGGTCCGCCCCTGCGCGAAGACGGTAATGGTCGCCGTACGCGTTCCGGTGGACTGGCCGACGCCGGTAATCCGTACCGGGAACGTGTCGGAGCCGTTTTCGGGAATTGTCCCAGCGAGTTTATCGAGGACGACCCAGGACTGATCGGCGGAGACCGTGTAGCCGACAGCCGGCCCCACGTTCCCCACCGAGACGGTTGAACTCGCGGGAACCGAAGAGGCGACGCCAGCCTGCGCCGAAAACGCAAGCGTTGACGGGTTGACGGTAAGGTCAGGCGGAGGCGGCGTCGCTGTAACATTGAACGTCACTGTCACCGACCGGGGCGCGCGGCCGGATGCAGAAATCGTGATGGTGCCGGTCTTGGTCCCGACGGTCTGGAACTGCGGGCTCGCCGTGACGGTGAACGTGTCGGTCCCATTCTGAGCCAAAGTCCCGCTGGTCTTGCTCACGACAAGCCACGGCTGGTCGACGCTGATGTTGTACCCCGTGGCGGCGCCTGCATTCGCCACCGTCACCGTGGCCAGGTTGGGCGCGGAAGTCGTGGCGCCTGCCTGACCCGCGAAGGTCAGGGTCCCAGGGCTGACCGTAATGTCCTGCGCCCCGGAGAGTTGGAGCCTCACCGTGACGATACTGCTCGGACGCCCCACTGCGGTGATCTCCACCGTCCCGACGACTTCGCCCGTGGATGTCAGGCTGGTCGCATCGGTCCTGATCTCGAAGGTGTCGGAACCGTCCGCCGCGACGAACCCGGTGGTCTTGTTGACCTTGATCCAGGGCGCTGCAGGAGACGGAGTGATGAAGTAGTTCGTCGCCGCCCCGGAATTGGAGACCGTAATCGGCAGGACAGCCGGATTGCTCGCGGCAGTTCCCGGCGATCCTGTGAACGTCACCTCCTGCGGCTGAACTGCCAGCGTCGAGGCGACCAGAACTCTGAGCGGAACCGTCACCGGCGCCACAGAGCTCAGCGACGCCGTGAAGACCAGACTGGCCTCATAGGTGTTGCCCGCCGTCAAGCCGGTTGTGTTGACAACCGCCGAGATGTTGCTGGGGAAGGTCGAAACCGTTGACGGTTGGACGCTGAGCCATGACACGTTGGTCGGGACGCTGACCACGACAGAACCGGTCCCGTTGTAGTCGACCTGGAACTGATAGCTGGCGGTCGTTCCCACCCGCTGCGTAAAAGTGCCGGGAGCCGAGGGGTTCACCGTCAGCGTTGGCGCCACCACCTGGAGGGTCACCGGGATGATCAGGTTGGGCCGCCCCGGGGCTGTCACGACAATGCTTGTGTTGTAGGAGCCCACGCCCAAGGACTGGGGAGTGTACTCGATCCGCAGCACCGGAAGCGTCGTGCCGGCCGGCAGATTGGCGCCGGAGCCGATGTACTGAACCGCCGCCCAAGTGACAGCGGGCGTCACCGCCGCGCTGATTGTCGTCGCCGGTCCGGGATTGGTAATTGATATGTCCTGACCCGTGACGGTGAATTGGCCCTGACCCACCGTCTTGTTGAGCTGCGACGGCGACGCCGTCAGAGCCTGAGCCGAAGCGAATCCGCACACCAGTGCAAACAGAAGAATGAGAACGGTCCAATACCGCATGCAGCCCTCCAATGGCTTGACACCCAAAATCAGAATAATCTACTTTTGTTTTATTCGTATGGCCAAACCGGGCGGGTAAACAAACCTCCATCCACCCAGATCGTCTGGCCGGTGACAAATTCCGCTTTGTCACTGGATAAGAATGCAACTACCTTGCCAACATCGGAAGGCAGGCCGATCCTCCCCAATGGAGTGAGCTTGCTCCAGGTGGCGGCGTAGTCGCCGGCCTCCTGTTTGGTGCGCTCGATTTCAATGGCTCCGGGAGCGACACAGTTCACTCGAATCTTATACTTGCCCAGTTCGATCGCCGCCACCTTGGTGAAGTTTTCCAGCCCGCCCTTGCTCGCGCTGTAATCGACCAGATTCGGAAATGGCCACTTGTTCGAGCCGGACCCGATGTTGATGATCGACCCACCGCCTGTGTCTTTCATGCACAGCGCAGCCCTCCGGGCGCACAGGAAAGCGCCCTTGAGATTGATGCCCAGAACGTGATCCCATTCAGCCTCGGTCAGCTCAAGCAGCGGTTTCCAGGTTTGCACGCCCGCGTTGTTGACAAGAATGTCCAGACGGCCGAAGCGTTCAATGACGGATTCGATCATCCGATTCACCTGATGCGCGTTGGAAACGCTGGCCCCGACCGGAAACGCCTCGCCGCCCGAAGCCGCGATGGATGCGACTGTCTCGTGCGCGCCGGCCGCATCGCTGTTGAAGTTGACGGCCACTTTCGCGCCCTCGGCCGCCAGTTCGAGGGCGATTCCCCGCCCCACGCCCTTGCTCGCGCCGGTCACGAGCGCCACTCTGCCGGCCAGTTCGCATCCCATGCTGGGATTGTACCTACTTGCCCTCCACCACGAGGTACGGAGCGACTCCTGTTTGCGAAGGCAGGTGGAACATAAAGTCCATCGAGGTCCTGATCTCGAGCCATGGCTCTCCGTCCACCAGCCGCTGAGCGCAGCGGGGGTCGAGCTGAGCTGTGATCCAACCATCGCGCTGCGGCTGCGGCACGACGCGGGCTTTGAGCGGTTTGAGCACTTCCAGGGAAGGCGGCGGCTCGCCTTTAGCCACGTGAAGCAGAAGGGTGGACTTCGCCACGCGCATCTTCGCGGCAGGACCCGTCCGGAAGCGCAAACGCCATACTCCATCGCGGACCGAACCGGCCACCGATTCCAGAATCGCCACCTGCGCGAAGGCGATGGGAGAGATCGCGGCCGCCGCCACAAACCAGACTTTCCGCCGTGTAACCAAATACTTGTTGCTCCCTTGAGGCATTTTGTTCAATCTTGAAAGATCGGGAGGGCTGATTCGCCGTGCACATCAAATCGCCAGACGCGCCGCCAGTTTGGGAACCCAGCGATCGCTGGACAGTTGCTCACGCGACCGAACTTTACGATATCCATCGCTGGGGCAAAGGGTATTTCTCCATCAGCCCTGAGGGTCATGTCCTTGTCCATCCCAGCCGCGAGCCCGACAAGTTCGTTGATCTGAAGCGGCTGATCGAAACACTGGTTCTGCGCGGCATCGACCCGCCCATCCTGCTGCGCTTTCCCGAGATTCTCGGGCGGCAGATTCTCGAACTCCAGCAAGTCTTCAGCAATGCGATTGCCGAACACAGCTATCAGGGCGGCTATCGCTGCGTCTATCCGATCAAGGTCAATCAGCAGCGCCAGGTGGTGGAGGAGATCAACCGCTTCGGGCGGCAGTTCGGGTTTGGCATGGAAGCGGGTTCCAAGCCGGAACTGCTGGCTGTGGTGGCGATCGCCGACAACAAAACGCCGATTGTCTGTAACGGCTTCAAGGACGACGAGTACATCGAGATGTGCATGCTCGCCCGCAAGATCGGGCGTGACATCACGCCGGTGGTGGAAAAGTTTACCGAGCTCGAACTCATCCTTCACCACGCGGCTCAAGTCGGCGTCCGGCCTTCCATCGGCCTGCGCGTGAAGCTCGCCTCGCGCGGCGCCGGACGCTGGAAGTCCTCCGGCGGGTACCGCTCGAAGTTCGGCCTGACCGTCACCGAAGCCCTCCGGGCGCTCGAGATGCTGAAGGGGCTCGGCATGGCGGACTGCCTCAAGCTGCTCCACTTCCATCTTGGCAGCCAGATCACCAACATCCGCCACATTAAGGGGGCCGTCATCGAGGCGGCCCGGATCTTCGTGGATCTGAAGAAACACGGCGCCGGACTCGAGTATCTCGACGTCGGCGGCGGGCTCGGCATCGACTACGACGGATCGCAGACCGACTTCGAGTCCAGCGTGAACTACTCGCTGCAAGAGTACGCCAACGACATCGTCTATCACGTGCAGAACGTCTGCGACGAGGCCGAGGTGGCGCATCCGACAATCGTCACCGAAAGCGGGCGCGCCATCGCCGCCTATCACAGCGTCCTGATCTTCAACGTGCTCGGGGTCAGCGGCTACGGCGAGGAGCACATTCCGGCAACATTGCCTGAAGACGCCGAACAACCGCTCATCGACCTGATGGAGACCTACCGGAATCTCAGCACAAAGAACCTGCTCGAGAGTTTCCACGACGCACAACAGGCGCTTGACTCCGCTTTGAACCTGTTCTCGCTGGGCTACCTGCCGCTTGAGCAGCGCTCGCTCGCAGAGAATCTGTACTGGATCATCTCGCGCCGCATCCTCCAGATGGCGCGGCAGCTCGATGTCTTCCCCGAGGAACTCGAGGGCCTGGAGGGAATGCTCTCCGACACCTATTTCTGCAACTTCTCGCTTTTCCAGTCGATGCCCGACAGTTGGGCGGTGAAGCAGTTGTTCCCCATCATGCCGGTCCACCGCCTCGGCGAGCAGCCCGGCCGGTCAGCGATCCTCGGAGACATCTCCTGCGACAGCGACGGCAAGGTGGACCAGTTCATCGACCGCAGGGACGTCAAGAAGACGCTCCCGCTGCACGCCTTTAGCGGTGAGCCGTATTACCTCGGCGCGTTCCTCGTCGGGGCCTATCAGGAGATCCTGGGCGACCTGCACAACCTGTTCGGCGACACACACGCCGTCCATGTGCGGATCAACGAGCAGAATCAGCCGGTTCTCGAGGCGGTGATTCGGGGCGACACCGTGCGGGAAGTGCTGGACTATGTCCAGTTCAGCGCGTCCCACCTCCTGGAGCAGTTCCGCCAGGACGTCGAATCGGCCGTCATGGAAGGCAACATCGGTTACGAGGAGTCCGGCAGGCTGCTGCGCTTCTACGAGCAGGGACTCCATGGCTACACATACCTGGAGGATTCCCATGAAAGGTAGCGGGAGCGAACGCTCCCGCGACCGCTGTCGAAACCTTACTCCTTGGCTTCCTTCCTGATGAACTGGATCGTGGCCTTGCCGTCTTCGACTTTGTAGTCTTAGGGGACTTCAAATAAAGAACGCGGCGGGTCCCCCTGGGTGACTCGGGTGAGCTTGTAGGTCATCTCCCCGAATCGCGGGTCGGACGTCTTCCGCAGAACATCCTGTTGCAGCTTCGGCGAATGCCAGCGTTCGGTGACCGTCTGGATCGGGCGTTCATTCCCGATCTGTCCGGCTTCGATCGTGAGCGTCTCCCTGGTCCCCTCGCATTCCAGGCCTTCGATCACCCGCTTGCCAAGAGACTCCTTCTTGAGCGCCTGCCCCGGGACGCCTTCCGAGCTGTGGTGGAGCATCATGACCGCGGGTCCGGGCCCCAACAGAACGTCGCCCGAAGGAGGGGCGGGGACCGCTTGAGCGAATGCCGTTCCGGATTGGCCGTGGCCGGCAACCCGGTGCCTGACCTCAATCTTCACGTCTTTCATTTCACCGCCCGCGCTCGCGTGTCCCATCATCTGGCGCATCGCGGTCCTGACGGCGGTTTTGCGCAAGTGGTCGAGCATGATGTGTTCGCCGGAGACGGGATCGTTGATGTTTGAGATCGACATCTCCTTCGCGTCGGCGGGAATCCACATGCCGACCGGGCTGATGCTGTTGTCGATTCTTGTGCGGCCTTCGCTGTCGCGGTACTGCATGCCCTTGGAGGTGTTTGTGATCCTGTTGCCATCGGCGAGAAGCTGGACCGATTCGGTCACGGCCTCGGCCGAATAGGGAGCGCCTTTCACCGCTGCGGTGTGAGCCGGCATGATCCGGACGACCGCAGAGCCTTCGTGCATGGCCACTTGCTGTTTTTGTTGAGCGGCGGCCAAAGCGCCAAGGCCAAGAGCCGCAGCAACCAACACTCTCATTTTCATTGGACTTTCTCCTTCAACGTAAGAATTCCCCTGCGTTCACAAACTCACTTGTAGGCCGGAATCCGAACCAGCCGGAAAGCGCGGGCCAGCCCGTCGTCGCCCAGGAAGATCTCCGCCTGCCATTCGCCGGACTGCTGCGGAACGCCGAATTGCCGTGCCAACTCGGGGCTCACGGGCAACCGGAGAACCTGGCCTCGCTCCACGGGCGGCAATGCCTGATGCACCATCCATGGAGTAGCCGCCAGACGCGCGGCGGCGGTATCCCGGGCC
>CAYWST010000032.1:0-24996 GCA_964461075.1 uncultured Solibacteraceae bacterium | reverse complement strand
CCTGATCAGCGCATGTTGAGCCGGGTGACGCTTAAAGAAGCGCGGGAGTACATCTCGGCGGGGCACTTTGGGGCGGGGAGATCAGTCGACTGAGGGGAGGCCGGCGAGGGCCATGGCGAGTTCGGCCTCGTCGTAGGACTGGTCCGTGAGCTTGCCGGCAAAGTAGTCCATGTAGGCCTGCATGTCGAAGTGGCCGTGGCCGCAGAGGTTAAAGAGGATGGCCTCGGACTTGCCTTCCTGTTTGCAGCGGAGCGCTTCGTCGATGGCGCCACGGACGGCGTGATTCGCCTCGGGAGCGGGCAGGATACCTTCAGTGCGGGCGAGCAGGACGCCGGCCTCGAAGCACGCCAACTGCGGATAGGATTTCGCCTCGATCAGGCCGAGATTGGCGCAGTGGCTCACGAGCGGAGCCATGCCGTGGTAGCGGAGACCGCCGGCGTGGAAGCCGGGAGGCGTGAAGGTGGAGCCGAGGGTGTGCATCCGGCAGAGCGGCGTGAGGTGGGCGGTGTCGCCGAAATCGTAAGCGTACTTGCCGCGGGTGAGCGAGGGGCAGGCGGCGGGCTCGATGGCGACGATGCGGGGCTTGGGCCCGCCGCGGAGTCCCGCGCCAATGAACGGGAAGGCGATGCCTGCGAAATTGGATCCGCCGCCGGTGCAGCCGACGATGACATCAGGGTAGTCGCCAGCCATTTCGAGCTGTTGCATCGCCTCCAGGCCGATGACGGTCTGATGGAGCAGGACGTGGTTGAGAACGGAGCCGAGAGCGTACTTGGCGTCCTCGCGCTGGACGGCCATCTCGACGGCCTCGCTGATGGCGATGCCGAGCGAGCCGGGGTGGTCGGCGCGCTGCGCGAGGATGGCGCGCCCGGAGGCGGTCTCCTCGGAAGGGGAAGCGACGCAGCGGGCGCCGTAGCTCTCCATCAAGGCGCGGCGATAGGGCTTTTGATTGAAGCTGACGCGGACCATGTAGATGTCGATTTCGAGCCCGAAGATGGCGCCCGCGAAAGCGAGGGAGGAACCCCACTGGCCGGCGCCGGTTTCGGTAATGATCTTTTTGACGCCGGCTTCCTTGTTATAAAAGGCCTGGGCGACGGCGGTGTTGGGCTTGTGGCTGCCGGCTGGGGAGACGCCCTCGTATTTGTAATAGATGCGCGCAGGGGTGTCGAGCGCCTTTTCGAGCCGCCGGGCGCGGTGGAGCGCGGTGGGGCGCCACTGGCGGTAGACCTCGCGCACGGGCGTCGGGATTTCGATTTCGCGCTCCGCGGAAACTTCCTGCATGATGAGGCTCATGGGGAAGATGGGCGCGAGATCGTCCGGACCCACAGGCTGCCTTGTACCCGGATGGAGGACCGGCGGCGGCGGCGCGGGGAGATCGGCCACCAGGTTGTACCACGCCTTGGGGAGGCGGCTTTCATCGAGAACGTACTTGACTGAATCTGTCATAGCCTTTCTGCATAGAATATCAACGGAGAAAGAGAACCCATGTTCCTCCCTGTCATCCTTCTATTTCTGGCGGCCCTCGCGGCTTCAGCGCAGCCGGCCAAAATCAAGACCCTGCTGATCACCGGCAACGATGTGGCCGGCCACGACTGGCGGCGCGTGTCGCCGATGCTCAAGAAGGCGCTGGAGGACTCCGGGCGCTTCGACGTCAAGGTGACGGAGGAGCCGAGGGGGATGACAGCGAAGACGCTGGAAGGGTACGAACTGGTGGTGTTGAACTACTACGATCAGCGCGACCCGGCCAAGCGATGGGGCGAAACGGCGGAAAAGGCGCTGGAGGATTTCGTCCGCGGAGGCAAGGGGCTGGTGATGTTCCACTTCTCGACGGCGAGCGGCGACGGCTGGGCGGAATACGAAAAGATGTCGGGCGGCAACTGGCGGCCGGGCAACGGCCATCACTCGCCGATGCACGGCTTCGAGGTCACCATCAAGGATACGGAGCACCCCATCATGAAGGGCATCCGGCCGAAGCAGCGCGTGGCTTGGGATGAGTTGTACGCCAACCTGAAGTGGCAGCCCGCGGGGACCTATCACGTGCTGGCGACGGCCTGGGACGATCACAAGCTCTATCAGGGAAAAGCGAAACAACCGACACCGGGCGAAGGGATGGACCAGCCAAGCATGTGGACGGTGAAATACGGGCAGGGCAACGTCTTCGCGACGGTGCTGGGGCACGACGCGGCGGCCGTGCAGACGCCGCTCTTCGTCGGAACGTTCACCAGAGGCGCGGAATGGGCGGCGACCGGCGCGGTGACGATTCCGCTGCCGCGGCAGATCGCGCAGGACGGACGAGCAATGAGGGACGCCCTGCCGGTTCCGAAGGATGTGGCGCCGGGCGCCTCGGCGGGCGCGCCGCCGGCGGATGCGGTGGTGCTGTTCGACGGCCGCGACCTGTCGAAGTGGGTGAACAAGGAGGGCACGGCGGCGGGCTGCAAAGTGGAGAATGGCGAGATGATCTGCGCGACCGGCGCGGGCGATATCTTCACGGCGGACAAGTTCAAGAGCGCTCAGATTCACCTGGAGTTCAACATTCCAAACATGCCGGACAAGACGGGACAGTTGAAGGGCAACAGCGGCGTCTACCTGCAGAACCGCACCGAGATCCAGCTTCTGGATTCGTATAACAACCCGACCTACGTAACCGGAATGCTCGGCGCGGTGTACGACGAGCATCCACCGCTGGTGAACGCATCGCGCAAGCCCGGCGAGTGGCAGGCGTACGACATCATTTACCGCGCGCCGAAGTGCAACGAGCGGGGCAATCAGCTCGAAGCGGCGCGGGTCACCATTCTGCTGAACGGCGTGCTGGTGCAGGACAGCGCGCCGATCCGGTTCAAGCCGGGCATGTGCGAGCCCGGGCAGATGCGGATTCAGGACCATTCGGGCTTCAAGAACGCGCCGCACACCGTCATGCGGCTGAGGAACATCTGGTATCGAAATCTTCCGGAGTAGGGCTGTCTTTCGACGGGTGGAGGGCGTAGACTCAGGCCGGAGAGATCCGGATGAAAGGTCCCGTGGTTTCCTTGGCCGGCTGGATGCTGGCGCTTTCGGCTGCTCGCGGGGCTGAATCGCCTTGCGTGGTGGCGGTGGACCTGGACGGAGTGGTCCACCCGGTGACGGTGGAAATCCTGAAGGACGCGGCGAAGCAGGCGGCCTTGGGATGCAACCTGCTGTTGATTCGCCTGGACACGCCAGGCGGATTCCTGGAGGCGACGCGCGGCGCGACAGAGGCGATGCTCGGCGCGAAAGTCCCGGTGGCGGCGTATGTGACGCCGAGCGGGGGACGCGCGGCTTCGGCGGGCTTCTTCTTGCTGCAAACGGCGGATGTGGCGGCGATGGCGCCGGGGACGCGAACCGGGGCGGCGCACCCGGTGATGCTTACCGGACAGGCCGACGAAGCGCTGATGAAGAAAGTGGCGAACGACGCGGCGGCATCGCTCCGGGCGGTGGTGGAACGCCGCGGACGGAATGTCGAGGCGGCCGAAAAGGCGGTGATCGAGAGCAAGTCCTATACGGACCAGGAGTCGCTCAAGCTCAAGCTGATCGATCTGATCGCGCAAGATGAGGCGGAGTTGCTGCGTCACCTGCACGGGCGCGTGGTGAAGAGGTTCGACGGCGCGGAGCAACGCCTGGAGGTGCAGGGGGCGCGGGTCATCGCATACGAGCCGACCCTGCGGCAGCGGGTCCAGAAATCGATGTCGGATCCGAACCTGGCGTTGGGGATGGTGCTGCTGGGGGCGTTGGGGATATACCTGGAGTTCACTTCCCCTGGATTGATCGTGCCTGGCGTTGCAGGCGCGATTCTGCTGCTGCTGGGGCTCTCGGCGCTGGCGGTGCTGCCGCTCAACTGGTCAGGTGTGGCGCTGATTCTGCTCGGGCTGGCGCTGTTCGCATTGGAGTTGAAGATCGCTTCGCACGGAGTTCTGGGCGCAGGCGGAGGCCTGGCGCTGGTTTTGGGCGCGGTGTTGCTGGTCGACATTCCGATCCCCGAGTTGCGGATTCAATGGGGGACGGCGTTGGCGCTGGTGGCGCCGTTCGGCGCGATTCTGCTGTTTCTGATTTCTATCGCAGTCAAAGCGCGGTTGAATCGTCCCGAAACCGGACGCGAATCCTTCGCCGGAGATACCGCGACGGCGTTGACGGCGCTGGTGCCTCGAGGGCAGGTGCTCTACCGGGGCGAAGTCTGGCAAGCGCTGTCGAGCCGGCCCGTGGAAGAGGGCGCGCGGGTGCGGATCGCGTCGGTGGAGGGCTTGGAGTTGAAAGTGGAGCCTGGAGGTGACTGAGATGAACGAACTGAACCTGCTGCCTATCATCGTTGTTCTGATCCCGGTCTTGTACCTGCTGTCTTCGATCAAGATCCTACGTGAATACGAACGCGGGGTGATTTTCAGGCTTGGACGCGTGTTGCCAGAGCCGAAAGGGCCGGGCATGATCCTGGTCTTCGCACCGATCGACAGAATGGTCCGGATCAGTCTTCGAATCGAGGTCTTTGAGGTGCCGTCGCAGGATGTGGTGACACACGACAACGTAACGGTGAAGGTGAACGCAGTGATCTATTTCCGCGTGATCGACCCGAAGCTGGCCGTGGTGGAGGTGACCAACTTCCTGTACGCGACGTCGCAGTTGGGACAGACAACCCTGCGGTCGGTGCTGGGGGAGGCGGACTTGGACTCGCTGCTCTCGGAGAGAGAGAAGCTCAATGCGAGGCTGCAGACGATCCTCGACCGCCATACAGCGGCGTGGGGCGTCAAGGTGACCATGGTGGAGGTGAAGCAGGTCGAACTGCCGGAACTGATGGTGCGGGCGATCGCTCGGCAAGCGGAGGCCGAGCGCGAGCGCCGGGCAAAGGTGATCCACGCCGAAGGAGAATTCACGGCATCACAGAGGCTGGCGGATGCGGCTTCCGTCCTGCAGAAGGAGCCGGCGGCAATTCAGTTGCGGTATCTCCAAACGCTGGTGGAGATCGGCTCGGAACACAACACGACCATCGTGTTCCCGCTGCCGGTGGACATCTTCAGCAAGATCTCGCCCGCCGCGAAGAAGGAGGAGTGACGTTAGGGAAGATCTGATTGATTCCGGGCCTGAGCGGGGCGCGCCTCAACCGGGCGATTCGCAGCGGCGGCGGCCAGATCGCCGCCTCCACCCGCAAAAGACAGTCAAAAGGCTCTTCCCCTGGAACGGAACCGGAGATATACTTCTTCTGTCAACTTGGGTGTTTGAGATATGTTACTCCGGAGCGAGACATGAAAATCCGTCCATCTTTCTATGTGTCGGTCTTTTGCGCGGCTGGGATTCTCCACGCTCAAAACGTTTCGAGTTCGGTCCGCGGGGTGATCGCGGATTCAACGGGGTCGTCGATTCCCGGCGCCGAGTGCGCCCTGGTGCGCCAGGGCACCGGCGCGACGGTAAAAGTGACGTCGGACGCGAACGGGGCGTGCGTCTTCCTGTCGCTGCAGGCGGGAACTTACGATCTGACGGTGAAGGCAAAAGGGTTCAAGACTCTTGAATCCAAGGACATCATCGTCACCGCAGCGCAACTCCGAACGCTTGGAACGTTGACGCTTGAACTGGGCAATCTGACCGAAACCATCAGCGTGACCGCCGAAGTCTCGCAGATTCAACTGGCGTCGGCGGAGAAGTCGGGGGTCATCAACGACAACCAGCTTCAAAACATCGCCGTGAAGGGGCGGGACTTCTTCGCGCTGCTGAATACAACTCCGGGAGTCGTGGACAACTTCTCGCAGCGGCGCGAAACCAGCAGCCCGGATTCGATTCGCGGCACGTTCATTAACGGGCAGCGCGAGAACCAGAAGAACCTGGCGATCGACGGGATCACGGACCTGGACACGGGCTCGAATTCAACGGTTCACTTCCAGCCGAACATGGACTCGATTTCGGAAATCAAGATCCTGACATCGAACTATCAGGCGGAGTTCGGGCGAAACGGCGGCGGGGTGATTACGGTGATCACGAAGGGCGGGTCGAAGGACTTCCATGGGACGGGCTACTGGTTCTACCGGCATGAATCGCTCAACGCGAACAGCTTCTTCAACAACCGGAACAGCGTAGCGAAGAACCCTTACCGGTACCGCATCAACGGCTACACGATCGGCGGCCCGATCTACATCCCCAAGGTGTTCAACAAGGAGAGAGACAGGCTGTTCTTCTTCTGGAGCCAGGAGTACGTCGGAATGAAGAAGGACTACGGGACACGCTTCTCAAATATGCCGACACAACTGGAGCGGGATGGGAACTACTCTCAGAGTTTTGACGCGTCGGGACGGCTGATTCCCATCCGGGACCCGCTGACGCAAATCGCATATCCCAACAACACAATTCCCAAGAGCCAGTTCAACGCGCTGGGCCAACAGATCCTGAATTTCTTCCCGATGCCGAACTGGAGCGACCCGGACCCCAAGCAGTTCTACAACAGGAACTACCGGGCTGTCTATTCCGGAAGTTACCCGAAGCGGCAGGACATGATCCGCATTGACGCCAACATTACCTCAACCCTCCAGGCATCCTACCGTTTCATTCGAGACAAGGACGAACAGAACTCGCCGTGGGGCTTATGGGTGAATGGCAATCTGAATTACGATCTGACACCGACGGTGTTCGGTCAACCGGGGAAGGGCCACAACTTTCGTTTGACGAAGACGTTCTCCGCGACGCTGATCAATGAGTTCATTTTCGGCAAGAGCCGGAACAACCTGTACTTTTACCCGCTCGAACCAGACAAATTGGATCGCGCCAAGATCGGCAATCCAGCTCAGTGGTACAAGGACTCCGGAACCGGGGTCACCTACATCGACTCGGCGAATTACATACCGAACCTCATCTTCGGCGGCAACCCCAACCCGGTGAACGCCAGTTTCGGCAACATTCCCTACGAGAACTACAACAACATTTGGAGTTTCGTCGACAACATCAACAAGATCGTCGGATCGCACAACATCAAGGCGGGCGTGTACATTGAGCGCACTCAGAAGTTCCAGGTGGGCGGAGGCAACTGGAGGGGCGCGTTCAACTTCAGCAGGAGCGCGAACAACCCGACAGACACCAACCACAGCTTCTCAAACGCGTTGGTCGGCGTCTTCAACACATACACCGAAGCGTCGGCACGGGTGAACGGCGACTGGTGGTTCTGGAACGCCGAATGGTATATCCAGGACAACTGGCGCGTAAACCGGCGCCTGACGCTGGACTTCGGACTGCGCTTCTATCACCTGCCGCCACAGACGGACAAGAACTCGACCATCGCCAGTTTCGATCCGACAGCGTATGACAGGGCGAAGTCAGCCGTTCTTTACGTTCCGGCGCGCGACCCGAGAGGCGCCCGCGTGGCGATGGATCCGCGCAACGGGACGTTGGCGCCAGCGCCGCTGATCGGGCAGTTTGTCCCGAACTCGGGCCTGACGGCGAACGGAGCGTTCATCGGCGGACAGGGCGGCTATCCCGAGGGGCTCTACAGTACGCCGTGGCTCGCCTTCGGGCCGCGGTTCGGTTTCGCATGGGACGTTTTCGGCAACGGCAAGACGGCGGTCCGCGGCGGTTTCGGGATGTTCCAGGACCGGATGCAGGGCAACCCGACGATGAACACGAACGGGAATCCCCCGGTCGCTTCGACCCCGACGCTGTCGTTTGGCAGCCTGAGCACCTATGCGAACGCGCCGGGGGCGGTGGGCCCGACCAATATCAACATGCTGTTTGCGGACCAGAGAGCGGCCTCAACGTCGAATTACAGCTTTGGCATCCAGCAGCAGGTTGGCTCGTGGGCGTTTGACGCGTCCTATGTGGGCGGCATCTCGCGCCATCTGCTGGCCAGCCGCGACATCAATGCCATTCCGATGTACGCGCGGTTTGTCGATGTGTACCCTGGCAATGCGGATCCGACCAATCCGAAAGTTCCCTTGCCGGACAACTTCCTCAGGCCCTATTACGGGTGGGGCACAATTAACTACCGCAACAGCGGCTACACCTCCAACTACAACTCGGCCCAATTCTCCGTGAACAAGCGGTATTCGAAGGGATTGCAGATTGGCGTAGCCTACACGTTCTCGAAAGCGCTTGGAGTGGCCGACGGAGATACGACCGGACTAAGTCCATACTTCTCGCCCAAGTCGCGCAACTATGGTCCGCTCGGCTTTGACCGGCCGCACGTTTTCGTCGCCAACTACATCTACGACACGCCGAAGCTCGCCGAGAAGATCGGCGTAAAGCCGCTGCGCTGGGTGCTTGACGACTGGCAGGTGAGCGGGATGACAACGATCCAGAGCGGAGCGCCTTTCACGCCCGGTTTCGGGCTGGTCTCGGCGGAAGAATGGACGGGGTCTGCCGAGGGCGCCCGCGTCAATGTCGTCGGTGATCCCGTGCTGCCCAAGGACAAGAGAACCTTCGACCGCTGGTTCGACACCTCGGTCTTCACAATGCCGGCACGGCGCACGTTCGGCAATGCCGGCGTGAACATCATGCGTCATCCGGGGAGTCACCACTGGGACATTTCGGTCACCAAGCGGTTCCCGCTGTTTGGTGAAGGCCGGTTTGTGCAATTCCGCACCGAGATGTTCAACGCATGGAATCACACTCAATACTCCAGCGTCGGCACGGGAACACAGTTCGACAACAAGACCGGCGTGAACGTGAGTCCGAATTTCGGCGTGATCAACGGCACGCGCGATCCGCGGCTGATCCAGCTTTCGCTGCGTGTGGTGTTCTAGACGGCGCGAGAGCACCATCCAGCAGAGGCCGCGCCGGGAGTAGACTGGCCTCATCATGCACCGCCGGCGTTTTCTCTCCATGGCGGCGGCCCCTGCGGCTTTGGCGCAGCCCAGGCCGCCGCTGAATTTCGTCTTCATCCTCGCCGACGATCTCGGCTGGGCCGACCTCGGCTGTTACGGGGCGGACCTGCACGAGACGCCGAACCTCGACAGACTGGCAACGCAGAGCGTCCGCTTCACGAACGCGTGCGCTGCGGCGCCTGTTTGCACTCCGACAAGGGCCAGCATTCAAACGGGAAAACATCCCGCCAAGCTCCACATGACCATTTGGCGCGAGGCGGCGCGGCGGCCGCCGGAGAACCGGAAGCTTATTCCGCCGGTTGTCGAGGAGAACCTGCCGCACTCGGAGATCACCTTCGCAGAGGTCCTCAAGGCGAGCGGCTATCACACGGCGCACATCGGCAAATGGCACCTTGGCGGCGCGGAGCACTACCCGGAGACTCAGGGGTTCGACATCAATGTCGGCGGCACCGTCTGGGGCGCGCCGCGCACCTTCTTCTGGCCGTATCGCGGACAGCGCAATCCCAAGGACGAATACCGCTACGTGCCCGGACTCGCGGGGGGCAAGCCGGGCGAATACCTCACAGACCGGCTGACGGACGAAGCGATGAAGGCGATTGACATGAGCGGCGGCAGGCCGTTCTTTCTGAACCTCTGGTATCACACGGTCCACACGCCGATCGAAGGCAAGCCCGAGCTGGTCGCAAAGTACAAGGCGAAGATCCGCGCCGGGATGAAGCACAAGAATCCCGGATACGCCGCAATGGTGCAGAGTCTCGATGAAAACGTGGGCAGGCTGTTGCGGAGGCTGGATGAGATGAAGGCGGCGGACCGCACGGTGGTCGTTTTCACCTCAGACAACGGCGGTTACATCAATGAGTACGATGGCCTCCCGTGTACGGACAATTCGCCGCTCCGGTCAGGGAAGGGGTCGCTCTACGAAGGCGGCGTGCGTGTGCCGCTGATGATCCGTGGGCCGATGGTGAAAGGCGGCCGGACGGTGGACGAGCCGGTGTGCTCGGTCGACTTCTATCCGACGATGCTCGAGATGACGGGACTGGCGGGTGACGCGAAGCACAACGCCGCCGTTGACGGTTTCAGCCTGATGCCCTTGCTGACAGGCGCGGCAAACAGGCTCCCTCGCGAGGAGCTCTACTTCCATTACCCGCATTACTACCCCACAACCACACCCGTGAGCGCCGTTCGGACCCGGGAGTGGAAGCTGCTCGAGTATCTCGAAGACGGCAAGCTGGAACTCTACAACCTGGCGGAGGATCCTGGCGAGAGCCGGGATCTCGCCGGTCAGCAGCCGAACCGCGCGGCGGAGTTGAGAACGAGGTTGGACGCCTGGCGGAGACGCATCAACGCGCAGATGCCGGCGCTTAGGTAAAAATCGGCCAAGGCGCTTGAATCTCCGCTTCTCAACGCCAATCTGGAGTCCCATACTTGGAGCGGGTGGGACTTCAGCGAAAAGACAAGAGATCCCCTAATGAAGTCGTTAGCCGTCTTGGCCTTCGTAACACTCAGCTTCCCCGCTGTTTCGCTCGCACAGCTTACGGCGGAACAGAAAGCGCATGAATTTCAGAACCTGGCAGCACTTTTTTCCAAGAGGTACGGACCTTATTACTGGAAACAACAAGCGTTGGGCTTTGACGCCCTCAACATCAAGCCATGGCTCGAGCGGGTCCGGAACTCGAAGGACGACTTGGCGTATTTCGAGATCGTCGGCGAGTATATCGGCAGTCTGGACGACGGGCACACTGTCTTCTCGATGCCGTCGAGCTTCGTGGCACAGACTGGCTTGGCCGCCGACATTTACGACGGCAAGGTGCTGGTCGAGTCTATTACGTTTCCGCTGCTCCCTCCGAGCCAGTACGCCATCTCCATCGGAGACGAGATCGTCTCGGTCGACGGCAAGACCGCGGAGGAGTTGATCGAACAGTTCACCCGACTGCGGAAGAGAGGGAATCCACTCACATCCCGCCGCGCCGCTGCGGATCTGATCGTTTACCGGCCCCAAAGCGCCGTTCCGCGCGCCGTCGAACTCGGCGATTCGTCGAACTTCTTGTTCCGCAAAGCGGACGGCACTGAATACGCGCTGGATATTCCATGGGTCAAATCGGGTTACCCGCTGACAACGGTCGGCCCCGTACCCACGCCTCGCTCCGAACAGCGCTCAAACTGGAGCGATCCCTTGAGCCTTCTGAACGAGCTGAGGAACTATAGAGCACCCTTGGACGACCATCTGACGCAGGGAGAAACCTGGCTTCCTGAAACCGGCGAGACCGTTCCCCAGCGGTTCGTCCTTGGGATTGGCGCCCGCGCTCCGTCTCATGTGATGCCTCAGGGGTTCTTGCTGCGGCGCGGAAACGCCGCGGCCGACGTCATCTTCAGTGGAACCTACCAATCCAATGGCTTCCGAATTGGCTATTTGCGCATCCCGAACTTCGGGACAGCCGCGACGTTCATCGCTCAACTCGATCCCGAGATTGATTTCTTCGAGAGAAACACCGACGGACTGGTGGTCGACGTCCGGCGCAATCCCGGCGGGGGCTGCGTCATGCTGGATATCGCACGGCGGCTCATCCCCTACAACTTTTTACTTCTTCGGCGAACAGTACCGGCCTACTCAGTCGCTGGTTAACTCGTTCACCAGTTCGCTCACGCTGGCGCGCAACCTTCGGGCTGGAGCCTGGGTGATTGACCTCTATCAGGCCTATCTCGATCAGATCCTGGCTGCGTACCAGGAAAACCGCGGAATGACCGGGCCGATTCCCGCCTGCACGCCCTCCGGCGGTCCCATTACGGCGCCGACCTTCGAGAACGAGCCGGCGGCAATCGTCTACACGAAGCCGCTCATCGTTCTGACCGACGAGTTCTCCATCTCCGCCGGCGATATTTTCCCTGCGATGATGCAGGACAACCGCCGCGGACCCATTGTGGGAACCCGCACCAGCGGGGCCGGCGGCTCGGTGAGTTCCTGGCCGGCCGGCATGTATTCGGAACTGGTGAGCAGCAACACGAACAGCCTGGTCGTGCGAAAAGCGCCGATTGTCACGAGCGAGTACCCGCCCGCGCCGTATATCGAGAACATCGGCGTCCGGCCGGACATTCCCCCGAGTACATGACTCGGGAGAATCTGATTCAGAGAGGCCGGCCCTTTGTGGACGGCTTTACGCAGATCATCGTGGACCACATCCGCCAAAGCCGGCAGTAACGCCGCATTTCCGGCGCGAGTCACGCTAGAGTGGTGATTTCATGCGCTGGATTCTCATTGCCCTTCTCCCGATCACGGCCGTAGGCCAGACAAGACACCAACTCTACGCAAGCGCCGTCAACGGCAAAGCCTGGGTGGTGGGCGCGAAGCTCGGCCAAAGCGGACTGCTAAAGCTCGATGCGCAAGGCGAATGGACGAGGCTCGGCTTCATCCACCCGATGATTGTCGCGGCCGATTACAGCCGGAGGGACCCGTCCGTCCTCTACCTGGCCGCCGGCAATGGGCTGGTTCGGGCATCCGGGGGAGGGCGCAAGTGGAGAATCACCACCGGGTGGGAGGTGACGGAGCTTCGCGACGTGGCCGTGGATCCGAATGAGCCCGACACGGTTTACTTCTCCCACACGGCGGGGATTCAGCGGTCGCGGGATGGCGGCGGAAGCTGGCAGGATGCCGACACGGGGATTTCAGAGAAGTACTGTGAGAGCCTTGTGGCCGACCGCACAAAGGCGGGCCGCCTGGTGGCGGGCTGCGTGAACGGGATCTTCATCACGGAGACCGCGGGGACTTCATGGCGGCGGGCAGGAGCGGAGGGGGTGCAGATCCGTCGGATCGCCCAGTCTCCCCATCGGCCCCAGGAGTGGCTTGCGGGGACGGAAGGCGCCGGGCTGCTGCGTTCGTTGGACGGCGGGCAGACGTGGGAGAGCTTGGGCGATGTGGCCGTGAACAGAAACCTCTACGACATCGCCTACGACCCGGCCGACGCGGGCAGGATTGCGCTGGCCGGATGGGGGACGGGGGTGCTGGTAAGCGAGGACGGCGGGAAAACATGGCAGCGGCGCAGTCTAGGTTTGCCGCGATGGGACGTCTGGAGCGTCGCGTTCGACCCGGACCATCCGGGGCGCCTCTACGCCGGTGTCCATGAAGAAGCGCTGTACGTTTCCGAAGATGCGGGTAAATCTTGGAAGACCGCTGGACTCGAGAGCGCGATCATCTACCGGCTGCAGTTCTTTCCGGAGGTGGCGAAATGATCCCGCTCGTGCTCGCCTTTCTTGCAGCGCCTCCATTCTCCGAAAGAGTGCAGGAGATCCTTAACTTCAACGCGCATCCCGCGAAGCTCGAACAAGCAGGCTACGGGACCATCGCCGCCAAGCTGAAGCTCAAGGAAGATCCAGGCTGGTGTTCGCGCCGGTTGATTGAGATTCTCGAAGCGGGACCGACGGGCGACATGTTCTGGATGTTTCCGGTTACCGCAGTCGCCTACCTCGACCAGGGCCAGCTAACTCCTCCGGCCCGAAAGGCGCTGCGCGACTCCTGGCGCACTTACATGCCGTTCCGGGGCGATACGGAGAACCACTGGCTGCTCTACTACACAACGCTCTACCTGATGGCGCAGATGTGGCCGGATGAGCCCGGGGACGCATGGTTCAACGGCAAGAGCTCGGCCGAAAACTTCAAGGAGTCCAGGGAGTGGATCGACTGGTGGGTGGACATGACGACGCGCCGCGGGCAGGGCGAGTACGACTGCACGCACTACATCGGCGTCTACATGCTGCCCATGTCTTATCTGGCGGAGTGGGCCAAAGATCCGGCGATGAGGAAGAAAGCGGCGATGATGCTGGACTACCTGATCGCCGACTACGCGGCGGAGCAGATCGAAGGCATCTATGCCGGCGCCCACGCGCGGACCGACGACCGTCAGGTGGTCGAGAAATGGAACGGAGTGAGTTCCGATTTCGGGTGGCTTCTGTTCGGGCTTGGTTACCACACGCCGGGTTACGGCGGCTATCCGCTCTACTATGTCCTGGCTTCAGCCTACGAGCCCCCGGAGATTCTCAAGCGCATCGCCACGGACCGTCCAGACGGCGTTCTGCACAAGGAGACGAAGAGGACGCGGCACCGCTGGCGTTTTCACGCCGAACGCAACGGCGATGTCTACAAGACCACCTACCTGAGGAAGGATTATGTAGTCGGGTCCGACCAAGGCGGGCTGCTGCAGCCCGTGCAACAGCACTCCTGGGATATAACCTGGCGCGTACCCGATCCACGAGGCGTGCACAATACACTGTTCACCGTTCATCCCTTCTCGGGGATGGAGGAACTGCAAGCCTACTTCACCTTCGCGCCGGATCCGGGCCCGGAAATCGTCTACAGATCCAAGAAGAGCTACGATTCGCCGGACAAGCTGTTGGGCGGCTCGCCTTTTGAGCAGATCTTCCAGGACCGTGACACGGTGGTTGTGCTCTACGACATCGCTCCGGGTGCGCGATTCCCGCACATCAACGGGTTCTTCTCCAAGGACCTCTCGATGGTCGTCGAAGATCCCTCCGGATGGATTTTCGCGCGCGGCGGCGACGCGTGGATCGCTTACCGGCCGCTGGCGCCGTATACGTGGAAGCCGATCGAGGGCGGCGGAAAGCGGCTGTTCAGTCCTCACCTGAAGAATGGAGCAGTCGTGCAGGCGGCCTCGGCTTCCGAGTTCGCTTCGATTGACGATTTCCGCAGGGCGGTCCTGCGTCTTCCGCTTGAGTTCGTCCTTTCACCCAGACCGAGAGTGAAGTTCAAGAGTTTGCGCGGAGCGGATCTGAGTTTCGAGTACGGGCAGCCGCGCGATTTCTCCTCCTGGAAGCTCTTCGACGGACCGTTTCTGCAGGCGGAGCGAAATAGCCGGAAACTCGAATTGAGACACGGGAATCTCCGGCGCGTCCTGGACTTCGCGACTCTAACGGTTCAGTAGCGCCGCCAGGCGACCAGCCTGTCCTGAGCGACGGCGTTGCCAACGAGCGAGGCTTCGAGCAGGGCTTCGAAGTGCGGCATGGCCTGGTCGTCATTGAGGCCGAGAGCGTTGCGCAGACGCCGGAGGGAGTCTTCCCGGGTGATGAACTCCCCGCCCGCTTCGGTGGAGGGAACGTCGGTACCGGAAATGAGCAGGACATTGCCCGTGCCCTTGTTGTTTCGGAGGTACGCTACACGGCAGTAGCCCAATCTCGACCATCGGCCGCGGTATTCGGCCTGTTCGCCAGGCTTGGGTGACTGATTTCGAAGCCAAGCCGCTCGCGGGTCCTCCTCGAAGACGGTCTGGAAGTTCAGGCGGTTTTCGTAGAGGGTAACCCAGGGATTGGCCCTCCGGCTTCCCATCAGAATGGCGTTCTGGCTGACGGCTTGCGCCAGCGTCAGGTCGCGCGCAAGAACCACGTCGAATGGCAAGCCGTTTCCAGCAAAGACGAGGCTCATCCTGCGGACGATGCCGGCGTCGGCCATGCCGGTATAGGGCCGGTTCACAACGTTCAACGCCATGGCGCGAACAGTCGGGTCCGGGATGCGTTCCCGCGCCAGACGATCGAAGTCCTTCCGCTGGTAATCGGCGAGGGCGATCTGCTGTCTCATTGCATCCTCAAAAATCACCAGGTTGGCGTCGGCCAGAGCGAGACAGGTCTGGCGGCCGTTGCCGAACATCTCTGCGAAGAAACGGTCCACTGTGGGCTTGCGGCCCAATCCAAGCTCGGCTTTTCGCCGGAGCGAGAAGTTCTGATAGGCAAGCAGACCGATGACGATCAGGCACCCCGCCGCAGCCAGCCAACCCGCCCAGAGGAGCCGTCCACTCCTCGCCTTGGGGAGCTCAGCGGGATGGGGAGCCTCGGTCTCCTCGGTCGCATGCCGCGGCTGGAAGGCTAGTGAGTAGCCGCCCTTGGGCATTTCTATGATGAACGTTTCTTCACGCCCCTCCTCATTGAAGTACTGCTGGAGTTTCTTGCGGAGTTGCGATGCCTGGACCCGGACAAGCGTGTCCTGGCTGGTGTCGTAGTCGACAGCTCTCCCGAAGACTGCGACACCGATCTCCTGTTCGCGGATGGGAGCGTCAGGATAGCGAAGAGTTCGTTCCCCTACGTATTCCAGTAGCTCACGGAGGCGATTCGATTTTTGGAAGAGCGAACTGGAGGCGACGCGGGAGAGCAGAGCGCGCCGCGAGTCCTCTGGATCTGGCACCGCTGAAAGACCGGGGGAAGGGGAAACCGCCATGGGCCAAGTGGCCTGCAACCCTAAATATACAACCTTTGGGGCGTCTCCGCTTCACGGAGAATTCGCTGAGAATTTACTTGCTGGCAGGGCACTGGAATCATGACATTAGGATCAGCAGGTCTGATGCGTCAGGGTTTTGTGTGTCGATCCCCAATTGCCGAGCCCTCACGCGCCCGGGCGCTGCTGAGGAGTTGAAGCAATGTTAAGAAATCTTCGTCTGGCCGCAGTTCCCGCGAGCCTGACAATCTGCCTTCTGCTCGCGGGTCTGCCTGCGGCGGGCCAGGATGCCCGAGGCACGGTCTTGGGGCGCGTGATGGACGCCTCCGGCGCGGTGGTGCCGGGAGCGGAGGTCCGGATTACGAACGAGAACACGGGCGTCTCTTCGGTGGCGAAGACGAACGCGGGCGGCAACTTCGTGTTGCCCTACCTGATTCCTGGCACCTACACGCTTTCATGCGAGATGACCGGCTTCAAGAAATGGAGCCGCCCTTCGGTCCAGGTGCGCATCAACGACAGCGTCGAGGTGAACGTTGAGCTGTCGGTGGGCAACGTCACCGAATCGGTGGAAGTGACGGCTGCGACTCCCCTCCTGTCGACGGCGGAAGCGTCGCTCGGGCAAGTGATCGACGAGCGGCGCGTGCTCGAACTGCCGCAGTTCGCGGGTAACGCGATGGACCTTGTGCATCTTGCGCCGGGAACGGTCAACGGCACGAACCTCCGGCTTCGCAAGGCGGGTTTCAACGCCGCTCCTTCGCAGTTCTCGACCGATGGCGGGGGGAACAACCAGAATGAGTTCTCGATCGACGGCGTCTCGAACACTTACTCCGATGGCACGGCGCCGCGCGTGGCCTTTTCGCCGCCGCAGACGGCCATCAGCGAGTTCAAGGTGCAGACTTCGGCGTTCGACGCTTCGCTGGGCCACACGATGGGCTCAACGGTGAACGTCTCCACCAAGTCGGGCACGAATGAGATTCACGGCGAGTTCCACGAGTGGTTCCGCCACTCGGCGCTGGACGCGCCCGACATCTTCCAGAACCGCTCAGGGCAGGCGATCTCGATCTATCAGGACAACCGGTACGGCGCTTCGGCCGGCGCGCCCATCATCATCCCCAAGGTCTATAACGGCAGGAACAAGAGCTTCTGGTTCTTCGCCTACGAGGCCAACAAGTTTGGCAACCCGTCCTCGGGCGGCAACATTCTCTCCTCGGTGCCGACGGCGAAGATGCACGAAGGCGACCTCTCCGAATACCTGGCGCTGGGCTCGGCCTATCAGGTCTATGATCCGCGCAGCACTCGTCTTGAAAACGGCCGTTATGTGCGGACGGCAATTCCGGGGAACGTGATTCCGAAGTCGCAACTCGATCAGGTGGGCCTGAACTTCGTCAACCTCTACCCGCTGCCGAACCAGCCCGGCACGCGCGACTTCCGCAACAACTTCTACCGCTCAGGCAAAGCGCTGGAAGATTACTGGGTCTGGATCACCCGCGTCGACCACGCCTTCAGCGAGAACCATCGCATCTTCCTGCGGCTGCACCGCGACTTCTGGGAAGAGGACAAGAACCGCGCCTTCAACAACGACACCAACGGCGTCATCCTGAACAGAAATAACAAGGGCGTGGCCTTTGACGACGTCTACGTGTTCTCGCCCTCATTCCTGATGAACTTCCGCTACGGCCTGACCTTCCAGGACTTCCCGGAGCGGCGCGCATCGCAAGGCGCCGACCTCGCAAAGCTCGGCCTGTCTCCCAGCACGATCGCGCTGAGCCAGAATCCCTCCATCATTACGCTGCCGAGGGTCGAGGTTAGCCCCTTCACCACGATCGCTCCCTGGGAATCTCAGGACGGTTACACTGCCTCGACGACGAACACCTTCCTTGCCAATCTAACCAAGCTGAATGGCAATCACACGATCCGCTTCGGCCCCGAATTCCGCGTTTACCGCGAGAGCCGGAACCGCTATGCCACAGCGCTATCCCCGCAGTATACGTACAACGCGACTTACACCAAGGCCAGCGACACCGCGCCGAATCCGACCTTTGGCGGGACGCTCACTTCGATGCTCATGGGGATTCCCGCCGGCTCCATGTCGAGAACCGATTCCTATGTCGAGCAGGACAAGTACTTCGCGCTCTACATTCATGACGATTGGAAGGTGAGCCGGAAACTGACTCTTAATCTCGGTTTGCGGTGGGAACTTGAGTCGCCTATTACAGAGCGGTTCGACCGCGCGGCCATCGGCTACGCGGGAACGACGCCGCACCCCTACAACGAAGCCGCCCGGGCCAACTACGCCAAAAACCCGATCCCGGAACTGGCCGTCTCGGACTTCAAGGCCATGGGCGGATTGACGTTCGCCAACGTCGCGCCGAACAGCCGCACCTACTGGCAGGGCGAGAAGAACAACTTCCAACCGCGAATCGGTTTCGCCTATCAGCTTCGGCCGAAGACGATCCTCCGCGGCGGCTATGGCATCTTCACGTCCTCCATCGGCGTCAACTACACGAACACGAATCAAACGGGCTTCTCGCAGTCGACCCCCATTCAGGCGTCGCTCGACGACGGACTGACCTTCATCGCGACCAACGCCAATCCATTCCCCACCGGCTTGATCGCGCCAGCAAAGTCGTCGCAGGGCCTGCTGACCAACGTCGGACAGGGCGTAAGTTTCTACCGCGAAACCCGAAGGCATCCCTACGCCCAGCGTTGGAGCTTCGGCCTGCAGCAGGAGCTGCCGATGCAGTTCATGATCGAAGCCTCCTATGTGGGCAACCGCACGACCCGTCTGAACATCAACCGCGAATTGAGCTACACGCCGGCTCAGTACCTTTCAACCTCCCCCGTCCGAGACCAGGCGACCATCAATTACCTCGGGCAGAATTACCCCAACCCATACTACGGACTGAATCCCATCTACGGCGCGAACATGACTCGGGCCAATATCCTGCGGCCCTACAACCAGTTTTCCAGCGTTCAGATCACCGGCGATCCCGCGGGTTACTCGTGGTATCACTCGCTGCAGACCCGCATCGAGCGCCGGCTGGCCAACTCGTTCACCGTGCAGGCTTCCTATACATGGTCGAAGACGATGGAAGCGCGGGAATTTCTCAACGCGCAAGACCCGATGCCCTCCGAGGTGGTCTCCGACCTCCACCGCACGCATCGCCTTACGGGTTCGGGCATCTGGGAACTCCCGTTCGGCCACAAGCGCAAATGGGGCGGAGACTGGCATCGCGCCGTGGATTTCATCGCCGGAGGATGGCAGTTGGGCGGCATCTACCAGCACCAGTCCGGGCAGCCACTCGGCTTTGGCAACCGTATCTTCAACGGCGACCTTCACTCGATCGTGAAGCCCGAGGGCGAGCGTGGAGTCGACGGCTGGTTCGTTCCCGCGGCCGCGGCTGGCTTCGAAACCAGCGGAGCACGTCAACTCGCTTCAAACCTTCGAAGGTTCCCAATCCGGTTCTCGGCCGTCCAGGGGCCCAACCAGGACCGATGGGATTTCTCCCTCATCAAGAGCTTCCGCATCAACGAACGCTGGGTCACTCAGTTCCGCGCCGAGACGTTCAACGCCATGAACCACCCGAACCTGGCCAATCCAAACACCGACCCGACCAGCGCGGCATGGGGCACAATCACGACCCAGGACAGCCCGCGCTCGTGGCAGTTGTCCCTAAAGATCACTTTCTGATCGCTTTCACCGCGGCATCTGCGGTAGATTCAGTCCATGCTTCCGAAACTGACGCGGCGGGCGATGCTCGCCGCGTTTCCTTTGAGCGCGGCCGCTCAGCGAAAAGAGCGGTTCTTCACGGCCGGCAAGCGGGGCGGCCACTGGTGGTTTATCGATCCTGACGGCAAACCCTTCTTCAGCATCGCGATGAACCACATCGACTCGGCGACACTGCGATACGCGGAAAACGTTGACATCTGGCGTCGGCGATACGGAAACAGCGAAGAGGCCTGGATCAAGACGGGCGTCGCGGTCAATCTCCGCCGATGGGGCTTTAACAGCGTGGGCTGGTCGCAGGAGGTCGTCATCCGGCAGCCCACCATTCATCGCCACTCGCGCGCATGGAGCTTTGAGCACTACCAATGGCTCGATATGCCTTACTGCCATCTCATTCCGTTCGCTGAAACCCATCAATGGGATGTGGAGACGCGGTTGCCGGACTTCTTCAGCAAGGACTTCGAGGAGTGGTGCGACTACGCCGCGCGCGACTGCTGCCAGCGCATGAAGGACGACCCGAAGCTGATCGGATACTTCTACGTCGATTGCCCGGTCTGGGTCCACTCCGGCATTGCCAAGTGGCGGGGGCCGCTCTTCGATCCGAAGAAACTGGAGAGCCAGGCGGGCCGCGATGAACTGTTCGCGCTGGCGAGCCGCTACTACAAGGTCACTCACGACGCCATTCGCCGCTACGACCCGAATCACCTGATTCTGGGCGACCGTTACGAAGCGGCTCAGCCTATCCCGGCGGAAGTGCTCCGTGCCGCGGCTCCCTACGTCGATGTGATGAGCTTTCAGTTCTTCGGTCCGGCGGCGAAAGTGGGTCCTGGTCTGGCGCGGTTTCACGAACAGACCGGGAAGCCGGTCCTGCTCGCGGACGCGTCAATTCCCGGAATGCAAAACAATCCGCCGGAAAAATGGGGTTCGTCCTATGCGGAGATGCTCCGGAGGTTGCGTGAACTCGAAGGCTGTGTCGGCTGGCATGTTTGCGGCGCATACCAACGGAACAGATCCCGCGGCCGGGGCTTCCTCGACGAGAGGGACAAGATCGATCCGGGCTTTGCCGCAGCGCTGGAGCGGGCTAATCGGGAGACCGCGGAGTGGATTCACAGGCTTGTCATGAAGCAGGGGTGACCTAAAACGGATCGGCGGGTATATAATCCTCGGCAGGTGGGATTGAGAAGATGACTCGCCAGCTGGTTCTAATCCTGTTATTTGCGGCCGCTGCAACCGCTCAAATGACCGAATCCAGTCTCAGCGGCTCGGTCACGGACCCCGTTGGCGCCAGCGTCGCGGGCGTCGAGATCACGGCAGTCAACTTAGACACAGGCGTCCGCGGCTCGACGAAGACGAACGAACAGGGCTTCTACGCGTTGCGGCCGCTCGCCATCGGGCGCTACACGCTGACCGTGTCGGCCGGCGGCTTCAAGACGCTTACGCGCAGCGGCATTGTCCTGACAACGGGACAGGCGATGGAGTTGAATCTCCAGCTTGAACTCGGCGCGCTTGCCGAGAGCGTCACGGTCTCGGAAAGGCCCAGCCTGCTCGAAACGCGGTCGTCGGAGGCGAGCCAGCTCGTCGAGTCGAAGACGATCGAAGACATGCCGCTCGGCGACCGCCGGGCGATGAATCTCGTGGAGATCACCGGCGCCGCGGTCATGATCAACTACGAAAGCGGTAACAAGCCTCAGTTCTCGCTGGCGGGCGGGCGCAGCCAGTCGCAGAGCGTCTTCATCGACGGCGGTACGGGCCAGAACATGCGGCTCGGGGTCGGCCAGTTGGATATCGATCCGCCGGTCGAGACCCTCTCGGAAGTGAAGATTCTGGCCAACGGATTCTCCGCCGAGTATGGCGGCTCGGCGAGCGGAGTCGTGATCGCCAACACGAAGTCGGGGACGAACAGAATCCGGGGCAGCCTGTTCGAATACTTCCGCAACCAGGCACTGGACGCTCCAAACTTTTTCGCTCCCATCGTAGACGGCGCGAAGTCCAAGCCGTCGCTTAGATATAACGTTTTCGGAGGGACGATCGGCGGGCCGATCCGGAAAGACAGGACATTCTATTTCGGTTCTTATGAAGGCTCACGCCGCAGGGATGGCTCGATCCGAACGCTCACGGTGCCGAGCACGCTGCAGCGTGCAGGCGATTTCTCCCAGACGATGAACGCTCGGGGATTGGCCGTCATCTACGACCCCGCCACCGGGTACATGGAGGGCACATCGGTACGCCGGCTTCCCTTCCCCGGCAACATCGTGCCGAAGGAACGGTTCGATAAGGTCTCTGCGAACCTCATCCAGTTCTACCCTGTTCCGAACAGGGCCCCGGACGACCAGACCGGCGCCAACAACTTCCGCGCCAACGACGTGGGCGCGCTGACGCGCGACAACATCCTGGTCAAAGTCGACCACAATATCGGAAGCAAGGACAAGGTCTACGTCCGGTACATGTCCAACACGGACGACCGCGTCTATTCGAGCGTCTACCCCATCCCAGCCGCCGACACGAACAACATGAACGACTATTGGCAATCGAACACCAATGGCGCGTGGACGCGGATCATCGGCGCGTCGGTCATCAATGAGACCCGGCTGACTTACACAAGACGAAAAGCCATCACGGTGTCGCGCGGCTATGGCGAGGTCTGGCCGGGCAAGCTGGGCTTTACAAACGTCTCCGACGACGCCTTTCCCAATATCTCCGCGGCCGGCTACGCGGCGCTTGGAACTCAGACGCAGGAGCGCAATCAGAACCCGATTCAGCAATATCAGTTCGTCAACAACACAAGCTGGGTGCGCGGCCGGAACACTATCAAGTTCGGCGTGGAACTGCGGCCGTCGATGAACTACGAGATCTTCCGGCCTTACGCCTCGGGCCGCTATGTCTTCAGCCGCGGCTTCACGGGGCAGCCGGGAAACAGCCAGACGGGCAATGGTTTTGCGTCGCTGCTGCTCGGCACGCCAAGCGATGTGCAGGTTCGCGAGACGGAACTGCTGAACCGGCGAAGCTGGTACGCCGGATGGTTCGTGCAGACAGATTGGACGCTCAGGCCCGGCCTGACATTCAACCTGGGGCTTCGGTGGGAAGGCGATACGCCGCTCCACGATCTCAACAACGCATTCAACGGTTTCGACGGGACGAGGATCAACCCGGTCTCGGGCACTCCTGGCGTGGTGCGATTCGGCGGCATCGACGGGTTCCGCGACCGGCCCTACAACTTCGACGGCAACAATTTCGGGCCGAGGCTCGGCTTCGCCTGGCAGCCGCGGTGGAGGCAGCGCATGGTGGTGCGGGGCGCGTGGGGCGTCTTCTTCGCGCACCCGTTCGATCGCGCGGTCGCCAACGCCGCTTCGCTCGGATTCGAGAAATCGGCGAATCTGGTCATCCAGGACAACACGCTCACGGTTCCCTATTCTCTGGAGGGCGGCCTACCGCTGCCGCCGCCCACCAAGCCGCCTCTCAACGACAGCTTTGGCTCAGTGCCCGTAGGCGCACCGGCGACTCACTCGATCACCTTCTTTGAAGAAGACCGCCGAACCGGCTACTCGATGCAGTACAACCTGCGAATCCAGCATGAATTGCCAGGCGGGGCGCTGATGGAAGTCGGATACATTGGAAACCTGTCGCGCAAACTGGCGGCAAGCAACCTCGGCCTCAATCAGATCGCCCCTTGGATGGCGCAGCCCACCGCGAGCCAGCGCAACAGGCCCTATCCTCAATTCAGCAACGTCCAGTTGTTGAGCCCGTCTCTCGGTGTTTCCAGTTATCACGCCGGAGTGGTGAAAGTGGAGAAGCGTTTCTCTCGCGGCTTCAACATTCTCTCGACATATACATGGTCGAAGTTCCTCGACAACTGCGACTCGGCGGGAGGCAGCCTCGGCGACGAAGGGAACTCGTTCTCCAACTACTATGACCGGCGCATGGACTGGGGTCCTTCGGAGAACGACATCCGGCACCGGATGACGCTCAGCTCCGTCTGGCAACTGCCCTTCGGCCGCGGCAGGCGCTGGCTCAACAGCCACTGGACGAGACGCGTGGCCGGAGGCTGGTCGCTTGGCGCCGTGATGGTCCTGCAAAGCGGACCGCCGATCACCGTTGCGACGCAGACCAACACCACGTTCATGTATTCGGCCGGGCCGCAGCGCGCCGACGTCTCCCGCAATCCGAATCTGCCGAACGGCGAGAGAACGATCAGCCGCTGGTTCGACACCGGCGCTTTCTCGCAGCCCGGCACGAACATGTTCGGCAATCAGGGTATCGGACTGATCCGGGCCGACGGGCTCATCAACGTCAACCTGTCGGTCATCCGGTCGTTCCGGATTCAGGAACGCACCCAACTGCAGTTCCGCGGCGAATTCATCAACGCGCCCAACCATCCGAACTTCGGCACGCCCGGCCGTGTCTTCGAGGGGCCGGGCTTTGGCGTCGTCAGTTCGGCGCGCCCGGGCCGGCAGGTGCAGCTTGGTTTGAGGCTGACTTACTGATCCCGCTCCTGGAGGGAAGTCTGCCCGAATCTGCGCGTATCATGGCCCTGCCGCGGACGCCAGGCTGCATCTCAACCCCTTGCCGGAGCATCCCGGTCGCGCAGTTGAGGTTGCGCCGATCCTCGGAGCGGAGGCTGCGGACGATCAACACAACGGCCCGCACGACCGGATCCTCAGTCTTCGCCAGCGCCGCATGCTGAGCCTGGTGAACTTCAGATCACGAGCCCTGGAGGCATTACACCTACCCGAACTGCTGTGAGCTTCTCGCTCTGTGCGCCTGCTCCTTGAGTCCCTCCCGAAGAAGCTCCCCGGCTCGCTTCTGGTCACCCGGTTACTTGCACATTTGGGCAAAGATGCTCGGCGCAGGTCTCCGGTGCGCCTCAGCCCGCGCTCACCCGGCAGAAAGGCGGCAATCCCATGCGGCGCCGGACTCAGCGGACAGCGGGTTCGTTCGTAGTCGTGAACAAGACCGAGGAGCCGTTCCAGCAGAGCGTTTTCCTCAGGCGCGAGACGATCTCCCCCCCTGGCCTGTGAACTCCCCGACGACCGTAAGCGTCCGGATGTTATCCCCTTACACGATCGGCTGCTCCATCCTCGCGCTTCCCTGCCCGTCTAGTAGACTCAATAGATTGTCAAGCAGTGAGGAGTAAAGCCTAGCCAGGATGTTGCGCCGCCTCGGTTCCGAGTTGGAGCTCGTCCGGGAGTCCGCCCGGACCTCGGGAGCCTTATGGACTGCATCGCTTCTCCTCGGCCGGACTGGGCTTGGTGTGGCAGGATGGT
>CAYWST010000031.1:0-25205 GCA_964461075.1 uncultured Solibacteraceae bacterium | reverse complement strand
CGCCGGCTCTGGTTCTGAATCACAATGAAGTCGTTGAGACGGCTGTAGAACACGCCAGGTTTGACAAAGAAAGCGCGATGCCTCCAGCTCAGACCGGCTTGGGCTTCGTTGTTACGGGTAGGGTTCACACCCGGATTACCAACCCAATCGCTCCCTGCGCGGCGCTGGCTGAAATAGCGCTCCTGCGCGTCCGGCGTCCGCACGGTGGAAGCGATTCCGGCGAACAGCTCCGCCTGCTCCGTCAGTCCGAAGCTGACGTGGAGTTGACCCGACGCGTTTGTGTCGCGCCTCTGCAGCGCGCCGGTCCTCTTGTAGGCCAGGTACAGACTGGTGTTCGCCTTGCCGTCTCGAACCGCCATGTTCGCGGTGTCCAACCGCGCGCCCACTCCAATCCGCAGCCGTTCCGAGAAGCTGTGGTTCCAGTCCACATACGCGCCTGCAATGGTCGTGTTGACGTTCGGCACGACATTCTGGTCCGTCACCATCATCATCGAGCGCATGGAGTTGACCGCGTCCCAGTTGCGCTGGAACGCTTCGATTCCAGCAGTGAGATCCTTGTTGAAGAAGAAGCCGGCGCGCCCGCCCGCCACGCGCGTGCGGGCGAAGGTGGCCATGCTATAAACGTCGCGTGCGGTGATTGAGGAGACGCGCCACTCATCCGTCATCCAATGCCGCACGGTGGTGTAATAGCCGTCGAGCCGGACCCGTTCAACCCCGGTTACGGGATTTCGGAATTCGTATCGCCCGCTCAGCCGGTCCGCAATGTCATAGGGCGAATCCATCTGCAGGTACGGATAAAAGATGTGCGCGCCGTCCTGGCGCGTATAGGCGAGCTCGCCGGACTGGTTCTTGAACGCAGAGAATCGAAGCTGCGCCCAGCCGGTCTGTATCCGGAAAGCGTCATCCTCCTGGTTGACAGGCCTGTACCCGCCGATTGAAGTCATCAGATCTCCGCGCCCGTTCCTGAATGGTTTCGACCGGCGATAGGAGTACCCCCCCAGCAGCTCAAACGTTTCGTTGCCCGCGGACCCGGTGATGGAGGGGCTGATGTAGCCGAACGACCCGAACTGAATGGACGGTGACAGATGGATTCCAGGCGACGAGCGTTTCCGGATGACGTTGACGCTGCCCCCAAGACTGCCGTGATTGGCCAGGTCGAAGCCGCCTTTGGTGAGCTCGATCCGCTCAACTTCTGCGAAGTCGACGTGGAAGGCCGAAGGATCCATCTGCCCCGGGCACGCGCCGTAGATCCGCACTCCGTCGATCAGGAGGTTGATGTCCCCGCCCTGAAACCCGCGGATGACAACATCGTTGGCGATGGCGCCCTTCCGCAGCTTCGACACCCCCTCGATTCTGGACAAGGCTTCGCCCACGTCTTTCGCCGAGCTTTCCCTGACTTCCCGCATTTCGAGACCTTCCCGAAAGATCTCCCGTTTCGATTTCGTCTCCAGGTCCTCCTGCGCCGGGATCTGTCCGAAAAGGCAGACCGCCGAAAGCGCGGGAATTGCCTGGAGCAGTTGTTTGCGCCCCATGTTTTCCCCTTTGCTGTTCGATGGACCCTATATTGCGACACACCTGGCGCCGGAGCCGTTCCTCTGACGCCTCGCGTATCAGTGAGCGTTGACGGGATCGATTGGCGGGAATGGGGGAGGGCGTTCGAATTGATATGCGCCATCGGCGGGAGCCAGGTTGATGACGCGCTGGCTGACCCGCGGAGAGATGGAAACCGTCAGCCGTTCTCCCGCCCAGGACACCGGAGTGAACGCGCCGATAAAGCCAGTCCAGGCTCCTGCGACTCTCCGGCATCCTGATGCGCAGCCGGGTGCAGCCGCCCACTGTGCGCCGGCTGGGCTGGCTTCAGGATGGCGAGCGACGGAACGAGCCTTGCGGCAACAGCATGACCCTGCTCTGCGGCAGCAACTCATGCCACAGCCGGATCTTTCCTGCGACAGGAACGGGAGCGCGTATGCAGGAGCGAGCGAAGCAAGAGTCATGGCCAGCGTGAACAGCGAGATCACGCTTCGCAATGTCTGCCTCCAGCTTCTGATTGTCAATGGACAGGCCCAGCTTCCGTCAACCTATTCCCATCCTACCCAAACCACCACCGGGATTGGACGGGAAGCCGGCGGAAACGCCGGTTCCACCCGCTACCAGTCCACCACCGACCCGTCGTCGGTGTCGTAGGCCGTCCGATACGGCTTGGGCTCGCCCACCTGCGACTTGAGCTTGTCCTCGTCGATGGTGATGCCGAGGCCGGGATCGCTGAGCAACGGGCGATGGCCTCCCGTAACAGGCGGCAGCGGCTTAGCGAGCAGGTCGTTGTGCTCGTTATCCCCGCGCTCCTGGATGAGGAAGTTGGGGATGCTCGCGGCGAGCTGGAGGCTCGCGGCGAGCGAGCACGGCCCCTGCGGGTTATGCGGCGCGATGGGCGAATAATAAGCTTCCGCCATCCCTGCGATGATCTTGAGCTCAGTG
Source organism: uncultured Solibacteraceae bacterium (assembly GCA_964461075.1). GTDB lineage: Bacteria > Acidobacteriota > Terriglobia > Bryobacterales > Bryobacteraceae > JACADU01. The sequence continues at coordinate 22,730 of CAYWST010000031.1, read as the reverse complement.
ATACCGCCGGCGTAGCAGATGTCGGGCTGCAGGATGAGCGCGGCGCGTTTTTCGAGGATCTCGCGGAAGCCCCATTTGGTGAAGATCCGTTCGCCCGTCGCCAGCGGGATGTGAGTTTTCTTCGCCAGTTCAGCCATCACATCGACATTCAACGCCTGCACCACTTCCTCGAAGAAGAATGGCTGGTGCGGCTCGAGCGCCTTGATGAGAAGGCTTGCCGTGGGCGGCTGAACGGCGCCGTGGAAGTCGATTCCGATATCGACCTCTTTGCCGTATTTGGCGCGGAGGGCGGCGAAGCGTTCAACCACTTCGTCTACCATTTTTGGACCTTCGACGTACTTGAACGGCGTCCGGGCGCCTCGCGGCCCGACCTTCATCGCGTTGACGCCCGTCTTTTCGCTCACCGTCCCATAGACGCGGCAACGGTCGCGGAAAGGTCCGCCGAGCAGCTTGTACACCGGCACGCCGTAGCACTTGCCGGTGATGTCCCACAGCGCCTGATCGATGCCGCTGGAGATGGCCGTCTTGATCGGCCCGCCCCGATAGAAAGCGCCGCGATGAATCGCCTGCCAGTGGAAGCCGACCCGGCGCGGGTCCTTGCCGGCGAGATAATCGGCTACTTCGAGCGCTCCCGCGGCGCACGCCTTGGCGTCGTCCTTTAGCATTTCGCCCCAACCGGTGACGCCGGCGTCGGTGGATATCTTCACGAACACCCAGGAGTTCTTGAGAACGAACGTCTCGATCTTGGTGACCTTGATATTGTCATTAGGCCCGATAGCCGCAAGAGCGTCGCAGCGCTTGGCGTTGAAGGCTTCCAGGCTGAACAGGGCTGCGGGACCGTAGAACAGTGACTGAAGCCACGTACGGCGATTATAGGTTGGCGTAGACATCGAATCAGCTCCCTTCCAGCTACTTGACGATGCGGTTATGGAGTAGAACTCTATCAGAGTCGAAGCACAGGACGGGACGCCTATTCCTTTGGAGCCGCGCCTTCGCCGAGGAAGAAACCTGGATGAGGAGGCTGGTTGTAGGCTGCGTTCTGCCACGCGATGGCCAGCCTGTACTGCCGGTCGTGCATGAGCGTCACCATGCGGTGCGCGGTGGGGACTGGCGTGGAGTAGATTCGGAGTTCAGTGTTATCGGCGGCACGCCACACCACCTCCTCCCGCCAATCGCCGAGCAGATCGGCCGAAAGCGCGGGTGTGGCCTTGGTGCCGTTGTTGGAGGCGGCGCCCTCCGCGGCCAGCAGCGTGGACGTCGTTGCGTTGGCCCAATTCCACTTGGAAATCGTCGTCCCGTCGAGCAGCTCGCGCAGCAGATCGCCGTCCCACCAGACGCCGAAATTCATCTGCCGGGGCTTGGACGCGCTGATCTGCTCGCAGGTAGCCGACGAGTAGTATCCGCCGGTCGGGCCCGCACCCCAGAACTCGTAGCCCGGAAAGCGCGGATCAATGTCGAAAGCGACCCCGCGTCCGATGTCGCCCGTGCCGGGCGCCCCGCAGATGAGCTCGCCCGTGCGGGCGTCGCGCAGGTCGAGCGCGGCGGAACCATAGAGCGAAGGGGTTTCGTGGGGTTGAAAAACCTCCAGGCCGGGCCGCGAAGGGATCATGTCGGAGACGTGCAGAGCGTCTCCATGCCCCCGGCCGGTCGAATACAATGGGCGGCCGTCGTCATCCAGAACTGCAGCGCCATAGACGATTTCGTCGCGGCCGTCTCCGTCAACGTCGGCGATGGACAGGTTGTGGTTGCCCTGGCCGCGGAGCGTGCGGTTGGCCGCGTCGCCCGCATCGGTATCGAAGGTCCAGACCTGGGAGATCTGGCCGTCGCGCCAATTCCAGGCGGCGACGACCGCGCGCGTGTAGTAACCGCGACAGAGCAGCAACGAGGGGCGGTTGCCGTCCAGGTAGGCGACCGCCGCCAGAAACCGGTCGACGCGGTTTCCGTAGCCGTCGCCCCACGCGCTCACATCGGCGCTCGCCGGATCATTGTTGCGCGGCGGCATATAGAAAGCCGAAACGAGTTCCGCCCCGGAACCGCCGTCAAAGATTGTGAAGAACTCGTGCCCCGTGAGCACATAGCCCGCAGAGTTGCGATGGTCGGCCTCCGGGTCAAAATCGGGCGGCGTCCCCAGAAACAGGCCCGCGCGCCGCGCCACGAATTCCCCAAACCCGTCACGCGATCCTGGGGCGGTCTTCACGGCCACTTCAGCGCGCCCGTCGCCGTCGAGATCGTAGGCGATGAATTGAGTGTAGTGCGCGCCTGCGCGGACATTGCGCCCGAGGTCGATTCGCCAGAGGAAATCGCCGTTCAATTTGTACGCATCAAGGAAAACGTTGCCCGTAAAGCCGGATTGGGAATTATCCTTCGCGTTGGTGGGCTCCCACTTGAGGATGATCTCGTATTCGCCGTCGCCATCGAGATCGGCCGCGGAGGCGTCGTTGGCCTCGTAGGCGTAACGCACCCCATCGGGCGCCGTGCCGCCTTCGGGAATGCGTAGAGGAATTGAGATGTAGGAGCCAGGCCCATTCACGGCAAGTTTGAAGGCGTCCGATTCGGGCCCTTCCACTCCATCCGCCACCGCGCGCACGTAGTAATAGAGGTCGTGTGGCGAACGCGCATTCGCGTCCTTGAAACTCGTCGGGCCCGCCAGCGGCTCCCCAGTGAGGCGTACAGCCGGCCCGGGCCCTTCAATCCGGTAGACGTGAAACGCGGTGGAGACGGGGTCAGTCGCGAGGAACCGCCACGAGACGAAAACTTCGGATTCGGAGACCCGAACGGCGACAACGCCGCGGTTCAATCGCTCGACCTGTTGATGGGCGCCGGCGGCCGCGAAGGTAGCAACAGCGAGCAGAAGTGCGAACACAACAATTCATTGTAAGAGCGCGTGCAGCCGGCATGCGCAGGTCATATACTTTCATCCAGCCGGGACGGCAAGACAGCCGGACCGGAGAGAGGATTCGAGACATGAAGTTCACGCGCAGGACTGCGATGCAGATCGCGGGCGCCTCCTCAATGGCGCCGGCGGCGATGCTGGAGGCGGCGCAAGTGCCGGCTCCGCCGAAGGAGGGTCCCAACACTCCAAAGATCGCACTCGGCATGGGGGACGGCGGCGCCGCCCGCCGTGATCCCGGCGCGCCTCCCGATAGGTCCGTGGGGCCAAAACGAATCAAGCAGCTCGGCGTGAATCATGTCCTCGGCGGATTCGGCAGAACCCCCTGGACCGAAGAGGGGCTTAAGGCCATGATGGGGCCCTGGAAGGCGATGGGCATTACCGTGGGCAACCTCATGATCGGCCTCTCGAACGACATCCTCTATGGCAAGCCCGGCAACAAGAGAGACGAGGACATCGAGAAGATCAAACAGTCGATCGTCGCAGCGGGTAAGGCCGGATTGCCCGTCATCGAGTACAACTTCTACGCCCATCGCGCCATGGAAGGCTACTTCGAAGAAATCGACAAGGAGCGCGGCGACTCCGGCTGGACCGGCTTCGATTTCGAACTCGTTCAGAAGGCCGGACAGCCCTACCAGACCCGCCCCGAAGAGAATGGCATGAAGTTCAAGGACCTCAAGCCGCTCCCCGAAATCGGCGCCTGGACGCTTGACCAAATGTGGGCTAACATCACTTATTTCCTCAAGGCAGTGATCCCAACGGCCGAGAAAGCCAACGTCCGACTGGCCCTCCATCCTAACGATCCGCCCGCCCCAATCAGCCGCGGCTCGCAGCAGATCATGGCGACACTCGCCGGCTGGAAAAAGCTCATTTCCATCGTCGACAGCCCGTACAACGGCATTACCTACGACTGCGGCGTGACCCGGGAGTTGGGCGAAGATCCCGTCGCCGTTGCAAAGTACTTCGGCCAGCGCGACCGGATCAACCACGCCCACTTCCGGAACGTGCTCGTCATGAAGCCCTACGAGCGCTACACCGAGGTTTGGATCGACGAAGGACTGAACAACATGTTCGCCGTGATGAAGGAACTCGTGAGGGCGAAGTACAAGCTGCAAATCTATCCCGAGCATCCGCGGCGCCTCGACTATGACGCCGAACACGGACGGATCGGCGGCTACCCCGGCGGAGGCGGCTATGCCGCCATCGCCTACAACGTAGGCTATACGCGCGCCATGCTGCAGGCTGCGATGGGCTGAACCCGAATTTAAGGGATAACTTCATCCAAATTGGGGCTGGACGCCGCTGCCGTTCCACAGTACCTTTCAGGTGGTACTGTGGAACGCTTTCGCAGCCTCACGCCCAGAGACAGGATGACCGGCTACACGATTCTGGCGGTCGCGTGCGGCCTTTTGATTGGCGTGGCGATCTATATCGGCCAGGACCACCCGCTTTGGTTCGCCGGGTCGGCGGTGGTGGTTCTGGTGGTGCTTGTCATCTGGCACTCCAGGGCGTTCGGATACCGCTGTGAATCGTGTGGAACGCAATTCAGCGCGACGCCGCTCCAGGATTTCCTCGCGCCTCATTACGCTGGGAAAAAGTATCTCCGGTGCCCCGGCTGCGGCCAGAAAGAGTGGGCCAAAGTCATCGCGCGGGGTCGGGAGTAGACCGAAGCGCCTCGTCGATCCAGGCTTCAATCAGAGGCCATGTGTTGGCGTTGAGCGAACCCGCGTGCCGAACCCCCGGGAGCAGCGCCAATCGCTTGGGACCGCTCAGCGCGTCAAAGACCCGCCGGGAGTGGGCTGGCGGCGTGTCCGTGTCCTCTTCCCCGTGGAGCAGGAGCACGGGCGCATGGATGCGCGCTGCTGCGCGAAGCGGGCTCGCTTCGTCAACGCGAAATCCGGCGCGCGTCTCGGCAATCCGGAACGCCTCGCGGATCGCGCCCTCGGTGAAGACGAACGGCGCCCTCTCCCGCGCCACGGTGGCGAGGTCGGAAAACGTCTCCGCGGCCACAACAGCGGAAACGCGCGCATCCTCCGCCGCCGCTTGGAGAGCGACCGCGGCCCCAAGCGAGTGGCCGATCAGAACAACCGGCCCCGGCGGCAGCTTGTCGATGACTCGTGACAGGTCACGCTTTTCGTAGTAGCCATACGTGCACACCGTCCCCGGCGAATGTCCATGGGCGCGCCCGTCATAGGCGACGACATCGAAACCGCGCGGCAGAAACCGCCGGATAACCTCGGCGGAGCTGGTTCGCGTGTCGGCGATGCCATGAAGGTAGATGATGGCGGCCCGGGCTTTGACCGGCGAACTGCATCGCCACCCATGGAGTGTCAATCCATCGCCGGCAAAAGCGGCTTCAACGCAGTGTTCCGGCGCAGGCAGATTGACCGTCCTCCGGAACGGATAGAGGAGGCCGCCGGCGCCCAGGACCGGAAGGTTGCGGTAGAGAAACACTCCTCCGGCGATGACAACGGCGACAAAAATGAAGACGGCGCGGCGGCGCACGGTCTACTCGGCGGCTACCACCTGCATCAGCGCGCGGATGTAGCCGAATGCGAACGCAAATGCCTGGGCGCCGAATTCAGGGATATCCAATCGCGGCACATGATCCGGCATCAGCATGCCGTCATAGCCCACGTCGCGATAGACGCGCAACGCGGCCAGCATGTCAACGTCGCCGTCATCCGGGAATGTCTCGCGGAAGTCCAGGACTTTACCCTGAATATTGCGGAAATGGACGTTGAAGATCTTCTTGCGAGAGCCGAAATACCGGATCACGTCGAAGATCTCTCTCTTCGGATCCTCGAGCATCTCGCTCACCGTCCCCTGGCAGAAGTTCAGGCCGTGATACGGATTCTCGCGAATCGAGATAAATCGCTTCAAACCGTCCACCGAGCCCAGTACCGTTTCCACGCCCCGGTAGCCCTTGCCCTTCGGCATTCCCGGATCGTGCGGGTGGCAGGCGATGCGGACCTTCGTCTCCGCCGCGACCGGAACCACCTTATCGAGGAAGTATGTAATACGCTCCCAGTAAAGGTCGGCCGGGACGCCGCCCGGAATCGCGTCCGGCGCCGCGGGCAGCTTGGCGTAGTTGAACGTCGAGTAGGTGGCGCCGCCGCGGCCCTTGGTCGACGGCGAACGGACCACGCCCAGGATGCTCATGTTGTATTTTGCGGCCGGGATGCCGGCGCGCGAAATGTTGTAGAGCATCTTGCAGATGGCGTCGATCTCGCGGTCGCGTTCGGGCGATTTGCCCTGCAGAATATTCGGCATCTCGACGCGATCGATCGGGTGCGAGCTCAATGGCAGCGGAACCATGTCCAGCTTGATACCGAAACTCTCTACTCTTTCGCGAAGCCGAGTCAGACCTTCGACGGACCAGCTTTCATCGAATTGGCGCGATGGCAGACTCGAACAGATGTTGTGCACTCCAAAGGCCGCGCACGCCTTGAGAATGTTGTCGGTGTTGCCGTGCTGTGTGCCCAGCTTCGCAGCGAAGGGCTTCTTCGGCGCGGCATTCATATTCGCGGCGCCGGTGACCGCTGCAGCGGCAGCGGGGAGTTCCATGAACGTTCGCCTACGCATAGGGGTGCATTGTTTCATACTTCGCCGGAGATTTCACTCAACGGTCCAGGCAGGTTTTGAGTCGGCCATCTCCTTCTCCCATGCCGCCAGCTCGCGCCGCAGCCGCTCGACCGTCGCAGGATGCCGCCATGAGAGGTCCGTCCGCTCGCCGGGGTCTGACTCCAGGTTGAACAGCAGGTTGTACCCCGCGTCCTGCAGGAGCTTCCAGGCGCCGCTGCGCACCGCCCTCTGCCGCACGGGCGCGTGCTGGTAGCGCCAGAACAGAGAACGAGGCTTCTCCGGCTGGAGCAGATCGAAACCGTCTAGTGGCTTCGGAGAGGCGACTCCTGCCGCCGCGAGGACCGTGGCCGTGATGTCGGCCGTCATCGCCGGCCGTGCGCTGACCGCACCCGCCGCAATGCGTCCCGGCCACCGTAGGATTGCAGGCACGCGGATGCCTCCTTCCCACAGCGTGAACTTACGGTGGAAGTGCGGCGAGTTGTCCGAGAGCCTGTCGCCGCCGTTGTCATTCGTGAAGACAACAAACGTGTCGCCCGGCAGTGCGTCGAGGATGCGTCCGATATTAGCGTCGAGATTCTCAACCATTCGCACATATCCCGCGCGATCGCCGTCCATCCACGTTTCGCGCGTCCGCGTGTCCGCGGGCCGCCCTGGCGGCTGGAAGGGCCAGTGCGGCGCGTTGAAAGCCGCATAGAGGAAGAAGGGACGGGCGCCGCGCCGGCGGAGAAACTCAACCGCGCGGGCGCCGAAGAGGTCGCTCGAATACCCGTCTACTTGAACCGCCCGCTCGTTCTCGTACAAATCCGGCTTGCCGTCGATATTGCGATGTGCGTAGTAGTCGTGATCGCTGTTTCTGAATCCGAAGAACTCGTCGAAGCCATGGCGGTTCGGACCGAATTCATCCTCCGCGCCAAGATGCCACTTGCCAACCATTCCGGTCCGGTAGCCGGCCGCCTTCAGCATGGACGGCAGGGTGGGCTGCGATGAATCAAGCCCCTTGCCCGCCGTGCGATCCCCGTAGAAGACGTACTCGATGCCCAGGCGCTGCGGGTAGAGGCCGGTCATCAGTGCGGCGCGCGTCGGGCTGCAGACGGGCGCGTTCGAGTAGCAACTGGTGAAGCGGGTCCCTTGCCTGGCCAGCCGGTCGATGTTGGGAGTTCGAATGTCGCGCGCGCCATAGCAGGAGAGGTCGGCATAGCCGAGGTCATCGGTGAGGATCAGCAGGATGTTGGGCCGGCGCGCGGGCGCCGCGGAGAGCAGAAGCGAGCGGCGGGTCATGAGGAAATCAGCGTAGCGCACCCGGAGCGTTCCGACGGCGCCGGGAGGAGATTGTTCCCATAGCCGAACCCACCGGGGATCGGGCTTCGCAATCGGCACGGACAGCGAGTATCGCGGTGCTCTCCACGGCCGGCCTCAAACTTCTCGAAGCGACTCCTGCTGTATGGGCCGCGGCGTCACTTGCGGTCCAGCGCGACATTGTATTCGCAACCCGTCATGGCCGTCAGCGCCAGCAGGTACATCCAAACGCAGAGCGCGATCACGGCGCCGATCGAGCCGTACAGCACGTTGTAGTTGGCGATGTTGCGGACATACCACGTGAATCCCAGCGTCAGGGGGAACCACAACATCGAAGCGAGAATGGCGCCGGGCCAGATCTTGCGGCCTCGGGATACCTGTGGGCCAAACCGGTACAGTCCCGCGGTGACAACCAGCACCGTAGCCGCAATGGTGATGTAGCGGACAATCCGCGTCAGCCAGCGCAAGCCCCCCTCCAGCGCCTGGCTCGCCGGGAGGAAACCGAGGGCGTGGAAAAGCCAGGTCTCGAGGCGATCGCCCAGGATCAGCAGAACCGTCGCGCCGAGGATAGGCAGAACTGTCGTGATGACCAGCACCATGGCCACGAGACGCTTGTGCACAACGTTTCTGCGGTCCGGCTTCTTGTATGAGGCGTGAAAGGCTTCAATGAGACTGATCATCACTCCCGAGGCGGCCCACACCGCGAGAACGGCCGCGGCGATCGGCAGCGCCGTGGGCCGGGAGCCGCGCTCTGCCACCTGAAAGCGGACCAGGTCCTCGACACCCGGAGGAGCCACCCGGAAGAAGATCGCCGAGAGCCGCCGCGATACCGCTTCGGCGTTCAGTTGTACCAGAATGGCGGTGGTCGCCGTCAGCACCGGCAGAAAGCTCAGCAGCGCCGAGTAGGCCGCGCCCTTCGAATAACCGAGGGCGCCGTTTTCATACACGCCGACAAGAGCGCGGCGGAACGCTCGCCAGTATTTGGGCACTGACATATATTGTGACTGGAGTCTTCATCATGTGCATCCTCGCATTTCTCGGAATCATCTCCGGCTTGCCCGTGCCGGTCCCGCTGATCCCCGGCGATCCGGTGCAGCAGTTTGTCTACAGCGGCCCGTCGACCGGCCCCGCCCGCGGCGCCATGAGCAGGTTTCAAGTCGACGGGCAACCCTTTCAGACGGCCATGCGCCTTGAAACCATATCGCTTCCGGAAACCGTCAACGCCGCAACCGAGTACGCTATGCGCGTGCGCTATCGAAGCACCGTCGCCGTGAAGAAAGACGATTCCATTCTCGCCACATTCTGGATCCGCTGCGCCGCCCCTGAAGGTGGCGAGTGCAGCACCCGCCTGAACGTCGAACTTGGCCGCGATCCCTGGACCAAGTCCGTGACCAAGAGCATCCTTTCCGATGCCGTCTGGCGCGAACAGAAGGTGCTCTTCCGTATGGCCGCCGACTACGCCCCGGGCGACTACAACATCGAATTCTGGATGGGCGCTCAAGTCCAGACGGTCGAAATCGGGGGCGTGACGTTCGACAACTACGGCCAGGGCCTGACAGCCTCCCATTTCGGACTCGACTCGCTCTACGCCGGCGCGGCCGAGGACGCTCCATGGCGACGGGAAGCGGAAGGGAGAATCGACAGGCTCCGGAAAGCCGATCTCGAAGTAACGGTGGTCGACGCCTCGGGCCGTCCGATCGAAGGCGCCGAGGTGCACGTCGCGATGAAGCGTCACGCCTTCGGCTTCGGCACGGCGGTGGCGGCAGACCAATTGCTCCAGAACACGGCCGACGCTGAAAAGTATCGTCAGTTCCTGATCGACGACTTCAACATGGTGGTCTTCGAAAACGACCTCAAGTGGCCAGGCTGGGAATCGAACCGGCAGCGCGCGCTCAATGGAATTGAGTGGTGCCGTAAGCACAACCTGTCGAGGATTCGTGGACACAACCTGGTCTGGCCGAGTTGGCGGCGCATGCCCGCCGATGTCCAGCGCCTCGCCGGCGACCCGGCGGCGCTCCGCCAGCGCGTGCTTTCGCACATCGACGACGTCATGGGAGCGACTCAGGGGTTGATCGCCGAGTGGGACGTCATCAATGAGCCATACACAAACTACGATCTGATGCGGATCCTGGGCGACGAAGAGATGGCCGAGTGGTTCAAGCGAGCCCGCGCCGCCGATCCCGGGACCCACCTCTTCATCAACGACTACAGCATCCTCTCCAATGGCGGCGGCGACCTCGCTCATCGCAATCACTACTTCAACACCATTCGCTTCCTCGATGAGCGTGGCGCGCGCGTCGACGGCATCGGCATGCAGGGCCACTTTTCAAGTCCGACGCCGCCCGAGACGATGCTCCGCATCCTCGACCGCTTCGGCCAGTTCGGCAAGGTGATCGAAATCACCGAATACGACTTCAACACCACGGATGAGGAGTTGCAGGCAAAGTTCACGCGGGACCTGCTCATCACAGTGTTTTCGCACCCATCCGTGCGCGCCTTCCTCATGTGGGGCTTCTGGGAAGGCCGGCATTGGCTCCCCAACGGGGCGATGATCCGTCGCGACTGGACCCCGAAGAAGATGCACTCCGTCTGGCGTGAACTCGTTTACTCCGCCTGGTGGACCGATGTCCGGGCGCGCGCCGAAACCGGCCTTCTCAAAGTCCGCGGATTTCAGGGCGAGTACGAAGTCACGGCGCAGGCCGGCGGCAGAAGCGTCACCGAGTGGCTCTTCCTGCCCGAGCAGGGCGCAAAGCTCACCCTCAAGCTCGAATAAGGGCTGTTTCGCTCCGGGGCGGTTGCGCAACATGCCGGAAGACGCACCCGACCGAGGGCCGCCTCCCGGAATCATTCATTGGTGCTCCTTCCGGCAGATCCGCCAGTATACTCGCAGAGAGAGGGGACCAACGATGGATCCGGCAACCGAATCAAATGCGATCTTCGTTCAGGCCTGGGATGCCATGAACAGGGACTGCGAGGGTTTCGAATCGTTCCATGGAGACCTGCTGAAAGGCTCCTGGAGCGGACATCCGATCATGTTCCTGAACATGGCCGTAACCATGCGGCCTCCGACAGGCGCCGTGGAGTTCCGCTCCGCGGTCCGCAACCTTTCATTCTGGGCCGCAGAGCGAAAGCTCCCGTGGATGTTTTCCGTCTGCCACGAGACAATGGGTCAACTCATGGACGACGCGGTGAACATCCTCGACGAAGAAGGCATGGCCCCCATCATGCCACTCACCGGAATGGAAGCTTCGCGCGTCCTCCCCGATCCACGGCCCCGCCCTGAGGGAGTCTGGTTGACGGAGGTCTCGGATGGAATCGGCGGCAAGGTGATGCGCGTCAACGAAGCGGCCTATCAGATGCCGCTCGGTGAGCCCGGCTCGCTGGAATCGGAACAACCCGGCTGGTGGGGCGCGCCGGACCGCATGGTCACGCTGCTCGAAGTTGACGGGCAGCCCGCAAGTTGCGCGGCCGTGTTCAGTGTTGAAGGTCTTCGCTACGTCGCACTGGTGGCGACGATGCCGGAGGCTCAAAAGCGCGGCTATGCCGGCGTGACGATGCGGGACGTCCTCGACCGCTCGCTTTTGGCGGGATTGGAGCAGAGGACCTATCTCCACGCCACCGCCGCCGGCAAGCCTGTCTATGAGCGCATGGGCTACGCCATGACCGCGAACTACACTGTCTTCCTGCGCAAGGAGTTCATTCCGCCCGAGCATTGACGGCGCTTGATGGAGGCCGCCGCCAAACGCTATCGTAGGACTTGGCTCAGGACGTCTTCGCGCTCACGCGCACCCTCGTCGATATTGAATCCATCACTGGCAACGAGGCGCCGGTTGGTGAGTTTCTTCTGTCGCTCCTCAACGGCCTCGCCGCGCGGTATGGCGGCCAGGCGGAGAAGATGGATGTCGAGCCCGGCCGGTTCAACGTGTTCGCCGCCTTCGGAACGCCCGTGGTGACCCTGAGCACGCACCTGGATACGGTCCCGCCGTTTTTCGGAGCCCGTGAAGACGAGGATTTCATCTGGGGACGCGGCGCGTGCGACGTCAAAGGCATCATTGCGGCGATGATCGCGGCGGCCGAGAGACTGCTCGAAGGCGGTATCCGCAATTTCGGCCTGCTCTTTGTCGTCGGAGAAGAGAAGAACTCAGCCGGCGCTTACCATGCGGCGACTAACCCGCGCGGATCGCGATTCCTCATCAACGGCGAGCCGACGGAGAACAAGCTGGCGCTGGGCTCGAAAGGGGCGCTGCGCTACGAGTTCGTCGCCTCCGGCCGGATGGCGCACTCGGCCTATCCCGAACTCGGCGAATCGGCCATCGAGAAGCTGCTCGACGCGCTGGCCAGAATCCGGGCCTGTGCGCTGCCCGTGGACCCGGTGCTCGGCCCATCCACGCTCAACATCGGGCTCATCGAAGGCGGCCGCGCCCCAAACGTCATCGCGGATCATGCGAGCGCCACCCTCATGTTTCGGCTGGTCGGCGATGCCGCGCCGGTTCGGGCGCTCGCCGCGGACGCGGCCGGCGGCCTCGTGGAAGCGCGCGAGATCCTCTGCATTCCCGCAGTGCGGCTCGGCGCGTTGGACGGCTTCGATACCACCGTCGTCGCCTACACCACCGACATCCCTGCATTCGGCGGAGCCTGGGGCACTCCATACCTATTGGGCCCCGGCTCCATCCATGTGGCGCACACGAGCGAGGAGCGTGTGCCCAAAAAGCAGTTGCTCGAAGCCGTGAGCCTGTATGAGGCCATGGTGAAGCGGCTGCTGACCGCGGCTTGAACCCGCCCGCGGCGGCAATTCCTGACAGACTGGTTCGAGGCAGTTGGACATGATTGTGATGAAGTTTGGCGGCACCTCCGTGGAGAGCGCCGCAGCGATTCAGAGAGTCGCCGGTATCGTCTCCGCACGCGCGGAGCGCAAACCACTGGTTGTTGTGTCTGCGATGGGCAAGACCACCAACAGGCTGCTCGCGGCCGCGGAAAAGGCCGCAGCCGGCAATCTAGAAGGAGCGTTGCGCGACGCCGAGGATCTCCGGCGATTTCACCAGACGGAGGCGCGCGCTGCTTGCGGCGCGCAGCCGGCGTCCGCGCTCGAAGCGGAGCTTGCCGCCCTCTTTGCGCAGCTCGAAGAGACGCTGGAAGCCGTCGCCCGCGAGGGGCAGATCACACCCGCCCTCTGGGATGAAACGGCTAGCTACGGAGAGCGCCTCTCTTCCCTTGTGGTCGCCGCGGCCTTCTCCGCCGCAGGGATGCCCGCCTCGCACGTCGACGCGCGGGACATCCTCATTACGGATAGCCGCCACACCCAGGCGCTGCCCCTTTACTCGCGAACCTACGCCAGGTTCCAGCAGATCGTCGTGCCAAGGCTCGCCCGCGGCGTTGTCGTCATGGGCGGATTCATCGGCTCCAACTCGCAGGGAGTCACCACCACGCTCGGCCGCGGCGGCAGCGATTTCTCCGCGGCCATCGCCGGCGCCGGCATCGGCGCTGATGAGATCCAGATCTGGACCTACGTCGACGGCATGCTCACCTGCGATCCCAGAGTCGTCGAGGGCGGACACCTGGTCCGCGTGATCTCCTTCGCGGAAGCCGCAGAACTCGCCTATTTTGGCGCCAAGGTTCTCCATCCATCCACGGTCCTCCCCGCCGTCGAGAAGAACATTCCGGTCCGCATTCTCAACTCCCGGAGGCCGGAGGTCGAGGGCACGAAAATCGTCTCCGAACCGGTTCCATCCGCCAACCCGGTCAAATCCATCGCCTGCAAACGCGACATCACCGTTGTCAATATCCGCTCGCTCCGCATGCTCATGGCTCACGGTTTCCTGCGGCGCATTTTTGAAGTCTTCGACCGCTATCGGACCCCCGTCGACATCGTCTCCACCTCCGAGGTCAGCGTCTCGCTCACCATCGACCGCACAGAACAACTCGGCGAGATCGAAGCCGAGCTTTCCAAAATCGCCGAGGTTTCGGTCCTCGGAGGCCAGGCCATCATCTGTCTGGTGGGCGACTCGATCCGCGAAACCCCCGGGGTCAGCGCCAGGGTCTTCAAAACGCTGAACGATGTCAACGTGCGTATGATCAGCCAGGGAGCCTCGCTGCTGAACCTCAGCCTCGTCGTCGATGGCGCCGACCTCGTGCCTGCCGTTAAACTGCTCCACGACGAGTTCTTCTCAGAACTGGATCCGGAGGTGTTCGGGTGACCCGGAAGATCGCTCTCATCGGTTACGGAAAAATGGGGCGCATGATCGAACAGCTCGCGCCCGAGTATGGACTCGAAGCGGCGCTGATCCTCGACGTTCATAACAACGCCAATGGAGAAGGGTTTACCCCGCAGAACTTCCAGGGCGTCGAAGCCGCAATCGAGTTCACCGTGCCTGAGGCGGCTGTCCCAAACCTTGAAAAGCTGATCGAACTTGGCGTGCCCGCTGTGTGCGGCACCACCGGTTGGTTCGCAGAGCTCGACCGGGTGCGAAGCCTTGTCGAGCGGCGAGGGTCGGCGCTCGTCTACAGTCCGAACTACTCAATCGGCGTGAACGTTTTCGAACGAATCGTGGCGGAAGGAGCGAAGTGGATGGCATCTCAGCCGGCCTACGAAGCCTGGGCCTGGGAGATCCACCACTCGGCGAAGAAGGACGCGCCATCGGGAACGCTTCTGAAACTCGTCGATTCCATGAAGGCGGCGGGTTACGCAGGCTCGATCGACGTGGCCAGCAACCGCGCGGGCAAGATCCCCGGAACGCACGAAGTCGGCTTCGACTCGGCGGCCGACACCATCACCCTCCGCCACACCGCGCGCAGCCGTGAAGGTTTCGCACGCGGCGCGCTGCATGCCGCACGGTGGATCATCGGAAAGAGGGGCGTCTGGGAGTTCAGCAGAATTCTGTTTGGAGATGAAGGAGCGGGCCAATGAAGTTCAAGGGTTGCGGCACGGCGCTGGTGACGCCCTTTACGCGGGACGGTTCAATCGACCTGGCCGCCATGAGGCGTCTGGCGAGAAGGCAGATCGAGTCAGGCGTGCATTTTCTGGTGCCTTGCGGGACCACGGGCGAGAGCCCGACACTCGACCACGAAGAGCACCTCCTGGTGGTGAAGGCGACGATTGAAGAGGCTCGCGGCAAAGTCCCTGTCCTTGCCGGCGCCGGCGGCTACAACACGAAGGAAGTCGTCTCACTCGCGCGGGAACTCGAAGGACTCGGGGCTGATGGCATCCTCTCGGTCACGCCTTACTACAACAAGCCGACTCAGGAAGGCCTCTACCAGCACTACAAGACCATCGCCGATTCCATCGGCATCCCCATGGTGCTGTACAGCGTGCAGGGGCGGACCGGCGTGAACATCGAGACCGCAACGCTCCGCCGCCTCGCAGCCATCCCTAATATCGTGGGCGTCAAGGAGGCCAGCGGCAATATCGCGCAGATGGCTAGCATCTGCGCCTCCATGCCCGAAGGATTCTCCATCATGAGCGGCGACGACGCCATCACGCTCGCTCTTGCCGGGCTTGGCGGACACGGCATCATCAGCGTCGCCTCCAACGAGATCCCCGCCGAGATGGCAGCGCTCGCTCAAGCGTGTCTTGACGGCGATTTCTCCACCGCGCGCGCCATTCAGAAGAAATGGCTGCCGCTGATGGAAGTGAATTTTGTCGAATCCAATCCGATGCCGGTCAAGTACGCCATGGCGCGAATGGGATTGCTCGAGCCCGTCTGGCGGCAGCCGATGATTCCGCCGTCGCCTGCCGCCGCCGAAAAGATCGATGCGGTTTTGAAGAGCTTGGAGTTGATCGCATGAACCTGCAGGAACAGATCGAACAACTATTCGCCAATCCACCGGCGCAATACGCTCCCGAGCACCACGCCCTGTTCGGTCAGTTCAAGGCGGCGCTGAACGCCGGCGAGATTCGCGCCGCCTCCCCCGACGGCTCGACGAGAACGGGGTGGCGGGTCAATGCCTGGGTGAAGAAGGGGATTTTGCTCGGCTTCCGCATGGGCGCCATTGTCGATATGTCAATCGAAACCGCGAAGCAGCCCTACTTCGACAAGGCCACCTATCCGGTTCGCCGAATGAGTGTCGAAGACGGCGTCCGCATCGTTCCGGGAGGCTCCTCCATCCGGGACGGCTGCTTCATCGGCCGCAGCGTCACCTGCATGCCCCCGATGTACATCAACGTTGGTGCATGGGTCGGCGACGGCACGATGGTCGATTCGCACGCACTGGTCGGCAGTTGCGCGCAGATCGGGAAGAGTTGCCACATCTCGGCCGCGGCGCAGATCGGCGGCGTGCTCGAACCCGTCGGCGCTTTGCCCGTCGTGATCGAAGACGAGGTGATGGTGGGCGGTAACTGCGGAGTCTATGAAGGCACGGTGGTGAAGACCCGCGCTGTGCTCGGCACCGGCGTCATCCTTACGCGGTCGACTCCCGTCTATGACCTCGTCAACGGCGCGGTGCACAGTTCCAACGATGAGGACCCTCTCGTGATTCCCGAGGGCGCAGTCGTCGTCGCCGGCTCGCGCGCCGTCAGCAAGGGCAAGGGCCCCAAGTGGGGGCTCTCGCTCTATACGCCGGTCATCGTCAAATACAGGGATTCGCAGACAGGCGACAAAGTCAGGCTCGAAGACTGGCTTCGATAGACTCCACTGTCAACTCCGCCGCGCGCCGCCAGGTGAACGCCGCCGCGCGCACGGGTCCTGCGTTCGACAGCCGCGCACGTTCTTCTTCGTCATAGAGCACCGCGATGACCGCATCCATCATCGCGGCGTCGTCTTCCGGATCGAAGAAGCGGGCTGCGCCCGCGCAGATGGACCGAATGGGCTCGATGCCGCTCAAGGCCGCCGGCAGGCCCGCAGCGAGCGCCTCCAGAGGCGGCATTCCGAAACCTTCGAACGTCGAGGGGTACACGAACGCCCGCGCCCGCCTGTACGCCTCGTAAAGCCGCTCTCGAGGAACCCACCCCAGGACGTCTACCGCTTTCCGCAGATCGTTGGCCTGGATCTCGCGCTCCACCTCATCCGACGCAAAGCCCCTGACACCCGTGAGCACCAGCCGCAAATCCGGATGCTGCGCCCGTATCCGCGCGAACACCCGCAACAGCCGTGCATGGTTCTTATGCGGGTGCGTCGTGGAGGGGCAGAGCAGATAGCCTTCGTCTTCGCGGCCTGACCCGATTTCAAAGAACCGCGGATCCACGCCATGGTGGACGACGTCGATCATGTCCTGCGAGAGGCCGTAATAGCGCCTGAGATCGTCGCGCGTCGCTTTGCTCACCGCGATCAATCTCCGGGAGCGCCGCGCCGAGACCGCCAGGAAGAGATTCCAGAATGGAAGCTCGAACCAGCGAAAGTATTCCGGATGGCGCTTGTGCTGCAGGTCGTGGAAAACCGTCACCTGCGGGCACGGAGAATACGCCGGCGCAGTGAATCCGGGGTTGAACAACACGTCGATCCTGTTTCGCCGCAGCACCCCCGGCAGCCTGAACTGCTCAAAGAGAAGCCTCTCCGGCCGCGAGGCTCCGCGTACCGGCAACACAACCGGATTCCGCCCCAGGGGGCCAGTCTCCTGATTGGTGAAAACGATGAACGTATGCTGCGAACCGAGACCGTCGAGCGCCCCGACAAGACTGCGCAGATAGATCTCCGTCCCGCCGACGCCGCCGGGAATGAGGTACAAGGCGTTGATTCCGATGCGCACCGCTTACCTGGGCGCCGCTTGCGCCGCCCGCGCCGCGGCCAGTCCCTGAGCCGCCACCGTCTGTTCCGGAGCGATCCGCAGCGCAGCCTCGAAATCCGCGATCGCCTCCGCCGTCCTGCCGCCCACCAAATGCACGTTCCCCCGATAGGCGAGCGCATTGGCGTCGCGCGGATTCAGGCTCAGCGCGCGGTTCAACGCATCCAGCGCCTCCCCGGCGCGCCCGCTCTTGCCGTAGATCATCCCCAGCGTCGCCCAGGCGTGCGAGCCATTCTCCCTCAGTTCGGTCGCTTGCCTCAGCTTCTCCACCGCGCCGCCGGAATCGCCTGAGCAATCCAGCGAAAGCGCCCAGTCTACGAGCAGTTCGTAGTCCGGCCGGCCCAGCTTCGCCGCCTCGGCGTAATGAGGGTTCGCCTCCGCGCAGCGGCCGTCCTGGTAATACGCGTAGGCAAGCTGGAAATGGGCCCTCGCATTTTTGGGATTTCCCCTGACCGAATCCAACCACATTGCCGTCGAACTCGTGTAAACATCGTTGCGGAACGTTGTGAGTAAGGCCAGGGCCGCCAGGATCAGGACCGGCGCTGACGCCTTCGCCTGATTCCACTCAATTCTTTCAAGCAGCGCCGTGCAGGCCAGCAGAAGGCCGATCATCGGCAGGTACACCCGCCGCTCAACCAGAGTGTCCGCGATCGGAACGATCGACGATGTCGGCGCAAGCAGCGTGAAAAAAACAAGAAGGCCAAGCAGGGGCAGCGGACTCCAAGGCCGGAGGCGGAAAGCGAGATAGACCAGCGCCGCAATCGCCGCCAGCCCGGCCCACGAAAGAAGGTCGCCGGGCGCCTTTGCTAACGGATAGGCATGATCCAGATTCTGGCCCCATGGGATCAGAAAAAAGCGAATGTATTGCGGGATTACCTGGAACTGCGTCCAGAGATAATCCAGCGGCGCAACGCCCTTCAGTCCGAACCCCGCCGAGCCCTCGCGCGAGGCCAACCGGATGATGTATGCCGCGGCGGCGGCCCCTCCCGCCATCAGCGGCAGGTAGAGCCTCCAGTTGCCTGTCAAACGCCGCACCCCGCCGCCGAAGATGTCTGTGAGCATGAACACGCCAACCATCGCGGCGGCCGACTCCTTGCTCAGCACGGCCAGCCCCATCAGCGCGATCATTCGCGCAGCGTCCTTCCACCCGGCCTCCGCCTCCTGATCGCGCCTCAGAAACAGCGCCAGCGCCGCGTAGCTGAACAACACGCTCAGCCCTTCCGAGCGCGACGCGATGTACGAGACAGCCTCCGTTTGCAGCGGATGAAGCCAGAACACTCCCGCCCCGAACACGCTCAGCCAGTAGGGCCGCTTCCATGCCCGCAGAATCACGTACACCAGCCATCCGTTCACCGCATGAAGAAGCCAGTTCACCCAATGGAACGGCGCCGGATTCAGGCCCCACAAGCGATAGTCGGCGAGCAGGCTCAGATTGAAGACCGAGCGCGCCACGCGCTTCGCATAGAACGTCCAGTCTCCCGGCGCGGCGCCGCTGAGGATCGGCAGGCTTAAATCGTCGAACAAGAACGGTCCGTTCATCGCCGGCAGATACGCCGCCAGCGTCACGGCCAGAAGGGCCGGCAGCGGCCACCACGGCGGCGCTCCAGCCGGTCGAGTCCGGACCGGCTGTTGAAGCTCAGGAGGTGATTTTGGCTTTTTCATTCAATTCGCGGAGTTGAAATTCCAGAATCGCCACCCGCTGCGTCAGAGTAATGTTCATGTCCTTGAGTTCGCTGGTCACGCGCGACACGCGATACCCGATCCACAGCGCGATCGCGAAGATCACGAACAGGATCAGATCCGCGGTTCCAGGACTCTGCGCCAGCCCCACCGCCGGCACCGCCAGAGCGAGCAGCACAAGCGCGATTGAACCCGCCAACCAACTCACCGAATGTTCCACGCGGATGTGCTCCCGCCGCAGCGACCGCAGCACCACCAGGAACAGAAACACGCCGAATCCGGCCAGCAGTCGAAGCAGCAAGTCCATCGTCAGCCCTTTCTCGCCCGCCCATCGAAGCGCAGCACGTTTACGAAAACGCCCAGCAGGACATGGATCACGTAGTAAATCGACTTGACCGCCGTAATGCTGGACCGCCCCGCCATGCGCCGGCGCATGCGGCACGCGACCTCCTCGAATCGAAACCTCCGGCGCTGTAGAACCACCAGCGTCTCGATCTCAGGGTATTCGAGCGGAAACGTCTTGCTGAACACCTCCAAAGCCCGCCGCCCCACGGCGACGAATCCGCTGGTCGGATCCGTCACCGGACGGCCCAGGATCGGGCGCAGGATGGCCCTGAAGAACAGAATCCCCATCTTTCGAACCAGGCCCGTCTCAAATCCCGGATCCCGCTTATCGCGCACTCCGATCACCATTTCGCAGCCGCTCGTGGAAAGCGTCTCCAGAAGCCGTGGAATATCCTGAGGGTCGTGCTGCCCGTCGCCATCGATCCGCACCACACGGTCGTAGCCAAGTTTGAACGCCAGCGCATATCCCGCCTGAACGCATCCTCCCAGCCCGAGGTGACAAGGCAGCGGAAGCACCCGCGCGCCGGCTTCACGAGCGCGGTCAATCGTGGCGTCCAGGGAGCAATCGTCGATCACCAGAACGTCGAGATCCGGAAGCAGCTCCCGAACCTCGCGCACCACGCCCCCGATCGCATCCTGCTCGTTGAATGCGGGAATGATCAGCAGCGTCCTGGCGGAATTCACAGCCGGGCCACCTCCCGAAGGCTGATGAGCGACTGCCCCAGAATACGCGCCATCTCCGCGGGCGTCACCGTGCCCGCCTGGATCCTCCGCCTTTGGCGCCAGAGGCTGCTCCAATTCAACCCGAGGTCGATGTGCGCGCGAATCACGATCGCGACGAGGCTGAGGACTCCGCCTCCCGAGCGCGTGTAGTCCGCCGCCTTCCCCCGGCCGCTCAGCATCGAAAGCGCGTGCCAGAAGTAGCGGACCAGAGAAGCCGCCGGAGCGGCAAGCAGCCACGAGAGCGGCAGGCATCGCACTGCCAGCCGCAGCCGGTTCCGCTCCACCAGCCACGCCTTCAGCGAGGACGCCGCGCCCGCGGTCGCCGAGTAGCGGTGCTCCACTCTCGCCTCCGGAACATAGAGACAACTCCAACCCGCCCATCGCCCCCGCAGCCCGAGATCCGTGTCTTCGCAGTAGAGGAAGAAATCCTCTTCGAACAACCCCGTTTCCAGCAGCATCGCCTCGCGGTAAATCGCCGCGCTGCCGGAGGGACAGAGCGTTTCGCCCGGCTCGCGCCAGCTCTCTTCATCGCAGCCGTGCCCGCGCTGCTTGCTCGTTCCGTCCCGCGCGATCAGCATGCCCGCGCTGTCCACTTTGCCCGTGCCCGCCAGCAACACCAGCGACGCCGCCATCCCCGCGCCGGGATTGCTTTCGAGCGCGGCGACCAGCGACCCCAACCACTCCGGCGACGCCTCGGCGTCGTCGTTCAAAGTCGCCAAATACTCGGCCGGGCACTCCCGAAAACCCAGGTTTACCGCGCCGCCGAAGCCCAGGTTCTCCGCACTTGCGATGATCCGGGCGCGCATTTCCGCCGGCAGGAGCCGGCGCGCCTCGTTCCGGCCGCTGTTGTCGACGATGACGATCTCCATTTCCCTGAATGACTGGCGTTCCAGACTGGCGATGCAGTCGCCCAAAAGCGGGTTGCCAAGGGTCGGCACCACAACCGTGACCCGATGCCTGTGACCGCGTGGTAGCAAATCAAGATTGTACGCGATCCGCGAACGCCCTCTCTTGGCTAGAATCTGAAGAGTGCATATCAAAACCACCGTTGTCGGCAGCTACCCCATTCCGCACTGGCTGCGCGGCGATTTATCACGGACCACGTTGCGGGACGCCATTCTCGTCGTCCTCAAATCACAGGAACTTGCCGGAATCGACGTGGTCGCCGACGGCGAATTAAACCGCTTCGATCCTAGCCATCCGGAAACCAATGGCATGATCGACTATTTCGTCAGCCGCATGGACGGTGTCCGGACCAGGTTCTCAATCCAGGATCGCGAGGCGTTTCGCGCCGACGCGGGTCTCAACTATCGTTCCGACCCCGCGGGCATCGTCGTCGCTCCCATCGAATCCGGCGTCCTGAACCTTCCGGGCGACTACGAGTTCACCCGCGGCCTGACGCGCCAGCCCCTCAAGTTCACCTGCACGGGCCCCCACATGCTGGCAAAGGTCCTCACCGACAGGCACTACCCGAGCCGAGCCGACCTCGCGATGGCAATCGCAGGCGTCCTTCGCCGTCAGCTCGAACGCATCGACGCCGATGTCGTCCAACTCGATGAAGCCAATATCAGCGGCCATCCGGAAGACGCCGAATGGGCGGCCGAGGCCATCAATCACGTGCTCGACGGCATCGCCGGCGTCCGCGCCGTTCACATCTGCTTCGGCAACTATGGCGGCCAGACTGTGCAGAGCGGCTTCTGGCGGAACCTGATGCCGTTTCTCAACCAGCTCCACGCCGATCACCTCGTTCTCGAGTTCGCAAGGCGCGGCTACAAGGAACTCGAGCATTTCAAGGAACTCGACCCGAAGATCGGCCTCGGCCTTGGCGTCGTCGATATCAAGGACAACGAGATCGAATCCGCCTCCCTGATCGCCGAGCGCATCGAACTCGCTTGCGGACTGCTCGGGGCCGAGCGCATTCACTACATCCATCCCGACTGCGGATTCTGGATGCTGCAGCGCAGCGTCGCCGACAGGAAGATGGCGGCGCTCGTCGCCGGCAGGGATCTGTTCGAGGGAGGCGTTCGCGGATGAAGAGCGCCCTGGCGCTGTTTGCCTGCGCCAGCTTGATTCCCGCCCAACAAGCGCCGGAGGGCCCGCATCTCAAGAACCTCCGCCAGTTGACCAACGGCGGCCAGAACGCCGAGGCCTACTGGTCCCCAGACGGAAAACGCCTCGTCTTCCAGTCGACCCGCGAGCCGTATCAGTGCGATCAGATCTTCATCATGAACGCCGACGGCTCCGATCAGCGCCTGGTTTCCACCGGCAAGGGGAGAACCACCTGCGGCTATTTCCTGCCCGACAACAAGCGCATCGTCTACGCCTCCACGCACGAGGCCGGCGACGCCTGCCCTCCGCCTCCGGATCGCAGCAAGGGCTACCTCTGGGGCGTCTTCCCCGGCTATGACATCTATCTCGCCGGTGACGACTGCAAGATTCAACGCAAACTCACCACCACCCTGGGCTACGACGCCGAGGCCACCGTCAACTTTCGCAC
>CAYWST010000030.1:0-25712 GCA_964461075.1 uncultured Solibacteraceae bacterium | reverse complement strand
AGAGGCAGACGCACGAGGTATCGAGCTTCAAGAGTAACTTACAACAGCAAATGATAGGCCGCTCACCTTGGCGCCGGCTGCTCTGAACGGGCTCTGGCTGCCGGGATGCCAAACGCTCCGTCTCGAGCCTGCGAACCGTAGCCGGCTGCGATACCTGCGGAGCGCCGTCAGGGTTGAGCGGGCAACTGTTCGCCGTGAGCCGGCCGCGCGCCTGTGTCCAGCCACTTCACCAGATCCTTGAACGCGCCGAGCATCTCGGCCGGGTTCATTGTGCAGTGGCCGTCCCGGACAACCCACCGCTGCACAAACAGAGCGTCCTTCCCTTTGAGATGGACCATGTCCCTGTATTCATTGGGAGCGTAAGCCGGCACGACGGGATCGTAGGTCGTGTGCACGGCAAGAACCGGACGCCGCAGGTCGCCTGTCGTCGTATACCAGGCGCGCATGTACGCAGCGGCGGCGGGATCCGAGGGGTAGCGCTTGACTCCGCGATTCACGGCGTCATCGGCGGGACCGCCCGAATAGACCGTGTCCCGGTTGTCGAACGGATTGCCGCCGGTCCGCTGCACGAGTTCCATCTGAATCGCGGTCATGAAAGAAACCAGCCCGGGGATTTCGGCGCTCTTCTTCAACCCGAGCCACTGCCGCAGCGACTCGGCTTTCTCCGCGTCAGCCTTCACCGCCTCCATGATCCTGGCTGCGAGCGGAGCGCCGGGCCCTCCTTCAGGCGCAGGACGCGCCGCCGAACCGAGGATGCCGGGGAAGAAGTAGTCGAACAGAACCAGCGCGTCGAACTCACGCGCTTTGCCGAAGACGTGCGCGGGCTGCAAGGCGCCGCAGAAAGCAAGACCCGCATCGTAGGCGTCCGGATGCTTCTCGATCATCGCGACGGTGAGATGGCCGCCCATCGAATGGCCGCTGACGATGGTGCGGCGCGGCTTGCCGTGCTTGGACACGAAGTACTTCCTGAGATCCTCCGTCTCCCGCATGGCCTGCTCTACGGCCCAACCGCCTCTTGAGTATCCGGATTGAATCACCGCGAATCCGAGGTTGTAATAGCTGGCGAGATCCCCTCTCAGCGGGCCCTCCTGAAAAGCGCCCGGCTTGGGGGAATAGCCATGGCAGTAGACGAGCAGTTGGCCATTGTAGTTGCCGGGCCTGTCGATCCGGTAAGCCGCGCCGTCGCGGGAGCCGATCTCGGTCTCGGCGAACAAGGGCAATGCAAGCAGGATCAGCAAAGAGAAACGCATCACGGACGCAGTCTAACATCACCGTCCATCCGCGCGGCTTTGGGATAATCAGGTTGTAAATCCTGTCAACGGCACATGACGACCAACCTCAGAGTTCAACCCAAGTTTGTTCCGAGTCTGGACCCCGGCTTCTCTCCGGCAGTCCTTCATCACCAGGAGATCCGCCGCCTGGCGAACCAACAGGGCGCCGTCCCCTACTGCCTCGGGCTCGAAAGGGCCGACGGAAGCGTTTCCCGGTTCGAGACTACCGTTTTCGCGCCCGGGACGCCCGGCTTCAGCCTGAATTTTCAATACATCGAGAGAATCCTCAAGTTCCTGCTTTGGGCGCGCGGCGGCTGGAAGGTTTACGCGGGCGGCCCCGCGGAGATCGGCCAACATCTCATGAGCCTCTATGCGCCCGGCGGAGCGAGGGAGTTTGACGCTGCATTCATGGGCGGGGTCTACGAACGGCCTTTCACCGTCGAGGTCTGCCCGGCGGGCGACGTCCCTCCGCAAAATGAGAGTACAGTGGCGCTGGGACGCCACCTCGATGGATGCCGGGTCGGCTTCGATCTCGGCGCCTCGGACCGGAAAGCCTCCGCGGTCATGGACGGGGAGGCGATTTATAGCGAGGAGATCCCCTGGGATCCACGCAATCAGAGCGACCCTCAATACCATTACGACGGCGTCATGGATTCGATTCGCAGGGCGGCGTCGAAACTGCCAAGGCTCGACGCCGTCGGCGGCTCTTCCGCGGGCGTCTACATCAACAATCGCGCCCGCGTCGCGAGCCTTTTTCGCGCAGTCAGCCGTGAGGACTTCGATTCGAAAATCGCCGGCCTTTTCCTGAGAATTCGCGATGAACTCGGCGTCCCCATGGAAGTCGTTAACGACGGGGAAGTGACGGCGCTCGCCGGCTCGATGTCAATCGGCGAAAACCCGGTGCTCGGCATCGCCATGGGTTCGAGCCTGGCCGCCGGTTACGCCGACTCGAACGGCAATATCACCGGCTGGCTCAACGAACTCGCGTTCGTCCCTGTGGACTACCGGGAGAACGCCCCGCTCGATGAATGGTCAGGCGATCGCGGTTGCGGCGTGCAGTTCTTCTCACAGCAGGGCAGCAACCGGCTCTGCCTTCAGGCTGGAATGCAGTTCGAAGCCGGGATGGGGCTCCCCGAACGGCTGGTCGCGCTGCAGGAGAGGATGCAGGCCGGGGACGAGAAAGCGCTCCATGTCTACGAGACGATCGGCGTCTGCCTGGGCTACGCCGTGGCGCAGTTTGCGGAATTCTACGAACTGCGGCACATTCTGGTTCTCGGGCGGGTGACGACGGGCCCGGGCGGCAATGTCATGATCGAAAGAGCTCGGACGGTCCTCGAAGGCGAGTTCCCCGAATTGGCGGCGCGGATCAACCTGGCGCTGCCGGACGAGAAGAGCAGGCGCGTCGGGCAGTCGATCGCCGCCGCCAGCCTGCCGGTGATTTCGAGATAGGAGGTGCATATGCGGTTCCGAAAGCCGACAGCGGAAGTTTATGTCCCCGACGCCAGCACGGCGGCGCAGGCGTTGACGCGAACGACACACCTGGCGATCGCCGCGCACCAGGATGACATCGAAATCATGGCGATGGCAGGAATCCTGGAGTGCTTCGGACAACCCGAACGCTGGTTCACCGGATGCGTGGTCACCGACGGCGCCGGCAGCGCCCGCGACGGCGTTTACGCCAGGTACACCGACGCCGAGATGATCACCGTCCGCCGGATGGAGCAGAAAAAGGCCGCCATGATCGGAGAATACTCCGCTCAGGTCTTCCTCGATTACCCCAGCAAGGAGATCAAGGACCCGGCGAACCGCGGCCCCGTCGAGGACCTGAAGGCGCTGATTTCCGCGTGCGGCGCCGAGACCATCTACCTGCACAATCTCTGCGACAAGCACGACACGCATATCGCGGTTGCGCTTCGGGCGATCAACGCGATTCGCGAACTGCCTGTTGAACAGCGGCCACGAAAGCTCTACGGCTGCGAGGTATGGCGCGATCTCGATTGGCTGGTGGACTCCGACAAGGTGGTTTTCAACTGTGACGGCCACGAGAACCTCGCCGCGGCGCTGCTCGGCGTGTTCGATTCCCAGATCGCCGGCGGCAAGCGCTATGATCTGGCCACTTTCGGCCGGCGCCGCGCGCACGCCACCTACCACCAGTCGCATTCGGTCGACGCCGCTCAGATGATCAACTTCGGGATGGACCTGACGGCGCTGGCTCGGGATCCGGACATCGACCCGGTTGAATTCGCCTGCGATCACGCACGACGGCTCGAGAAGGATATTCGGGAAAGGATTGGGAAACTCCGATGATCTCAAGGCGCACGTTGCTGGGAAGCCTGGCCGCCCCGCTGCTCGCGCAGCGGAAGCGGCCAAACCTGGTGCTGATTTTCGCCGACGATCTCGGCTACGGCGACTTGAGCTGCTACGGCCACCCCACCATCCGGACCCCCAACCTCGACAGGATGGCCGCGGAAGGAATGCGCTTCACGCAATATTATTCGGCGAATCCGCTCTGCTCGCCGAGCAGGGCGTCGCTGATGACCGGCCGGCTGCATGTGCGGACCGGGGTCAACCGCGTGCTCTTCCCGGATTCAACCGGCGGGCTTCCGGAGTCGGAGAAGACCATCGCGCAGGCCCTGAAGCCCCTGGGTTATTCCACCTGTTGCGTCGGCAAGTGGCATCTGGGCCACCTCCCGCAGTACCTGCCAACAACGCGCGGCTTCGACCGGTATTTCGGCATTCCGTATTCCAACGACATGAGCCTCTCTCAGTGGCCGGCGGCCTATGGCGGCGGCCCGGACGCTCCGCAGCTCGCTCGCTACCGTGCGCTGCCCGAGATTCCGCTCATGCGCGACGGGAAGGTGATCGAATCAAACCCCGACCAGGCGCAACTGACCACGCGGTACACCGCCGAAGCCACCGCTTTCATTCGGGAAAGCGCAAAAAAGAACCAGCCATTTTTCCTCTATTTCCCGCACACGTTTCCTCACGTGCCTCTGTACGCCGGACAGAAATTCAAGGGGAAGAGCAGGCGTGGGCTCTACGGCGACACGGTCGAGGAACTGGACCACAGCGTGGGCGAGGTCTTCAGAACTCTCAAGGAGACGGGCGTAGACGGCGACACGCTGGCGCTGTTTACCAGCGACAACGGCCCGGCTCGGATGCAACAGCCGGGACGCGAAGCCACTGGCGGGAGCGCCGGCCTGTTCCGGGACTTCAAGGGCACGACATGGGAGGGCGGAGTACGCGAGCCCTTCCTGGCCCGCTGGCCGGGAAGAATTCCCGCGGGCGTCGTGAATCCCGCCTTTGTGGAAGCGTACGACGTGTTTCCGACTTTGCTCTCAGCGGCGGGCGGCAAGCTGCCCGCGGACCGCGAGTACGACGGCGCCGACTTGAGCGGTGTATTCTACCGGGGCGAACGCGGGCGGGAACCGCTGCACTTCTATTACGCAGCCGACCAGGTCCGCGGCGTCAGACAGGGGCCCTGGAAGCTGCACCTCGTCCAGCGGCCCCAACAAGCGGTCAGCGCAGAACTCTACAACCTGGATGAAGACCCCTCGGAGCGGTTCAATCTCGCCGCCCGGCGTCCCGAACTGGTGAGTTCACTCCGTGAGTTGATTGACCAGCATGTCGCCTCCGTCCAGAAGGCGCCGCAGCAGATCTGATCCTTGCTGTTGGACGGCTGATGTTTGCCGATAAGGCAGATGAAAGCAGTATGCCATCAGCAGCCGTTCGAGTCCGCTTTGATGCGTTGCCGCCGTTTAGTCCCATCCTTGGCCGAATCCTGCCAATGATGGCCGACGATTCACTGAATTACCGTGTCCTCGGCGAAACCATCAGCGCAGATCCCTCCCTCACGGCCCAAGTGCTCCGGTTGGCTAACTCGGCATTGTTCGGAAGGCGCGGGGAGGTCCGCAGCCTTCTCTCCGGATTGACATTGCTCGGTGTCGACCGCGTCTACTCCCTGGTTCTCACCTCCGGCCTGAAGCGGCTCGCCTTGCGCGCGGCCCGCTGGCCGGCCGCCAGACGCATCTGGAGGCATAGCCTCGCCACGGCGCTGCTTTCGGCGGACATGACTCTTGACCACTTTGGCGACATGGCCGAGGACTACACAGCCGGCCTGCTGCATGACTTAGGCCGGTTCATTCTCCTCATGGCGGACCCGGAAGGCTACTCCAACCTGCTGGACCTCGCCGCCCGGCAGGGTTCCGACTCTCGCCAATTGGAGACCCATCACTTCGGAATGTCCCACGAGGAAGCTGGAGCGGAGGCCATGCGCCGTTATGGATTCCCGGAAAGCCTCAGCCTCGTGGCCGCCCACCATCACGAGCCCGAGAAAGCCGCCCCGGCGGAACGGCACCGCGTCGAACTCGTCAGTTGCTGCAGCCAGACCGCCTCCCTTTGCGGGTTCTTCGTCGTCGGTTCAGACCGCGTCCAGCAGGAAGACGAGGAAGACGACGACCTTTCCATGTATCTGAAGGAGAAAATGTTTGAGCTTGAGACCAGTCTCGGCGCGGCAGCCTAGCGGGAACCCGCGGACGGAGACGGAGGCAACCGCCCGCGGGAGCCGCTCAGCCACGGTATGTGGCTAAGGGCTTCATCATAGGAAATCACCGTTGGCTGCCGCCGGGCAACTTGGCTCACCTGATCCTGAATCGCCGGCGGATCCCGGCGATTGACTCTCGAGAGCTCCCTAACGGATTGTCGCCACGGAATCGAATGGCTTTCGCGTGATGGCTGGAACCTGGCAGTTGCCGGCAGGATACCCGACAGGGATCAGCAGGAATGGCCGCTCGTTCGCCGGCCGTTCGAGAATCTCGTTCAGAAAGCCCATCGGGCTCGGCGTATGCGTGAGTGTCGCAAGCCCCATCAGATGCAGCGCGGTCAGCAGAATCCCCGCCGCGATGCCAGCCGACTCCTGCACATAGTAATGTTTGATCTTCTGGCCGGCCGGACCGAATCCGTAGTCGAGCCGGAAAACGGCGATCAGCCAGGGGCAGGTTTCCAGAAAGGGCTTTTCCCAAGTGGTGTCGAACTGAGCGAGAGTCTGAAGCCACTCGGCCGGGAAGCGCCGCTCGTAGTTCTCTTTCTCCTCGGCTTCCGCCGCGATCCGGATTCTCCGGCGGGTTTCCGGATCGGACACCGCCACGAAATGCCATGGTTGCTGATTCGCGCCCGATGGGGCTGTGACAGCGGCGCGAATGGCGAGTTCGATGAGCTCGGCGGGGACCGGCTCATCAGAGAAATGTCTCACCGAACGCCGCGCGGCCATCCGCCCGGCGAACTCGCGCCCCTTGGCCAGTTGCTCGCCCGGGGTAAGGCGGGAAAAATCGAGCGCGAGAAACTCGGGCTTAGTCCTTTGAGCCCCCATTCCCTGGAAAAACCATGTCCTTTCCGCGTTTGGAGCGAAACTCGGACAGACCGCAGGAGCCGAGGGTCTTGAACCCCTTGCTTTCGAGAAGGGCCGCCGCACGGGCGGCCCGGCCACCCTGGCTTCAAAGGGTGACGATCAACTTCTCCTTCGGAATCTCCTTTAGCCGCCCTTCCAGTTTTGTCAGCGGGATGTTCACATAACCTTTCACGGACCCGAGACGCGCGATCTCTTCCGGTTCCCGAACATCCAGGAAAAACACCTTCTCCGGGGTCTCCAGGAGCTTCGCGAGTTGGTCCACGGAGAGAGTCTTGGAAGCGCCCGCCGGCGCCTGGGCGCAGGCGATGCCGAAAGCGAGCGCGCCGGCCAGAAGGCAGGCGCCACAATTAAGCCGCATGGCCGGAGTGTAGCATAGACAACATGGGATCTTTGCCTGACGAGTTTTACCGGATAGGGAAGCTGCCGCCATACGTATTCGCGGTGGTGAATGAGATGAAGGCGAAGCTGCGCGCTGCGCAGTACGACGTCGTTGACTTCGCGATGGGCAATCCCGATGGCGCAACGCCGCGCGCCGTCGTCTCCAAACTCGCCGAGGCGGCGCGCAACCCGAAGAATCACCGCTACTCCGTTTCGAGGGGCATCCCCAACCTGCGGCACGAAATCACCAAGCGCTACGCAAGAAACTACGGCGTGGATCTGGATCCGGAGACCGAGACGATCGTCACCATCGGGTCGAAGGACGCCCTCGCCCATCTGATGTTCGCCGTGATCGGTCCCGGCGACGCGGTGGTCACCCCCTCGCCCTGCTACCCCATCCACCAGTGGGGAGTCATCATGGCGGAAGGCGAAGCGATCCCGCTGCCGGTGTCACATCCGCCGGAATTCCTGAACCGGCTCGAGGATTTATACAGAAAAGCCGTCAAGCCGCCGCGGCTGATCCTGATCAACTACCCGCACAACCCGACAACTGCTACAGCCGACTTGGACTTCTTCCGGGAGATTGTCCGGCTGGCGAGTCATCATGGCACGATGGTCCTCCACGATTTCGCCTACGCGGACCTCTGTTTTGGCGGTTATAAAGCTCCCAGCATCCTCCAGGTGGACGGCGCCAAGGAGGTCGCCGTCGAGATCTTCTCCATGACCAAGTCCTACAACATGGCGGGATGGCGCGTGGGATTCTGCCTTGGCAATCCGAAGATGATCAAGGCGCTGGCTCGCATCAAGAGCTATCTTGATTACGGGAACTTTCAGGCCATTCAGATCGCCGCGATCATCGCCTTGCGAGACTGCGAAGAGGACGTGCATAAGATCTGTCACGTCTACGAGAAGCGCCGGGATCTCTTGTGCGACGGACTCAACTCCGCCGGATGGCCGGTGACCAAGCCGGATGCGTCGATGTTCGTGTGGGCGCCGATTCCGGAGGGTTTCCGGGGCGTAGGCTCGCTGGAGTTTTCGAAAATGCTGCTCGAAAAAGCGCTGGTCGCCGTCAGCCCCGGGATTGGATTCGGTCCCGCCGGCGACGGCCACGTTCGCTTCGCCCTGATAGAGAACCATCACCGTTCGCGCCAGGCCCTCCGCTGCATCAAGCAATTCCTGAAAGATGAACGGGCCTGAAGCCCGGCTGGCTGTTATCATCAGCCCATGGCGGCGTCGACAGAGGTTTCCGCACTGCGGCTGGTTGAATTGTCGACTCTCTCGCCAGGGTCGTTGAATTCGCTGCTGGCCGAGGAGACCGGCCGCTGGCGCAAATTGCTGCAGTGGGACTTCGGCGCCTCGGCCGAGCTCGTCTCGCGCTATGCCGGTTATCGCGCCCTGGAAGGCTTCGCTTTGGTCGATGAAACCGGCGTTGTGGGCTACAGCTATTGGGTCCTCGATGAAAGGAAAGGGCTCATCGGAGACCTCTACGTTCGCGACGCATGGCGGAGTCCCGCCAACGAAATCACACTCCTTGAAGCGACGCTGAGGCAGTTGAAGCGCCAGCCCTGGGTCCGCCGCGTGGAAGCGCAGTTGATGCAGTTGGGATTGCGCGGCCCTCTCGCAGCCCTGGAGCCCGCGCCGGATCGATTCGCACGCTATTTCATGCTCGCAAGCCTCGCCGGACTCAGCTCTTTCAGACCCGTGAAATTCGGGCGGGATATCCGGTTCGAACATTGGCACATGAGGTATGCGGACGACGCCGCCGGCTTGATCGCGCGCGTCTATGCGGGCCACATCGACAGCAAAATCAACGACCAGTACAAGTCCGAACCGGGCGCGATGCGGTTTCTGCAAAACATCGTTCAATACCCTGGGTGCGGGAAATTCGCTCCCGAATGCTCATTGCTCGCCTTCGACCCCGCCGGGGAAGCGGTGGGGCTGCTGCTGGCAACCCGCGTCTCCGCGGAATCGGGACATGTCGCACAGCTTTGCGTCGACAATCGTGCCCGCGGCGGCGGATTGGGCTATGAACTGCTCCGCCGGGGCCTGATGGAGTTCGCCGGACAGCGGGCCGAGTCGGCATCGCTCACTGTGACGGCGGCGAACCACCAGGCGATCCGCTTGTACGAGCGTTTCGGATTCCGGGCCATCCACCACTTCGACGCCTACGTCTGGGACCCGCTTTAGAACCGGCACTTTTCAAGGCCTGGAACCCCAGAGAAAAAGCAGCGTGGCCAAGGCGATCGTCACCGCGCGAGGCATCCCGAAGGACGCTTCATTGCCCGCCTCCAGTTCCGCGCTCTCCTTGTAAGGCGCCTTGAACTGGGCCAGGAGCCGCAGAATCCTGCCGATGTTCAGCAGAGTCCGCCGGACTCTGCCTCGCACGAGGATTCCCACAAGCCCGACGGCGCCTCCGAGAATCGCATCCAGGACGAAGATGATCAGCAGATTGGCGGCCCCGGAGAACGTGCCGGCGGCCGCCATGAGCTTGACGTCGCCGCCTCCGAGGAATCCAAGCGCGAACGGGATGAGAAACAGCAGCGAGGCGAGGAAACCGATCCCCGCGGTTTTGAGTCCCTCAACGCCCAACGCATACCAATTCACGGCGAAGCCGGCCAGAATGCCGCCGAGCGTCAGCCAGTTCGGGATGGTTCGGGACCGGATGTCGGAAACCGCGGCGGCGACGACAATTGCGCCAAGCGCCCAGGCGACCGGTACGGGCAGCGGAGTCATATGGCGGGTTAGAATCCTCTTCGTGATGAGTCTTCATTCTCGCAGAGGATTTATGAGCGCGGCAGCGGCGGCCGGGACGGCATGGAGCGCGAAGTCGTACGCCGCGGTGCAGGGAGCCAACGAGCGCGTTCGCATTGGCGTCATCGGCTGCGGCGGTATCGCCGGCCACCACATGCAGACGCTTCTCAAGATGAAGGAGTCCGACCGGGTCGAGATCGCGGCCGTCTGCGACGTCTACCGCAAGCGCCTCGACGCCGCGGTAAAACTCACCGGCGGCCGTCCACTCACGGATTATCGCGCGGTTCTCGACGACCAGGGCATCCACTATGTGCTCATCGCCACGCCTGAACACTGGCATTGCCGGATGACTCTGGACGCTCTCGACGAAGGCAAGCACATCTATGTCGAGAAGCCGATGACGCACACCATCGAGGAGTCGAAGAAGGTCCTCGCCAAGCTGTCCACGCGTCCATCTCTTCGACTGCAGGTGGGCGTTCAGGGAATGAGCGACAACAGTTACGAGTCCGCCTGGGAGTACGTGAGTAAGGGCGCTCTCGGGAAGGTGGTGATGGCGCAGATCGATTACTCACGCAACCACCTGAAGGACTACTGGGCCTACCCCATCGACGCCGGCGCCAGGCCCGGTCCCGACCTCGACTGGAAATCCTGGCTGGGTCCCGCTCCAAAGCGCGACTGGGATCCGAACCGGTTCTTCCGATGGCGCTGGTTCTGGGATTACTCCGGCGGCATCAGCACCGACCTCTATATTCACCGGGCCACGCGGCTGATCAAGGCGCTGAATCTGAAGTTTCCGGAAAAGGTCGTCGCCACGGGCGGCAAGTTCGAATTCCTCGATTCGGCGGCCGAAGTCCCGGACACCTTCAACGTGCTCGCCGACTATCCCGGCGGTCCGACGATGCAACTGGTGAGCACGCTGGCCAACGATACCCCGGTGGAGCATTTGCTGAGGGGCCACAAAGCGACGCTCCGGTTCACAAGAGCAGGGTTCAGCATCACCCCTCAGCGCCTGTTCGAGAAAGAAGTCCAGCCGGTGGAGTTCAAGAAGACAGGCGCGGAGAGCACCGAACTGCATCACAGAAATCTCCTCAACTCTATTCGGAAGGGTGAGAAACTGAACTGCGACGCGCAACTCGGATACTACGGAGTCGTCGTGTGCGAAATGGCCGTTCAGAGTTTCAGAAAGCGGCAATACCTTCTGTGGGACGCGGCCCGGCAGAAGCCGCGCAAGGCCTGATCCGGGACCAGGAGTCTTTCACTCGAAAAGCGCCCTCGTTTCCGAAGCCATGCTCGCCCACTTGAAGGCCTCCATCGCCGGGCCGAGGCGGGCGCTTTCCCGCTTGACTGTTTGGCGGAGCAGGGCGCCCGGTTTGGCAGCATGCGCTTGTTCGAGAAAGTCCGCCAGTTCCAAGCCATATCGGCTGGGGTCGAATCGCGTGGCTGTCCACTCGCGGGCGGCGGCGCCCGTGCGTCTCCGCAGTTGCTCGTCCGAAACGGCCCGCAGCAGGACCTGGGGCAGGTTTTCAAGATCCGAGGGAGCGATCCCCAGCACCGTTCCCTCGGGAAGTTCCGCGTAGAAGCCGGCTCTTATCACGACGACGGCCTTGCCGTGCATCATCTGTTCGATGACCGAATAGGAGGCTCCCTCCGTGTTCGGACGCCGCAGGTTGATGCATACATCGGCGTTAGCAATCCATGAGTGCATCGTCTCCTCCGGCAGGAAGCCGGTAAATCGAACAGATTCCTGGAGCCCGTAGTCCTCCACCATCGCACGCAGTCTTGGGCTTTCAACCGCGCAATCCGCTCCCGCAATCACGAACAACGACCTGGCCGCGAGTTCCGGACTCCGGTGCAGAGCCTCGATCACACGATCGTGCTGTTTCGGCCTGTTCGTGTATCCGGTCGAGACCAGCAGCACCTTCTCAGCGTCGACCCCAAGTTCCGCCCGCGACGCCCGGCGGAAAGGCGGAATCGGAGCGACGGCAAGATCGATCTTCACCGCGGGCCCGCCAAAGGCGCTCTGCACGGCCCTCAGATAGAAATCGGAGTGAACCACCACGCCAAGGGAGTTCTCAAGGACAGGCTCGAACAGCGGGAACCGCTCCACCTCAGGCGTCTCCCAGACTCCGGCCTGCGCGCCGGCGATGGTGTCCTCGGCGCGTTTTCGTCCGGCGGAGCCATAGGCGCGTTCCATCAGCCACAGATAATGCAGCGGATCCTTTGCCTCATCGAGCGTGAGGTGCGCGATGACATTGTGGAGCACGTAATCGTGCAGAATGTGGACGCCTGGGACATGGAAGGCGAGGGGGAGAATCCGGTTGAAGTTGCCGGCGTCGTTTCCGACCTGATAAACGATCAGGTCGTACTGATCCAGCCTGCCGTCGCCCAATGCTTCAATGGTGTCGAACTCGATAACGGAAACGGAGGGAATCGGCGGCTTCCCCGTCCTCGGACACCAGATCTCGACTTCGTGGCGGCGCTGCAGCGATGGGAGGATGGAACGCGCGTACCGCCCCATGGTGGCGTCCTCGGTGAACGGCGTAATCAGAGCGACCCGCATCACTGCACCGCGATCACTCGGGCCTCCGCGCGGGCTCCGGTTTTTCCAGAAGCAGGTAGCGCCAGCAAGCCTTCGGGGAGTCTGGAAACAGAGCGCCATCGCCGGTCACCGGAGAGACGTGGCAGACCCGGTAGCCGGCCCTGGCGGCCCGCTCAATCAGATCGATCGGCGGAGACTGACCATCTTCGGGAGAGAGCTCCCAGAGTATCGAAGCGGCCGGACTCGCCCCCGCATTGAGCATCATCTCAACGATCCGCCGCCCCGTCGCCGGCCCTACGCGTAAAAGATCGAGCCTCGTTTCACCCGCCGGGATCTCCCCAATAGGTCCCGCTGCCTCATCCAACCTGCCCGCAACGGCCGCGCCGCTTTCAGGGAGACTCTTCGCAGCGAAATCCTGGTTGCCATCCAAAGGCGGGCCGATGCCTGAAGAGCCGGCGCGCTCCGCCAACACTCGCGATTCCGCCGCCTCCGCCTCGATGCGGCGAAGCCGGACGTCCAGATCCCGCCGCCATGCGTGAATCGCCGTCTCCAGTTCCTGCTGCCGCCGCATTTGCGAGGTCAAAGCCGCACTCACCAGGCGCCAGTAGCGGGCGGCGCTCGCGATATGCCGCCGCTCGGCGAGCTCTGCCGGCCGCTCAAACACCTTCCAGATCAACATAAGGGTCTGGAGTTTCAGGAAGAACGCCGCCCGCCTGATGAATCCCCGCCTCTCGGCCGGGGGCATGTTTTTCAAAACGACCTGTCCGCGGCGCCCTTCAGCCGAGTCGGCCAATGACCGGAGCATCAGTGTCCGCGCAAACCCGATGCGCAGGAGAAACCGGTAGTGAAGAAAGCCGATCGAGTCCGGAAGCCGCCGGAACAACTCACTGTAAGCGGCCTCGATGAACTCCTCGTCCCCAGGCATCGCCAACAGTGACCCGGCGTCGACGATGCGGGGAGTTTGCGGGTTGGTGGATACCCCATCGCGGGGTTGTGTGCGCTCTGAGCTCATCGGCGTTAACAGACAGGCCGGATCTGAACCTCTATTCTGCCTGAAACTGGCGGCGCGAGGGTCAGCGGGCTGCTAAGCGGCGACCACCAAGGCGTGCGAAGGCCGGGTGGCGACGGGAATCATGGTGAAGAGCGGAACCCGCTTTTCGCGGCCGGGCGTAATCGCGGCGGTGCGAATGACGGCCATGTCGCCGCTGCCCCGGTTCAGGACCAGCGCGTAGCTCTGATCGGGCGTGACGGCAATCGGTCCGGGACTCAGGCCGACTTGGGTGACGGCGACAACCTTCTGCGTATCGATGTCAAAAATGGTCAGGGAGTTGGCTTCGGGGTTGGAAACAAACAGATAAGCCGGCGCCGTACTGTCGGCCATCTCGCCCGGCTTGCGGCCGCTGAGGAAAGTCTGAGCGACCTCCGTGCGGTAGGGATAGACGATGGCGATCGCATCGCGGCCCTCGCCCGAGACGAACACCTGTCCTCCATCCCTTTTCATCCACATTCGATCCGGCCGCAGGGCGAGCGGCAACTGCACGGCCAGCCGCGCCAGCGCGGGATCGAGGACGCAGACCATCCGCCTTCCAAGGTCGGCCACGATCACCGCCCGGCTGTCCGATCGAAAACGGATTCCGCCCAGCGTCGAGTCCAGCCGCACGAGGCCGGAGATCCGACCCGCGGTCAGGTCGACAAAAGCGGTCTCGCCGGAAGTCATGGTCACGGCCGCAAGCGCCCCTGTCCCGGAGACGTCCATGTGGACGGCGCCCGCGGGCAGCATGACGGACCTCTCCGTGCGAAGCGAGTGCGTATCGACCGGAACCAGCCTTGGAGGTTCGCCGGCCGCCACCCACAGCTTCTTGCCGTCGCTCTGAGTGCGAATGGCCCGAATGGGCCCGTCCAAGCGAATCCCTCGCGTCCTTCGACCGGCTACGGTGTCGATCTCCTCGATCCACCCCGAGGTGAAATCACAGGAATAGAGGACCCGCGAACCGGGCGGCATCAACAGGCGATTGGCGCGGCCGGAGATCGGCACCCGCTTCCGGACGGAAAAAGCCAGCAGATCGACGGCGGCGAGAGATTCCTCTTCCTCGCTGGCAACCCACGCCGCGCCGCGATAGCCTTCACCCGGCTTGCCGCGGCAGGCCCAGAGCAACGGTGCGGAGAATAGCAACGAACGCCGGTTCACAGGAATGCCAGAGTCTTGATCCCTGATACATCAAACGTGCGGCGGCACCTTGGGGACTTGCACTGCACCTTGTCGTCCATCAGGACCATGTAGCTTTGCGCCTTTTGGAACTTTGCGCGGTCCCGCTCGTCGGCTCCCGGCGGAAGCCGGTCTTTCTTTTTTCGCACGAGCCACCTCAATTGATACTCATCCACACTCCGGCAGAACTGGCAATTCAACCGGGCGGACTTCTGAACCTGAGATTCTGAGTAGAAAAGCCTCTCGTCCAAGCGCGTCTCCTTCTCGATTCTGCCATGCCTGCGCGGCGCACCCAAGCCGGATGGCAGGCTAGCATGGGCGTATGGTTCTCGCTTTGAGCCTGGCGCTGGCAGCCCAAGCCGTCCCTGCCGCAATCGCAGAATGGCGGGAACACCTGCGCGAAAGCTTCGGCGTGACGATTCCGGTGGTGTGGGCCGGGCGCAACGTCGAAGGCGATGCGGAGGGAATCGACCTTGCAACCCGGCAATTGGCCGGTGAAGGCTTTCGGGCCCAGTTCCAGATGATGCAGGCCGCCACGATTACCGAAACGCTGGCGAGCGGACAGCGGATTGCCGTTCTGGTCAATGAAGCCTGGCGGCCGTCCTGGTCCGGTCACGAGGCGGCGCTGCTGGGCCATGAAATCGGGCATGTTTGGCTCAGGCTGCGGCGTCTGCCCGCGCCGGCCTACTCCGGCCGGGCGGCAGGCTGCCTCGCCGTCCATACGGGCGACATCGTGCAGCACGTGCTGATCCGGGCCGAACTCGAGCGCCGCGGCATCGATCACAGATCCTTGCTGATCAAGAATATGGACGAAGCCGCCGCCGCCATGATGCGTGGTTCGGCGGCGCGGGACTCCTGTGCCGGCCCCCGGCAGGCCGCGCTTTGGGTCGACGCAAGGCTCGGGTTGCGGGGCACGGATTGGCCGGGTAGAGCGGACTACGAAGCGCAGGCGCGGCGGCTGTTTCCGGAGGTCGAGGCACGGGTCGATAGGATCATCGGGCTCCTGGAAGGCAAAGACCTCAATGACCCGATCGTCCATCGCCAGGCGCTGGTGGATGTCTACTCTGAACTGAAGGCGCTGGCCGCGCCGCCGCCGGCAGCCGCCCCCCGGTGAATCGTCCCTGTTCGCCTCGATTCCGGACAGAGCGGACCGCGGCCGGATAAAACGCGATATCCTGTGCGTTGGGAGTCAGACCGAAAGCGTCTGATCCGTGCGCCTGCCCGCGCGGTAGCGCACTTGCGCGGTAATCAATCCTTCCATCAAAATGAACATCCGCTCGCTGTTTAGCCTGTTTTCATCCGATCTTGCCATTGATCTGGGGACCGCCAATACCCTTGTCTTCGCGAAGGGCAAGGGGATCGTCGTCAACGAGCCTTCCATCGTCGCGATCAACAAAACCAACGGCGAAGTTGAGGCGGTCGGCAAAGAGGCCAAGGAGATGCTGGGGCGAACCCCGGGCAATATTGTCGCCATCCGCCCCATGAAGGACGGCGTCATCGCCGACTTCAAAGTCACCGAAAGGATGTTGAACTACTTCATCCAGAAGGCCCATGGCCGCAAGATGCTCGTTCATCCGCGAATCGTGATCGGAGTGCCGAGCGAGATCACGCAGGTGGAAAAGCGCGCCGTGATCGACTCGGCCTACCGGGCTCGCGCCAGCGAGGTGCATCTGGTGGAGCAGGCGATGGTGGCCGCCATCGGCGCCGGTCTCCCCATCACCGAACCGAGCGGCAACATGGTCGTCGACATCGGAGGCGGCACCACCGATGTCGCCGTGATCTCGCTTTCCGGCATCGTCTACTCCCGCAGCGTCCGTGTCGCCGGCAACGAGATGGACGACGCGATCATGCAGTATCTGAAGAAGAAATACAACCTCCTGGTTGGCGAGCGGACCGCCGAACAGATCAAGATGCAGGTGGGCAGCGCGTTCCCGCTCGACAAGGAGATTTCCATAGAGATCAAGGGGCGCAACCTGATCGAAGGCGTGCCCCGGACCATCACCGTTTCCGATTCTGAAATCAGAGAGGCTCTCAGCGAATGCGTCGCCACGATCATGAACGCCATCCGCGTGGCGCTCGAGCGGACGCCGCCCGAACTGAGCGCGGATATCAGCGACCGGGGCATCGTGCTGACCGGAGGCGGCGCTTTGCTGAAGAACCTCGACCGCCGGATTCGCGAGGAGACCGGCCTTCCGGTCTCCATCGCCGAAGACCCGCTTGCGAGCGTCGTGCTCGGAACCGGACGGATGTTGACCGATTTCAAGCTCCTGCGTAGAATCGCCATCGAGTAGCCCTTGTGGGGCTTTGAGGCCGCATGGAATCGTTCCTGAGCCGGTATAGAAACCTGAGCGTGCTCCTGCTGCTGTTGATGGGGCAGTTGCTGCTGCTGGCCTATCAGGTGAAGACAAGCCAGGATGTGCGTCTGATCCGTCTCTGGGCGGTCACCGCTGTGACTCCGGTGGCGCGCGTGATCGAGTGGACCCGCGCCGGTGTCATGACCGCCTGGGAAAACGTCTTCGTGCTGGGCGACGTACGCGCCGAAAACAGGCGCTTGAAGCAGGAACTCGCTCAGATGCAGCTGAGGACTCAGTTGCTGGCCGCCGAACTGCAAATGGCCGACCGCGTGAAGGCCCTGAGCGAATTCCGTTCTCACACCCCGTCGAAGACCATCGCAGCGAGAATCATCGGAACCGGCACGGGAGCCAACGCCAGAACGGTCTACGTGGATCGGGGTAGCGTCGAAGGCGTCAAGCGAGGCATGGCCGCCATCACCGATAAGGGCATCGTCGGGAAGGTGGTCGCGGCCTATCCGACGGCCTCGCTGGTTCAGCTCATTACCGAGCATGGCTCTGTCGCTGGAGTGATCTCGCAGAAGAACCGAGTCCGCGGCACGCTCAAAGGACAGGGCTCGACGACATTGATTGTGGACTACATCCGGAACGAGGAGAAGGTGGAGCCGGGGGAGTGGTTCTACACGAGCGGGACGGATAGAATCTTTCCCCGCGGACTCCCGGCAGGCCGCGTCAAGATGGTTCGCGAAGGGCGTGGCGGCAAGGAAGTGGTCGTCGAGCCCAGCGGACTGGACAGTGGAATGGAGGAGATGCTGATCGTCATTGATGGCGTGCACGGCGTCATCCCGGAGGTCGACGTCCCGCCCGCGACCGAAATTTCCATCCTCCCGCCGCCGCCGGACAGCGCCCCCGACCAGCCTGCCCGGCAGTCGTCGGCAGACCCTGGAACTCAGGCTGCTGCACAGCCCAAGGAGTTCAACACCGACGCCGACCGCCTGTTCCAGAAGTATCAGCGCATAGGCGAGTCGCAGGGCATCGTGCTTGGAACCACCAAGGTGCGCGTTCCCGATTTCAACCGGCCGCCCGCCGCAGCACCGCCCAAGCCTCCGGAGGCGAAACCGGAACCGGCTCAGCCCCCCGCCGCGGCGGCCAAACAATGAGCTCGTTTGACGAGAGTCTGATCCCCGACGCGCCCCGCCGCCAGAAGATCTCGCGGTTTCGCGTCGCTGCCTGGATCCTCATCCCGCTGGCGGCGATTCTCTTTCAGGTTTACGTCCGCCGTCTGGCAGGCTTCCTCGGCTACCTTGAGTTGCCGCTGCTGGTCACAGTCTATTTCTCATTGATGCGGCGTCAACCGGTCGGCGGGGCCATCACGGGCGCGGTCATCGGACTGGCTCAGGATTCGCTCTCCCAGCATCCGCTCGGGATGTTCGGGATCGTTAAGACGCTGGTCGGGTATTTCGCCGCCTCGATCAGCATGCGCTTCGACGTCGAAAATCACGCCCTTCGATTCATCCTCAGCTTCTTCTTCTTCCTCTTCCATCAGTTCTTCTTCTGGGTGCTGACCAGAGCCCTGCTCGGGCAATCCCTGGACGTGCCGATTCCACAGAACATCATCTTCGCGTTCCTGAACGCTGTTGTCGCTGTGCCGCTGTTTGCGATCTTGGATAAACTGAAAGCAGACGAACGATAGGGTGACTTGCGCCCAATCACGGCGGAGGCCCGCGCCATTGAAAATCATCCCTCAGGAACGCCCTCCCGACTCGACGCAAACCCGTCCGCTGATGCGCGACGATACCAAGTTCGCGCAAAGCAAGGTCGCGGCTTTCCAGTACCTGACGGTGGCGATCTTCATCTTCCTCATCACAGGCTATTGGGATCTGCAGGTCCTGAAAGAGGAGATCTTCAAGGCCAAGGCGCAGCAGAACCAGATCAAGTCACTCCCCATCCCTGCCCCGCGAGGAAGGATTCTCGACCGCGACGGGCGCGTCATTGTCGACAACCACTCATCATTCCGCCTGATCCTCTCGCGTGAGTCCTTGCGCGAAGAACACATCGTCCCCATCGCCACCGGTCTGAATCTCGATGCCGAGGAGCTGGTTCGCAAGGTGCGGCGCTTCCGCAGCCAGCCGACCTACTTTACGATCCCGTTGAAGGACGACCTGTCGCAGGACGAGCTCACCTTCGTTGAGGCCCATCGCGGCGAAGACGCCTTCCCGGAGATGGAACTGATCCGCAGCCAGCATCGCGTCTATCCGCGCTCGGGCATCGCCGCCCATCTTCTCGGCTACACCGGTGAAATCAATGACGCCGAGTTGAACTCACCGGAGTTCGCCCGCCACAATCCCGGAGACGTGATCGGCAAGATGGGCATCGAGCGGCACTACAACGACGTCCTGAGCGGCATCGACGGACAGCGCCAGGTCCGGGTCGACAACCGGATGAATACGCGCGAGGTTCTCGGCATCAAGGAGGCTCAACCAGGCAGGGATCTGCGGCTCACCATCGACCTCGATCTTCAGGTGGTCGCCGAACTCGCCATGCAGGGCAAGAGCGGCGCGGTCGTGGCGATCGATCCCCGCAATGGCGAAGTGCTTGCTCTTGTCTCGACGCCCGCCTACGACCCTAACCACTTCATCGGAAGGATCAACCCGAGGGAGTGGAAGGCGCTTAACGAGAACCCCGATTTGCCGCTGCTGAACCGCGCGATTCAAGCCCAGCTCGCGCCCGGCTCAACGTTCAAGCCGATCATGGCGCTGGCGGGCCTGGAAGAAGGCGTAATCGACGAAAACACCACGGTCCATTGCCCGGGCGGCGCGACCTACTACGGGCGGTATTTCAAGTGCCACAAGAAGGGCGGCCACGGAACGGTCAGCCTGCGCCGCGCATTGGCCGGCTCCTGTGACGTCTACTTCTACATGGTCGGCAACCGCCTCGGCATTGACAAGATCGCCAAGTACGCGGAGATGGCGGGGTTGGGAAAAGAGACCGGCATCGACCTTCCGCACGAGAAGGCTGGCGTCGTCCCCTCCAGCGCCTGGAAGATCCGCCGTTACCGTGAAAAATGGTACGCCGGAGAGACCATCTCGGTTTCCATCGGCCAGGGCGCTCTGACCGTCACTCCAATCCAGTTGGCTCATGCCATTGGCGGGATTGTCACCGGGGGCATCTGGATGAAGCCACATCTGGTGAAGGAAGATCGCCCCTCCGAGCCCGCCCGCAAAGCGGAGCTGAACCTCGACAACGTGAACCAGGTGATCTACG
Organism: uncultured Solibacteraceae bacterium; assembly: GCA_964461075.1. Lineage (GTDB taxonomy): Bacteria > Acidobacteriota > Terriglobia > Bryobacterales > Bryobacteraceae > JACADU01. The sequence continues at coordinate 5,605 of CAYWST010000030.1, read as the reverse complement.
GAATGTACGCGGTCGTGAATGAAGGCGGGACCGGCGCGGCGTCGCGGATTCCAGGGCTCGATTTCAGCGGCAAGACCGGCTCGGCGCAGCGCGCCTCCAACGAGCTCATGAAGAAGAAGGAGATGGGAGCGGACTATCGGGACGACGGCTGGTTTGTCGGCTTCGCTCCGCGGTCGCAGCCCGAGATCGTGGTGGCCGCCCTCTTCGAACATGGAGAGCATGGAGATCTCGCCGCTCCCATTGTGCGCGACGTCATTAAGGCCTGGTACGACAAGAAGATCCGGCTGGAGAGGCCGAAGCCGTCTCCCAGCCTGGCAAGCGCCTTCCATCCGGCCGCGCGCCGTGGCGGGCTCGAGCGTTAGCGATGGCCGGCTATCGCAGCTATCGAGATTTCGATTGGGGGATCATTGTCCTCGCGCTCGCGATTTGCGGCCTGGGCGTCCTGCAGATCTACTCCGCGACGCTCGGGACCGGTTTCAGCTCGGCTTGGTGGAAACAGATGGTTTGGATGGCCGTCGGACTCGCGGCGATGTGGGTTTCCTCGCGGATTGACTATCACACGCTGATGGGACAAGTCCCTCTGCTCTATGGCGTTACCCTGTTCCTGCTGATCCTGACTCCGGTGTTCGGCCGCTTCGTCTGGGGCTCCAAACGCTGGATTCCGCTCTTGTTCGGGTTTCATTTTCAGCCGTCTGAGTTCGCCAAACTAGTGATAGTATTACTTGTAGCCCGTTACTTGTCGGAACTGAATTCGGACCGGCTTGAGTTGCGGGATGTCATACGATTGGGGGGTCTAATCGGTTTGCCCTTCGCCCTGGTGCTCGCGCAGCCGGACTTGGGCACAGCATTGACCTACCTGCCGGTCGTTGTCATGGGATTGTTTTTGGGTGGGATCCGCTGGCAGCACGCTGCCGCGATCTTCGCTCTGGCTGTGGTGCTGGCGCCGGCCAGTTACTTCCTGATGAAGGATTATCAGAAGGCGCGGATCGACAGTTTCTTCGATCCGTACAAGGATCCGACAGGGAAGGGCTACCAGGTGATCCAGTCCAAAATCGCGGTTGGCGCCGGAGGCATGTGGGGCGCAGGCGTGACCCAGGGTTCGCAGACGCAACTCAGGTTTCTGCCAATCGCACACACGGATTTCCTGATATCGGCATTTGCCGAGGAACATGGATTTGTCGGAATTCTCGTCCTATTGGGCCTATATTTCCTGCTACTGATGCAGATCGTGCAAAACGCTCAAACGGCCCCGGATCGCGCCGGCATGTTCGTGTGCATGGGGATCTGTTCGATCCTGCTGTTTCATGTCCTGGTCAATGCAGGCATGGCAGTGGGCCGGATGCCGGTCGCCGGCATTCCGTTGCCGCTGATGAGTTATGGCGGCTCGAGTATGATTTCGGTTTTTATGATGCTGGGGCTGGTTCATAATGTCCGGCTCCGGCGGTTCGTGTCGTGAAGCGACGTCGAGCGTCACCAGCCGGGACGCGAATGCGAACGGTCACGGGAATGTTTCCGAGGGACTGACACAGCCGCCAAGGCGGCTGCGGCGAGGAGAGAGCTCCATGAGCAAGTGAGAGCGAATGATCCCGCCGAACCCAAGATTGTATCGAGGAGCGCCGGGCCTCACCAAGGCCGGGGCTGAACACTCCTCAAAGCGCCCAAGGAAAAGACGTCCTGACTCGACCGGGCGACTCCGGCCGCGTCGCTTCACCGGATAGATGGAGGTGAAGCCGATGGTGTCCAAGGAACTGGTGGTCAGTCAGAACCGCCACGAGACAAAAGTTGCCATTCTCGAGGATGGGCAACTGGTTGAGATCTTTCTGCAGCGGGCCAACGAGTACTCGCTCGCAGGCAGCATCCACAAGGGGCGGGTCACGCGCGTTCTGCCCGGCATGCAGAGCGCATTTGTGGATCTTGGACTGGAACGGGATTGTTTCCTCTACGTTTCGGACTTTTTCGAGGAGAATGCCGAGGAGTTCGACCGCGTCGGGGGCGACGATCGCGGGCGCGGCAGGCGGCAACAGCAGAACCCCACGCTGGTGCAGCAAGCAGCGCCGTCGGGATTCGGCATGGAAAGAGCGGGTCCCGAAATCCCAGCCCTGGATGGAGCCGCCCCCGCGGAAGGGGCCGAGGGGGAAGACCCCGCAGGGCGCGACCGCCGGGGCCGCCGCCGGAGCCGGAGGCGGCGAGGCCGCGGCTTCCCCGAATCGAAATACTCGAGTGAGTCGCCTTCCGCCGGGCTCGATGGGCCTCCCGGGCCTGAAGCTGAACAACAGGATGTAGCCGACGACGAGTTGGAAGCCGCCCCTGAATCCTCTTCCGGAGACTTTCTCGTCCTGCCGGGTGAGACGCTCTCCAAGTACCGGCGTTCCGGGGACGAGCGGCCGTCGCCTCCGCTCCCGGCCGAGGACGACATCTCGCCGGAAGAGTTGGAGCAGGCCGCGGAAGCTGCCGCCGAGGACGCCGCAGAGGCGCTTCTGGAGCGGGTCGACGCCCTCGAAGATCGGGAATCGTCGCCGATCGATGAGGACCTTGAGCCTGAAGCGGATGATCCGGAACCGGAGAGCGAAGCCGAGGCCTCCATCGTCATGCCGCTCGGCGAGTTCCGTCTTGAGAATGAGCCGTCCGTGGAAGAAGTGGAAATCTCCAACGCCGGCGAGGCCCGGCCGCAGGGAGAAGCTGAAGTCGAACAAACGGAGGAGGAGTCCGCCACCGAGGCGGAGGCCGAATCCGTTCCTGGTGAGGACGAGGGCCCCGAGCCGGCCAGGATGCCGCAGAGCCTCACGGCCACTCTGCGCGCCCAGGGAGGCAAACTCCCGCACCGGATTTCGCGTCGATCCCGGCGCCGCCGGGGCGGACGTGGAGCGGAAGCTGAGCCGGCTGAACCGCAGACTCATCCCTCTCCGGAAACACGCCAGGTCAATCTCGCCGAATACGGAGAAACCATCCAGGTCGCCCGGCCCGCGGACGACACGCCGCCCCCCCCGGGCCGGCCGGAGCGCCAGGAACGCGACGGAGGCCGCGGCAGACGCGATCGGGATCGAGACCGGGATAGGGACCGCGAAAGGCCCGTCCTCCCCTCCATCGCGGAACTGCTCAAGGAAGGGCAGGAGATCATCGTTCAGATCGCCAAAGAGCCACTCGGACAGAAAGGCGCGCGGATCACTTCTCACATCGCACTGCCTGGCCGCTATGTGGTCTACATGCCCACAGTGGAGCACCTCGGCGTCTCGCGCAAGATCTCGACCGACGAGGAGCGCCAACGCCTCAAGAAGATCCTCCAAAGGCATCGCGAAGGCGTCCAGGGAGGCTTTATCATGCGGACGGCCGGGGAAGGCCGGACTGAGGAAGATATCGCAAGCGACATGCAGTACCTTGCGAACCTGTGGCTGGAAATTCGGGAGAAGGCCGAAAAACGGCGTGCGCCGGCGCTCCTGCACCATGACGTCGAAATCGTCGAGCGGCTTCTCCGCGATCAACTCACGGAAGGCTTCAAGGCCGTTTGGGTCGACAACGAGAATCTGTACGAGCAGGTGCTCCATGCGGTGGAGCGGCTGCAACCCGCTCTGCTCAGCAGGGTCAAGCTGTATACACGGCCCGAGCCTATCTTCGAGGCTTTTGGCATTACTCAAGAACTCGAAAAGGCCCTACGGCCTAAGGTCTGGCTGAAATCCGGCGGTTATATCGTCATCAATCAGACCGAAGCGCTGGTGGCCATCGACATCAACACGGGCAAGTACGTCGGCAAATCCAATAAGCTCGAAGACACCATCGTCAAGACCAACACCGAGGCGGTCAAAGAGATCGTCCGGCAACTTCGCCTTCGCGATCTGGGCGGCATCATCGTCATTGACTTCATCGACATGGATGAGCGTAAGAACCGGCAGAAGGTCATGCAGGCGCTCGAAGATGCGATGAGGGCCGACAAGGCGCCTTACAAGATTCTCCAGTTCAACGATTTCGGATTGGTCGCCATCACCCGGAAGCGAGTCAAACAGTCGCTGGAACGGGCGCTCTGCTCTCCTTGTCCGTATTGCGAAGGCGCCGGATACGTGAAGAGCGTCCAGACTGTGATCGGCGAAATCCTCAACGAGGCGCAGAAGTACGCGAAGGTGGTCGATACCAAGGATGTCGTCTGCCGCACGAGCCCAGAGGTCGCCAAGGTTCTCAAATCCACCGAGAACGAATACCTGGAGGAGCTGGAAGAGATCCTGGGCCGGCCGGTCGCCATTGTGAGCGATCCGACTCTGCACACGGAGAAGTTTGATTTGGCCTAGGGAGTCCCGGTGTTCCGCAGGACAATTCTGATTTCAGTGATGGCCGCCGGGGTGAGCGATCTCGGCGGCCAGACTCTTTTGATCTCCAGCGAATTCATCCGATACCGGCCAGACGGAGAGATCGTCTCAGCCGATCGGGCCGAAAAGTATCGTGAACTGCTTTCGCCGGCGGTGGCGCGAAACGCTCATTTCACCTTTCGCGCCACCGTGGTTCAGCCCGGAGGCTCCCCGTACACTCTCCATATCGCCCAGAATCCGGAAAACACCGCCCAAATCCGGCTCTTCCAGGAGCAGTATTCGCAAGTGGGGAGCGAATGGATCCCAGACCGGCTGAAACGGGTGGACATGCCGCACGGGGCGGCGGTCGCACAGGGGCAGAGAGCGCAGAGCTATCTAGTCGATGTGTTCGTCCCGCCCTCGGCCGAGGCCAACACGCGCTTCCGGATCGAGGTTCAATATCATCGTGGCGACGGATGGTTGATCTACCCAATGGAAATCCGGGTCCGCCAGGCGAAAGTCGAAACGAAGTCTGAGGCGGCGGGGGATCTCCCCGCCCTGACAGAGCCTTTGAGCCGGGTCCTTGAGCCGCCGCTGCGGGCCTACGCCTGCGGGTTGAAAGACGGAAGTACGGCAGTCCCGCTCGAAACCGGCCGCGCCCTGCTACGCAGGAACACGGCCGAAGATCTCGATCTGGCCCGCCAAAGGGAAAAGACGGACACTCGCGACGGCACTGTGTTCATGCTCCTGAAAGCGGCCGGCATCGCCGGTCTGCCCGCCTTTTGCGAGAAGAAAACCCCGCCCTCGACAGCCGGCCCGGAATGGTGGTTGAAAGCCCGTGACTATTTGTACCAAGGCCGGCCGGTGCCTTAAGTCTTGCGTGTTAAACTGATGGTTTACCCGCCTTCGCGCCCTAGCGAAACATCCCGGAGAGGTGGCCGAGTGGTTGAAGGCGCACGCTTGGAAAGCGTGTATACGGGAAACTGTATCGAGGGTTCGAATCCCTCCCTCTCCGCCAGACACATCATCCATCTTTTTATCGCAATCTCTTAGAAGATCCAGGGCGCCCTTGGTGTCTGCTGAACGAGATGGACAGACACCGAGGAGGCCGCCGGCGAAGGCCAGAAAGAGCGTCCGGATCATCAAGATCAAAGCTGAGGATGGCAATTGGAGGTTTGTCAGTCTGAAGCGATCGGAGGATAAGTGCTTCTGGGACGGGCGGCCCGGCGTGCACTTTCTGGAGCGGTGGGAGGGGGCGAAGCGGCGGCGCGAATCCTTAGGCGAGATCCTCCTGGCCAGGCACTGTTCCTTGGCGCCCGTCCGGAAGTCAC
>CAYWST010000029.1:9757-25750 GCA_964461075.1 uncultured Solibacteraceae bacterium | reverse complement strand
GCGCCGCCTGGTCGTCCAACCAAGCCCGCACCTGGCCGGCGATTTCGTCGGCGGTCGTGACGGTGTCTTCGAGGACATCGTGGAGCAGCGCTGTCTCGATGGTGGCCAGGTCCATCTGCATCTCGGCGAGGATCTGAGCCACGGCGAGGGGATGGCTGACATAAGGCTCCCCGGTGTCGCGCCGCTGCCTGGCGTGCCGTTCGCAGGCGAACTCGAAGGCGCGCCTTAAGCTGGAGAGGTCGTCATTCGGGCGCCGCCGGCGCACGGTCTCTTCGAGCTGCGAATAGGCTTCCAGGATGGCAGGCGTCACGGCCTGCAGGCTGGCGGGCGGAGCCTGACCCTCGCTACCGGCGGCCGGAACGGGCTCGCCGGCTGGGGATTGAGTGGTCGGCGCAGGCTCCATGAAGTGAAAAAGTGGGGAACCGCCCTACTCAGGCGTCTTCCCCACTTTCAGTCTAGCGGATTCCAGGCGGTCAGTTCCCTTCGGTGATGCCGCCGCCGGCCTTCTTCGCGGCGGCTTCGGCCTTGATCTTGCGTGTCTCAAGGGCCTTCGACATCCAGTTGTCGGCGATCTCGATGTCTTTCTTGTAGCCGTCTTCGTCGGCCGATAAGTCAGCCCGCTCGCGGTGGAGAAGGTTCATGTAGGCCATCGCGTCGTCGTACTCCTTGTCGATCTGCAGGGCCTTCTCGAGGTTGGCGATGCCGTCGTTGATGATTTCGGAGTACTTGGCCGCGAGCTCTTCGCGGACTTTCTTATCCTTGATCGGACCCGGAGCCTCGGGCTTCATGTTCAGCTTGGTCCTGGCAGCCATCCACGCCGGATAGTACTTCGCCCAGGCGATGACGCCCAACGAGTAGAAGGCTTCCTTTTCGTTCGGATCGGCCTCGGCCAGCTTCTTGTACCAGGCGGCTGCTTCGTCGAGCTTTTTGAGCTTGTCCTCAACGCTCTGCATCCCGTTGGCCTGTTGATAGAACAGGGAGGCGAGAGACTTCAGGGCGGTTGAGTTCTTCGGATCGCTTTCGAGAACCTTCTCGAAGTTCTCCGCCGCATTCTTCGCGTAGGCCAGGTTTTCCGGCGATTCGGCGCCCGGGATGTACTGGCTCATGTACGCCGTGGCGAGATAGAGGCGGGCGGTGGGGTAGGTGGGATCGAGCTCGATGGCCTGCTTGAAGAACTCGACCGCCTCTGGGTATTTCGCGTTCTTGAACGCCTGGACGCCCTTGTTGAGGTTGTCGCGGGCTTCCAGTTTCTTGCAGCCCGATGTGAAGCCGCCGAGCAGAAGAACCGCCGAGGCGGCGATGAGTGCGAAAGGTTTATTCATGACTGCGCTGGCCTCCGGGCTATTCACCGGCCTCCATCTTTGCGGTCATCAGCCCGACCTTGTCCATCTGCGCTCCCTTGGCGATGTCGATCGCCTTGGCCACGTACTGGAATTCGAGATCGGGATCGGCTTTGACGAAGCAAACGCGCTCGGCGCGGGTCTTGAAGACTTCCAGCAGGCGCTCGCCCAGCCTTTCGTCGCTGATGGGTTCGGTATTGAGTTGCATGGACTTGTCGCGATTGATGATGATCACGACGGTACGGTCGTCAGCCTGGGGCTGCGTGTTGGGCGGCGGCGGTTGAGGAATCAGCGCTTCCAGCCCTTTCGGAGTCAACGGCGTGATGACCATGAAAATGATGAGCAGGACGAGGAGGACGTCGATCAGCGGCGTCATGTTGATGTCCGCTTTAGGTCCCCCGCTCCCGCCAACTGCCATACCCATGGGAGATTCTCCTTCTTCAACTAATCTCTCTTAGCGCGTTCTCACGCGCCCCGGCTGACGGAAATTCCACCAGCCAGCCGGCGCTCCCTACTTGGCCTCGACGGAACCGGCGGCCGCCGCGGCGGCGTCGGCCTTGGCCTTTGCCTTGGCGTCGAGGTCGGTCAACAGACCGATGTTATCGACGCCCGCGGCGCGCAGGTTATCGACAACCTCGACCACCTTTTCGTAGCGGGCGCGGGAGTCACTCTTCACGTAGCAGGTCTTGTCGAGCCGGCCGGTGAGCAGATCCTTGACTTTGCCCGGCAGGTCGGCGGGATTCATCGGAGTCGAACCAAGGTAGGTGCGCCCATCGCGGGTCACGGCGACGAGAATCGCGTCTTCTTTGTCCGCGTTATTCATGGGGATCGGATTCATCGTCTTGGCCAGATCCACGCTGACGCCCTTGCTGAGCATCGGCGTGATGACCATGAAGATGATCAACATGACCAGCATCACGTCCACCATCGGCGTGACGTTGATGTCCGCAATGGCCTCGAGTGAAGCTTTTCCTTTTTTGATGTGCATTCCAGACATAGTGCTTGCCTCATCTCGCTCGCGCCGCCCGGCCCGACCGCCTTCCCCGTTGACCATCGAGGCCGGGGAGCGCCGCTTTCGCAGGCGCTCCCCGCTCGAAAGAATCGTCCGCAAGGAGAAAACACGGGCCGCATAGACGAGCGCGGCCTGGATCGCTTACTTATTGACAGCCTTCTGGCTGCGCTTGATGAAGTAGTCGACCAGCTCGGAGCTGGAGTTGCCCATCTCGACGTCGAAGTTCTTGATCCGGTTGGTGAAGTAGTTAAACATCCACACCGCAGGGATGGCGACGAAAAGGCCGATCGCGGTCGCCACAAGGGCTTCCGAAATACCGCCGGCGACGGCGCCGAGACCGGTCGACTTTTCCGTCGAAATGCCTTTGAATGCGTTGATGATGCCGACGACCGTGCCGAACAGTCCGACGAACGGCGCCGAGGAGCCGATCGTGGCCAGCGAGGATACGCCGCGCTCCATCTCGGAGTGGCAGATGGCTTCGGCGCGTTCGAGAGCGCGCTGGGAAGCTTCGATCATTTCACCGGGGATTTCGTTGCTGACCTGGTGAGCGCGGAACTCCTGGAGGCCGGCGACGACCACTTTGGCAAGGTGCGACTTCTTGTACCGGTCGGCGATCTTGATCGCTTCATCGAGCTTGCCCTCGCGCAAAGCGCCGGCGACCGCCGGGGCGAACAAACGGGACTGCTTGCGCGCCGCGTTGAATACGATCAGGCGGTCGATCATGATGCCGATGGACCACGCCGACATGATGAACAGCGCGATGACGACTGCTTTCGCCATCCAGCCCATCTGGTTCCACATCGAACGGAGGTCGAAGCCGACGGCGCCTGCTTCCTGCATCAGCAGGAACGCCCAAACTTGAAGTTGAAGAAGCATTTTTCTATCTCTCCTGCGGGTTCATTCTAAGGATTAAACTTGTTTTTGTCTCGAACTGGCTCTTATTGACTCAACGTGAAATTCACGTCGATCTGGGTCACTACTTCCACGGGTTCTCCATTCAGCAAGGTCGGCTTATAACGCCATTGCTTGACGGCGTCGGTGGCGGCCTGCACCAGGAGCGGGTGGCCAGAAATCATGGTCAGATTCTGGATCGTGCCGTCGCGGCCGATGATGGCCGTGAATCGCACGGTGCCCTGGATGCGAGCCTGACGCGCCAGCGGCGGATAGACCGGCCTTGGCTGGCTGATGAGCATCGCCTGTTGGACGTTGCCGCCCACGGTGATTCTCTTCGGCGTGGCTGGTTTCACTTCCTGCTTGACCGGCGGCGGCGGCGGCGGCGCTGCTGCCGCGACGCCTCCGATAATCCCGCCGATGACGCCGCCAGGCGTGCCGCCCGGCACGCCGCCCGGCACGCCGCCGACAACCCCCGTAGCCGCGGCGGCAGGAAGCTCGTCTTCCTTGATCATCGCGATCTCCTTCGGCACCTGCTTGGGCGCCATCAGGCGGGAGCCATCGAACTGGCGGGGGATCACCTTCTGCACCTTCACCACCGTTGCCGGCGGAGGCGGAGGAGGCGGGGGAGGCGGCGGAGGCGGCGCGACGAGCATCGTCGTCAGCGCGGTCTGCGGGAGAAGCTCTGGATTCAATAGCGGGACGATAATTCCAATGACGATTAACAGCACCTGCAGGATGGTCGATACGATGACCGTCCATCCCTTGTTCGTCTTGGCCGTCCCTTCCACGAAGGTTTGTTCGAACATGTGGCCTCTCTTCACCTGGGATGCCGGCCGTTGCGCCCTTTCTTCGCCAGGACTTCTTCGCCCTGACCCGTCCTGGACGCGTCCAGCCGGATTATCTCACTCGACTTTGACACCACCGAATCAGGGAGGTTCCCGGCTCCATGACCCGTTGTGATGTTTTAATAAACTCTCTTCCCAGACTCAACTGCCCCTCCCGGCGGCGATCACCTGGCCGTCCCCGGCCGGGCGACTCCTGGCAACAGCGGGGACACGGCGCTCTCGAAGGTCAAGCCGGATGTTAACACAATCGATCTCGCCGCTTGAGGCCCTCTCATCAGGATTTCTTCTCGCCCTGCGCCAAGGCCGACACCGCCCCGCGGATCATTGTCAGCTTGGTCTCGCCGGGTTTGACGCGCACGACGATGGTGTCGTCCTGGTTGATGGAGACGATGGTCCCCACAATGCCGCCCGTCGTGATGACTTCGTCGCCCGTCTTCAGTTCGCTGAGCATCTTTTGCTGCTGCTTCTTCTGCCGCTGCATGGGCAGGAATAGGAGGAAATAAAAGATCGCGAAGATCAGCAGCAGCGGTAGAAACTGAAGGACTGGATTCGGCGCCGCCGCGCTCTGAAGTAGCAGGAAGCTCATGGCGTAAATGGACTCACTCTTCCGGAAGCGGACACAAGGGCCCGGCTGGCACGCAAAAACTCCGGGAAAGTCCCAAGCAAGATAGACTCTCTCATTCGCGTCATGATGTCAAGGTAATGGGTCAGATTGTGGAGTGTCGCCAGCGTGTAAAACAGCAGTTCGCCGGACATGAACAGGTGGCGAAGGTAGGCGCGCGAAAAGGTCCGGCAGGTATAACAGCCGCAATTCGGATCGAGTTCTGCGCTGTCTTCCTGGTAGCGGTTCTGCTTGATGATCACCTTTCCTTGCGACGTGAACAGGCATCCGTGGCGCGCGCTGCGCGACGGCAGAACGCAATCCATCATGTCGACGCCGCGGGCGGCGTATTCCGGCAATTCCTCCGGCATGCCGACACCCATGACGTACCGCGGGCGTTCCCGCGGAAGAAGCGGCGTGGTCAGCTCGGCGATTTCGAGGCTGAGCGGCCTTGGCTCGCCGACGCTCAGCCCGCCAATGGCGTAACCCTCGGCGTCGAGTTCCACCAGCGCAGCAGCGCACTCCCGGCGCAGCGGCGCGAACATCGACCCCTGCACGATCGGAAACAGCGCCTGCGCCGCGGGGCGCTGTTGCATCCGCTCGCGATAGTGCCTGAAGGCCCGGCCCGCCCATCGCACGGTCAACTCCATGGAACGCCGCGCCGCAGGCTCCTCTACGGGGTATGCCGTGCACTCGTCCAGCACCATCATGATGTCTGAACCCAGCGCAAGCTGGACGTCCACCGTCGATTCCGGCGTGAAAAGATGGCTGCTGCCGTCCAGATGGGACTGAAAGACGACGCCCTCTTCCTTCAGATTCCGAAGCTGGCTGAGCGACCACACCTGGAACCCGCCGGAATCGGTCAGGATCGCCCGAGGCCACTGCGCGAACCCGTGCAGGCCGCCCAAAGACTCGATCAGCCGGTGGCCGGGCCTCAGATAGAGGTGATACGTGTTGGCGAGAATGATGCGCGCATCGAGTTCTTCGGCCAGTTGGCGCGGCGTCAGCGCCTTCACCGTGGCCTGCGTGCCCACGGGCATGAAGACCGGCGTGGGCACGATCCCGTGTGCGGTGTGGAGGAGGCCGGCGCGCGCGCCTGTCTCCGGGCAGACCGCCTGAATCTCGAAGCGAATCGTCTGCAAGGGGTAAACTAAGAGTTTATCGTCTCATGGGCCTGCAGTTCTACAACACCCTCACGCAGAAGCTGGAGCCGTTCGCGCCGCTCGACGGAAAGTCGGTCCGCATGTACACCTGCGGTCCCACCGTCTACCACTACGTCCATATCGGCAACTTCCGCACCTTCACCTTTCAGGACATCCTTCGCCGCACGCTGAGAGCCCGCGGCTACACGCTCGACCACGTCATGAACATTACCGACGTGGAAGACAAAATCATCCGCAACGCGCTCGCCGCCGGCAAGTCCATTCAGGAGTACACCGCCGCTTATACACAGGCGTTTCTAGACGACGCCGCCGTCCTTCGCCTGGAGAAGCCCGAACGGCTCGCCTTCGCCACCGAGCACATCGGCGAAATGGTCGAGGCCATTCAGGGGCTCGCCGCGAGGAACCACACCTACGAGAGCGACGGCTCCATTTATTTCCGCATCGCGTCCTTCAGTGATTACGGGAAGCTCTCCCACATCAACCTCAGCGGCAACGTGGCCGGCGCCAGGGTGGATGTCGACGAATACGATAAGGACGACGCCCGCGACTTCGTCCTCTGGAAAGCGCGCAAGCCCGGCGAGCCGGGATGGGAAACTCCGCTTGGCGCCGGGCGCCCCGGCTGGCATATCGAATGCTCCGTGATGGCGATGAAGTACCTCGGCGAGACCATCGACATCCACACGGGCGGGGTCGATCTCGTCTTCCCTCACCACGAAAACGAGATCGCGCAGTCTGAGGCGCTCACCGGCAAGCCCTTCGCCCGCTTCTGGCTCCACGCCGAACATCTGATGGTCGAAGGGCAGAAGATGTCCAAGTCTCTCGGCAATTTCTTCACCTTGCGCGACATTCTCGACCGCGGCTACTCGCCGGAGGCTATCCGCTACCTGCTGACCACCACACCCTACAGGAAGCAGTTGAACTTCACCTTCGATGGCCTGAAGGCCGCCGCCACCTCCATCGACCGCCTGCGCAACTTTGAGTACCGGCTGAATAGCGAAAAGCTCCCTTCCGGGACCTCTCAGGAAATGGAGGAGCGCGGCCGCGCCGCTCTCGACAAGTTCAACGCCGGGCTCGACGACGACCTCAACACCGCCGAGGCCGCCGCCGCGGTCTTCGAGTACGTCCGGGAGGCCAATACGGCGATGGACGCCGGTATCTTTCGCGAGGGCAACAGGGATTCCGCCGCCCGGCTGCTGGCCGCTTTCGACGCCATCTTCGATGTCCTCAGGCCTACCGCCTCGGCGTCCGGACCAAGCGGCCAGGAGATCGAAGCTCTCATCGCCGAACGCCAGCAGGCTCGCAAATCCAAACAGTTCGCTAGGGCGGACGCAATCCGCAATGAGTTGCTCGAGATGGGCGTCATCCTCGAAGACACCAAGGAAGGGGTCCGCTGGAAGCGGAAGTAACAATGCGCATTCAGAGCAAGGCGGTCCACGCCGGGGACCGGAAGCGGCCCAAGCCCCAGATTCCCACGTCGACTCCCATCCACTTCGCCTCCAGTTGGGTCAACACGAGCCAGGATGAACTGGACCGCATCTTCGCCCACGAAGAGAAGGGCTTCGCCTACTCCAGATACACCAACCCCACCAGCGAGGCGCTCGAGGAACTGATTACCTCGCTTGAAAACGGCCACGGCTCGCTGGCCTGCGCTTCCGGAATGGCGGCGCTCGAGCATGCCCTCAAGACGGTTCTCCTGGAAAAGCCAAAGAGGGTCCTCTGCGCCCGAGACATCTACGGCGCGACTCTGAAACTTCTGTTCGACGTGCTCAAGCCGTTCGGCATCGCGACTGAACTTGTGGACACAAACGACCTCGGTGAAGTCGAGAAACAACTCAAGTCGTTCCAACCTGGCTGTCTCCTGATGGAGACCATTTCGAACCCGCTGCTGCGGGTGGGCGATCTCGCCGCGCTGGCCGCGCTCTGCCGGACTGCCGGCGCGGCGCTGGTCGTCGACAATACCTTCGCCACTCCCCTGCTGGTTCGCCCGCTCGAGCACGGCGCGGATGTCTCGCTCCACAGCTCGACGAAATACCTCAGCGGTCACGGCGACACGCTCGGGGGCCTCATCACCTCGACGGACGAGTACTTCGAAACCATGCGCCGCCTCTCAAGGATTAACGGTCCGGTGCTCGGCCCGATGGAATCCTACCTCACGATGCGCGGGATCAAGACATTCGCGCTCCGCATGGAGCGTCAGTGCGACAACGCCCGGGAACTCGCGGCTTGGCTGCGGACTCACCCCGCGATCGAACGCGTCTATTACCCTGACGACCCCGCTCATCCCGATGCCGAAGTTGTGGCCCGCCTGCTGCCCCCCGGCCTGTTCGGCGGCATGGTCAGTTTCGAGGTCAAAGGAGCCGGCAAGACGTCCATCTTCCGGCTTCTCGACAGCCTGCAAATGATTGTACGAGCCACTTCCCTCGGCGACGTTCACACCATGGCGCTTTATCCCTGGATTTCGTCGCACCGCGACGTGCCGCTCGCGCTCAAGGCGGAGATGGGGATCCGCGAGAATCTCGTCCGCCTCAGCGCCGGCATCGAGCACGTCGACGACATCAAGGAGGACCTCGACCGCGCTCTGCGCGCGGCCTGAGGCGGCTCTCTCGTGGCGGCGGAAGAAGAAGTATCCCGAAAACCCTTTGACTCCGGCCTGTTCCTGCGGCTGGTTGCGCAGGCGAAACCCTACTGGCTGGCGGTCGCGGTTTCCACGATCTTCCTGCTGCTCAATGCGCTCCTGCAGGCGGGGATCCCGCTGCTCAGTAAGATCGCCGTCGACCGCTACCTCGCCCCGTCGGCCGCCTCCACGCTGCCGCCGCTCGAGAACCTGCTGCCCGCCCGCCCGGCCGACGGCCTGATGGCCATCGCGGCGATCTACTTCGCCGTCATCGCGCTCTCGCTCGGCCTGCAGTTCAGCCAGCAGCTGCTCATGCAGTGGACGGGCCAGCACATCATGTTCGATCTGCGAAAACGCATCTACGCGCACTTGCAGCAACTCGACATCAGCTACTTCGATACCCGCCCGGTGGGGAGAATCGTCACCCGGGTGACCACCGACATCGACGCCCTCAACGAGCTGTTCGCCTCGGGCCTCGTCGCTCTGATGGGCGACTCGCTTGTGCTCCTGTTCATCCTGGCGACAATGTTTCAGCTCAGCCCATCGTTGACTTTCGTCCTCGCCGGCGTCATGCCGCTGGTCTTCCTGGCCACCGTCGTTTTCCGAAGAACCGTTCAGAGCGCCAACCGCAAGATCCGGATCGCGCTGGCCCGGATCAACTCCTATCTTCAGGAGCACGTCAACGGAATCACAGTCCTCCAACTGTTCAACCGCGAGCGCCGGGCGGTGGAGGAGTTCGACCGGATCAACCGGCTTCACGTGCTGGCCTACGTCGACGCCATCCGCGCCTATGGCTGGTTCTACCCCGTGATTGAGCTCCTTTCGATGCTCGGCCTCAGCGGCATGCTGGCCTATGGCGGATGGCGCGTTCGGCACGATGGGCTCACGCTCGGCATCCTGATCGCATTCTTCCAGTACGGAATCAGGATTTTCCGTCCGATCCAGGATCTCAGCGAAAAGTACAACATCCTGCAATCGGCGCTGGCCGCTTCGGAGCGGGTCTTCGAATTGCTCGACGAGCCGGTCCGTATCACGCGGCCGGAGAATCCGAAACCGCTCCCGCCCGGCAGCGCGCCGCTGGAGTTCGAGGGCGTCTGGTTCGCTTACCGCGGCGAGGATTGGGTGATCCGCGACCTCACCTGCCGCGTCGAACCCGGCGAGGTGATCGCCGTCGTCGGCCATACCGGCGCCGGCAAGACCACGCTCGCCAACCTGCTGCTGCGCTTCTACGACGTGCAGAAGGGCTCGATCAAACTGGGAGGCGTCGATATCCGGGAATTCGACCCGCTTGAGCTGCGGAGAAGGTTCGGCGTCGTGCTCCAGGATCCCCACCTGTTCACCGGCACCATCGGGGCCAACATCCGCATGGGCGCTCCGGGCGTCGACGACGAGCGCATGGAACTGGCCGCCTCACAGGTCAACCTGGACGGCCTCATAGAAAAGCTCGAACGCGGATTCGACCACGAGGTGCGCGAACGCGGCGCCGGACTCTCCACCGGACAAAAACAGCTCATCGGGTTCGCCCGCGCTCTTGCCGGCGATCCGCAATACCTGATCCTCGACGAAGCCACATCGAGCGTCGACACCGAAACCGAAATCAAGGTTCGCGAAGCTCTCGGCCGAATGGTGGCCGGCCGCACCTCCATCGTGATCGCCCATCGCCTGTCCACCATCCAGCGCGCCGACAGGATCTTCGTCATGCACAAGGGAATGCTCCGCGAAACGGGCTCCCACCAGGAACTGCTCGCCGCGCGCGGCCTCTACTGGAAGCTCTACCAGTTGCAATATAAGGAGCAGGAAACGGCCGGCTGAGCGGACGGCGGCCTCGGCGAATCCTACGCCGCCGTGCGGCCCGCTCCCATCGCCGCGAGAATCCGGGCGTTCTGCTCCGCGCTCTTCACCGCAATGCGCAGGAAGCGTCCGGCGAGCGCCCCGGCCGCGAATTCGCGCACGAAGATCGATAGACGTCTCAGCGCCGAGGCCGTCTCCGCCGGCCGCTCCGCGCTCACGAGATAGAAATTGCTTTCCGACGGCACGGCGCGCTCCCCAAAGGCGGCCATGCACTGCTTCCGCAACAGAGCCGTCTCCGCGTAGCGCGCCGCGTACCAGGGCGGATCCCGCAGGGCTTCCATCGCCGCCGCCTGGGAGGGCAACCCCACGGGCCAGGGCGGCATCCAGCGGCCCATCGATGCGATCAATTGCGGGGCCGCAACCATGTAGGCGACACGCGCGCCGCTCAGCGCGTAGACCTTCGACATGGACTTGATCACGATCAAACCGGGCCGCGTCTGCGCCTCGCATTCGATCGAAGCGGCCGCGCCCGCATACTCGACATACGTCTCGTCCACCACCTTGAGCGTCTCTTCGGGCAGAGCGTCGAGCGCGCGCAGCAGATCCGCCTTCGGCCACAGGCGCCCCGTCGGATTGTTCGGATTGACGAGCAGAACGGCGTCCGGCCGCTCCCGCTCCGCCAGCGCGATGAACTCGTCCGCGGAGGGCGCGAAGCCGCGTTCTTGCTTGAGCGGAAGGCGGACGATCGACCCCTCCAGCAGGTTCTCCACGATGTGCTCGTACTCGCTGTACATCGGGTCGAGCAGCAGCGCCTTGGGCCGGGCGGGCAGCATGCGCGGCAAGCAATGAAAAAGGATCGACGACGAGCCCGAGCCTGTCAGGATGCACTCCGGAGCAACGCCGCGGTATTGCGCGATCTCCGCAATCAGGCCCTCGGCATGATTGGGCGGCGATGTCCGGAGGAGGAACTCGAGATGCTCGCGCAGGAAGGCGGTCACCCGGGGACTCGGATCGAACCAGGCGTCCAGCACGTCGGCGCTGATCACGCGGCCCGAAGAATCGAGATGGCGCAGATCGACGCCGATCGCTTCGAAAAAGGCCCCGCCGTGAAAGGCGTGATAGCGGCTCATGAACCCTCTCAATGGGCGCGGGCCGCTTCGCTGGCCGCGCGCGCGACATCCACGCGGAGCAGGACGAGCAGACCCGCGACAAAGAACACGATCAGGCTCAATATAGCCAGTTGGTAGCTTCCCGTAAACTGCAGCGTCAGTCCGAACAGCAGCGGCGCCAGCCAACTGGTGCCCTTGTCGCTGATCTCATACAGGCTGAAGTACTCGGCTTCCTTGCCCTTGGGGATCATCAAGGAATAGAGCGAGCGCGACAGCGCCTGGCTTCCGCCCATGATGATCGCCACCCCCGCGGCGGCCATGAAGTAATGCGCCGTCGTCTTCACCGCGAACATCGCCACCATCATCAGCGTCCAGGCCACCAGCGCGCCGCATACCGCCCGCTTGGCCGTCACCTTGGCGGCGATCCAGTTGAACAGCAGAGCGCCGCCGAACGCCACGAACTGCACCATCAGGATCGCCATCGTCAGATTGGACATCGGGATCTTGAGGTAATCGGCGCCGTACTGCCCGGCGAGCGTAATCACCGCCTGAATCGCGTCGTTGTAGATGAGGTAGGCCACCAGAAACGTCAGCGTCTGCGGATACGCCCGCATCTCCCTGATGGTCCGGAAGAGCTGCGTGAATCCCGAGGCGATCACGTTGTGCCCCGGAGGCAGCAGCCTCTGCGGAGGGCGGTTCTTCAACCGCACCAGCGGATAGATGGCGAAGATCAGCCACCACGCGCCCGCCGAGCACAGGCTCACCCGCACGGCCAGGCCTTCGCCGATGCCCCATGCTTCCGCCTTCTGGTAGAGCAGCAGATTCAGCGCGAGCAGGATGCCGCCGCCGAGGTAGCCCACGCCCCAGCCTTTCGATGAGACCGAGTCGCGCTCCTCCTCCGGCGCGATATCCGGCAGGAATGAGTTGTAGAGCACCACGCACGCGCCGAAGGCGAGGTTCGAGATCAAGAACAGCGCGCCTCCCAACAGGTAGCGGGCGCCGTCCAGGAAGAACATCGCGAGTGTCGCCCCCGCGCCGATGTAGGTGAACGCTGCGAGAAGCTGCTTCTTCCGCGGGCTGTAGTCGGCGATGGCGCCCAGCGCCGGCAGGCAGAAGATCTGCATGAAGACGCTGAGCGCGATCAGATAGCTCCAGTAGCTGCGCGCGTCCACTTCGACGCCGAGCGGATAGATGCGTCCGGCCGCGTCCGCGCCGTTCCTGGCCAGCGTTGTCAGCCACGGCCCAAGGAAGAGCGTTACCACCGTCGAGGCGAACGCCGAGTTGGCGAAGTCATAGAGGAACCACGCGCGCTGTTCGCCGCGTGAGTATTGGGGTTCAGGCATTCTGGCGCTCCAGCTCCGATTCAACCAGCCTTGACACCGCCGGGTAGTCTTTCTTCCCCGAACCCAGCAGCGGGATCTTTTGCGTGTAGACAATGCGGCGCGGAATGGCCAGTTCCGGGGCGCCAAGCTGCCGCGCGGCCTGCTGCAGGTGTTCCCGTTTCAGCGCCGCATCCTGCGTCACCAACACGATCGTCTCGCCGCGGCTCGGATCGGGACGCGAAACCGATGCGTGCACCGACGCGGGCGAAGCGGCTTCGGCGATCCTCTCCACCACTTCCAGCGAGATCATCTCCCCGGCGACCTTCGCGAAGCGTTTCATCCGCCCGCGCAGCGTGAGAAAGCCGTCCTCGTCGATCACCGCGAGATCCCCGGTCGCATACCATCCCTCCCCGTAGATCGATGACGGCCGCTCCAGAACCTCTGGGGCGCTGTCGCGCAGATACCCAAGCATCACATTGGGCCCGCGCACGTGCAGCAGTCCGCCCTCCTCCACTCCTTCCACCTTTTCCAGCCTGCACTCGATCCCCGGCAGCGGCTCGCCGACGCTCCCGAACCGGCAGCGCATCGGCCCGTTCACCGCGATGATCGGCGAACACTCCGTCGCCCCGTAGCCCTCCATCACACGGACGCCGAACTTCTCGAACCAGAGCTGCCGCACCTCGTCAGTCACCTTCTCCGCGCCGCCAACGGCGATCTTCACCCGCCTGAAATCGTAGGGGTGCGCCCTCGTGCCGTAGTGCTTGAGGAAAGTGTTCGTACCGAACAGCACAGTGCAATCGCGGTCGTAGACGATCTCAGGAATGATGCTATAGTGCAGCGGCGACGGGTAAAGAAACAACGGAATGCCGTTCACCACCGGCAGAATGAGATTCGCCGTCAGTCCGAATGAGTGGAACACGGGCATGGCCGAGAGCATCTTGTCCTTCGGCGAGACGTCGAACGCAGTCAGACCCTGCTCAATGTTGGCGAGGATCGAATCGTGGCTGAGGACGACTCCCTTCGGCTTGCCTTCCGAGCCCGAGGTGAACAGAATGGCGGCCGGAGACTCGGGACTGGCAGGCATCAGCACGGAGCGCGGACTCCGCAGCGCCAGGAGAATGAGCCACAACTTGTCGCCCAGGCCCAATAACGGGCGCAGATCTTCGAGATAGCGGATCTCGCAGCCGCTCAGTTTTTCGAGCGCCGGAGCGAGCCGCGCACGCTCGACGAATGCCCGCGATGTCAGCACCACCCGGATCTTCGCCGCGGTGAGCGCGCTCTGCAGCCCCTCCGAACCTGCGGTGAAGTTGAGCATCGCAGGGACACGCCGGAACCACTGTAGCCCGAGAATCAGGCCGAGGGTCGCCGCGGCGTTTGGCATCAGCACGCCCACGTTCTCGTCCGGCTTGGTCAGCTTCGCGGCCAGCCGGCCCAGCGCAAGCGCAGCCTTGAGAGTCCCTCCATAGTTCCAGACCGTTCCGCCGGCGTCTTCCACCATGTGCCAGGACCGGCCGCACAATTCGAGCGCATCGAGAAACGCCTCGGGAATCGTGCGCCGCCGCCGCGCCGCAACACGCGTGCGCTGCATCAGCCGCCGCATCTCCTCGCCCGCCTTCCGCCGCCTGAGCTTCCCGCTGCGCGCTTCCGGCATCTCAATGATCTCCGGCGGCAGGACGGTCAGCCGCACTTTCGGGAACCACTGCAACGGGAAACCGGCGCCCATCCGGCTGAAGCCGCGCGCGTTCACTGCGCCTTCGATCCAGACCGGCGCGATCGTCGCTCTCGCCTTCGCCGCCAGAAACGCCACGCCGTCGTAGACCTTCATCATCGTTCCGGTCACCGTCACACGGCCCTCGGGGAAGATGATGACCGGCCTGCCCCGTTCGATCACCTCAACCAGGTGTTTCATCGCCATCGGCTTCGCCGTATCGATTACCACGTAGTCGACGGCCTTCAACAGAAAGCGGAACGCCGCGATCTGCATCACCTGGCTGTGAACCACCCAGAGTGCATCCCTGGCGATCAGCGACCACATCAGCGGAGCGTCGAGAAACGACTGGTGGTTGGCGATAATGACAAGCCGCTCGGCCTGAGGCAGCGCACCGCGCACTTCGGCGCGGTAAAGCAGCTTAAGAAGAAAAGCGATGATCCAGCGCAATTCCCATAGTGTACAGCCGATCCACGGGCGGCCGCGCCGCCGCCTTGAATTGAGCGTCGGATTCCAATGACTGGGCTTGGAGGTCTGTCGCCGGTTTCACGCCTTCAGCATCTTCTCGACCCGCCCGATCATGAACGAGTACTCCGCGGCGGCGGACTCCTGGTGCAGGGAAGCGGCGATTTCGCCGGCCCCGGCCTCTTCAGGAGGGCTTAGCCGCCAGTTTCCAGGAGGCGGGCGGTCAATTCGAGCAGGTATCCGTTGTAGTCCCACTCCCAATTCCACTTCCGAAACTCTTCCACCAATGACGCGAGGACCCTGTGTTCCATGTACAGCCGGGAATAGGCGGGGTGGCAGGCTTCCTCGTGAAGAAGGCGCTGGAGTTTAGCGAGCAGCCTGACCCCAGTCGCAGTGGATCTTCGTGAAGGTTTGCAGAGATGTTCCCCGGAAGCGGGGCGTGATCTAATGGGCGCGGAGAAAGCTCATGTTGAGGCTGGTTTTTGCTCTTGCGGCCTTGGCGGCCGGAGGCGGGTTCGAGGCGATCGTGCTGGACCGCCAGATCGAAGATCCCTGGCTGAAAACGGCGGGCGATCTTGATGGCGACGGCCGGGTGGATCTGGTTGCTGGCGGCGCGAAGAGCGGCGGCCTCGTCGCCTACATGAACAGGTTTCCGCGATGGGATCGGGTTGTGATCGACTCCTCAGGCAGATTCAGCACGGACGGGGAAGTCTCGGACGTGGATGGCGACGGGCGCATGGACCTCGTGGTGATTACGCGCGAGCCGAATGGTGTCACGTGGTACCGGAACACCGGAGCGGGATGGGAGCCGAAGGTGTTGGCGCGAAGAACACTGCACGACCTGGAGGCGGCCGATTTCGACGGCGACGGGCGGATGGACGTCGCGGCACGCAATCAGAAGGAGTGGCCCGCGAAGGACGATGCAGGCAACCGGCTGCACTTCGTTTGGCAGCGCGACGGCGGATGGGAGGAAGAGACGCTCGATTGCGAGGCGGGAGAAGGCTTGTTGGCGGTGGATCTGGATGGAGACGGCGACAAGGACCTGGTCATTAACGGAAGCTGGTTTGAGAATCTCGGGCGGCGGCGATGGAAGCAATGGCCGTTCCGGTTCGCAAACGGGGCGGAATGG
>CAYWST010000029.1:0-9747 GCA_964461075.1 uncultured Solibacteraceae bacterium | reverse complement strand
GGAGATTCCCGAACTCGTATATCGCCGTGGCGGACATCGATAGCGACGGGCGCAAGGATGTCGTCATGGCCCCTTCAGAGAGAAAAGGCAGGCGGTCGCAGATCTGCTGGTTCGAGGCGCCGAAGGATCCGCGGTCAGGCGAGTGGCGGCTCCATGTGGTTTTGCCGGAGGTGGAAAGCGTGTGCCATTTCATCGGAGCGGCCGATTTCGACGGCGACCAGCGCATGGACCTCGTGTACGCGGAGATGCCGCAAGGCGAAGACCCGGACGAGGTGAAAGTGCTCTTTCAGCGCGGGCGGACCTGGACGCCCCTGATCGTGACGGAGACGGGATCGCACTCCATGCGGATCTGCGACGTGGACGGGGACGGACGTCCGGACCTGTTCGGGGCGAATTGGAACGCGGAGGGGCGGGACGAGGACGTGAAGGTGTGGCTGAACCGGGTGACGCGTTAGCGGGCTGTTCTCTCGCCCTGCGAACTGCCCGGGGGCCGTACGTTGTATTGATGGCGGCGCAAATTGAAAGATCGAAGTTGATACCTCTTCGTGCCATCGGGCCTGCTGTTTGCGCGCAACGCTCAGGTGATGGCCGCCTTTCGCCTACCTGCGGCCTCACTCTGAATTGGGCTCAGGCGGAGGGTTTCCTCGCTTCAGCTTCAGCAAGCCAGCCGCGGCGAAGCCGCTCTTCGGGGATGCTTGAGAGGTAGGGTTTGATATCGAGAATGGGCGTGCCGTCGAGCATATCGAGACCGCGCACTCTCAGCCGGGCGCCCTCGCGGCCCAGGAGCTCGACGACGGTCAGGCCCAATGGGTTCGGCCGCCGCGGCACGCGCGTGGTAAACAGGCCGTGCGGACGATCGTCGGTGGGCGGAGTGACGGCGAGGTCGTATCCCTCGGAGCGGTCAAAGACCCAGATGACGAAGAGGTGCGAGAAGCCCTCGATGTCCTCGAGCCCGGCTTCGAGATCGGCGCGGATTTCGAGAACGCCTTCGGCCTCATGTTTGGCCCCATGACCTTTGGGAACATCCGCCTGTTCCCGGTGCGGGCTGCGAACAAAGCCGATGGGCCGCATCCGGAACTCGATTTCCGTGCTCATGCCTTGAAACCGGCCTCCTGCAGGTATTGCCGCATCACTTTGGCGTAGTGCGGGAAGGCGGCCTCAGGCTCTTCGATCTCCGGATGCCACCGCTTTTCCCATTCCAGACAGTAGTAGCCCTTGTAGCCCTGCGAGACGAGGACGCGGACGGTCTCCTTCACCGGAATCTCTCCATCGCCTGTGAGAACGTAGCGGCGCTCTTCCTTCGGCTTGCCTGGCACGGGCACGGAATCCTTGAGGTGAACGTGCCGGGTGTACCGGCCAAGCTGCCTGTACGTGTCTAAGGGCTTTTCGCCCTCGACGCAGGTGTGATGCGCGTCCCAGAGGAACGCGACGTTGTTCGACTTCGCGCCTTCCAGAACAGGCAGAAGCTCCTGGCCGCGGCGGAACTCGCCGTGGGATTCGAGAATGACGACGACGCCCGAGGGTCTGGCGTACTCGCCAAGCTCATGGAGGCCTTCGCTGATGCGCGCGAAGGTGACGCTCTTGTCCTCCCCCTTGACGAGCCTGTCCGGGAAGACGCGCACGTAAGGAACCTTCATCTGGTGAGCGAGGTCGATGAAACGGCGCGCCTCGTCCATGTGTTTCGCGCGCTTGGCGGCGTCGGGCTCGTGCATCTGCGCTGAGGCGCCGAGATCGGAGATGGTGAGACCGGCGGCGGCAAGATCGCTGAGCGTCGTCTTCTGCCGCGTGCCGATGAATTCGGCGCACCTGGTCAGGTCCATCTGATCCTGGATGCCGCGTAGCTCGAGCGCGGCGAAGCCCCAGGAGGAAGCGTTCCTGACGATGGTGCTCCAGTCCCACCTGGGGCAGCCGAGAGTGGACACGGCCAGCGGCAGTCTGCCCGGAGCCACGGCGGTACCGATGGCGGGCAGCGCAGTCGCGCCGGAGGCGAGTCGCAGTAGTTCGCGGCGGTTCATATCCAAATCCTATTGGAAATTCGCGGTCTCAAGGGGAGGAAGGCGATGCAAGGTTCGGCCTCACCGTGTCCCCTGCCTGCCCGGACCAGTCCGCTGCCGCACTTGAGCGGCGTAGCGATGAACCCGGTCTGAATCGCAGCGGCGCCCGCCGCGCAGACGCTCGGACGCTATCGCGGGCTGAACCGGAGGATGCGGGTGGAAAACTTGAACTCGCCCACCCATAGGTTCACGCCGTCCCAGGCCAGCGCGCCGGGCATGAAGAGTTTGTTGGGAGTGAGGCCGGGGGAGCGGTCGTTCACATTCAGCGCGCCGAGGAACGCGTCCGCGGGTCTGCCCTCGAGGGCGTCCTGAATCCGGTTCCACACATGAACGCGGTTGTTGCCCCGGTCGGCCACAAAGAGGCGGCCGCCGGCGGTAAGGGCTTCACCGGGGAGGTTGAAAAGGCCGGGAGCGCCGAGGCGGAGAGGTTGATTGTCCTGGCCAATGCTGTCCACGCGCCAAAGGAGAACTTCGTGGCCTTCAAAGGACGCCGCCGCGAGCCAGACGCCGTCGCTCGACAAGCGTCCGGGGTTTTGCATTTCAAGAGCGAGCTTAGGCTGGCTTGCCGGACCGGGAAGTCCCTCCCAGACGTAAACGCGGTTGGCCTGACGGTCGGCCAGATAGAAGTGCCGTGCGTCCATGGCGACTCCCGTCAGCTCGCGGAGTTCGATGTCACCGATCCGGCCGCTCAATGTCACCTCGGGCTTCTCGCCCTGTAACGG
Organism: uncultured Solibacteraceae bacterium; assembly: GCA_964461075.1. Lineage (GTDB taxonomy): Bacteria > Acidobacteriota > Terriglobia > Bryobacterales > Bryobacteraceae > JACADU01. Next base: position 6,971 of record CAYWST010000029.1, on the reverse strand, counting down.
CAGACTGTTCCAGAGATAGACCGTGCCCCGGCCGGCGAGCGCCAGTCTCGAGCCGTGCAGAGCGTTGTCCCAAGGCCCTTCCTGCAAAGGGATGACTGCATCGGGTGGCGCGGCGTTCGTGTTTGGAAGAGCGCGCCAGACGAAGAGCTTTCTGTCGAAATCGGAGGAGGCGAAAAGGCTGCGGCCGTCGGTTGAGAGCGCCGGGTTCTGAATGAAGAAATTCTCGGCCCATGTGTCCTGGTTCGGATCCTCGCTGCCCAGGGAGAAATCGGGCTGCTGCGCCGAACTTGCGGGGATAGAGTTCCAGGCGAGAACGTTGTTGCCGTTGTAATTGGAGACGTAGAGGCGGCCCTGCGCGACTACCGCATCGGGCCCGTCGCCGTTGCGATAACTCGTGGGGCGCAACTGAAGGTCCGGCGCAGTCTGAGGACCGGTTGGCTTGCGATTCCAGATGGAGACTGTCTGGATGCCGGCCATGACGAGCTTGCCATCCTCGAGCACCGTGCCTTTGAGCCACTCAGGCCATGTGAAGGCGGGCTGCTGATCGGGCGCGGAGGGAAACTCGTTCCAGACCATGGTGGCGGGGCGGCTCTGCTCGCCATTGTTGTGGTCGCTGAGCGCGAAGAAGGTGGCGCCGTCGCTGGTCATGTTGCGCGGGGTCCCGGCGGCGGCAGGGCGCAGCACCAGATCCGGCGGCTGGTTGTCGCGCTCAGGGATCGAGTTCCAGATGAGAACCGAAGCTCCATGCGTTGCAACAACTGCGAACCGCCGGCCGTCGGTCCACACGCCCCAAGGCCAGCCGTAACGCAACGCACCTGGCCCTGGAGGCGGCTGGGGCAGCTTCGTCAGATCGATCACCACGCTTGCTGGTTCTCCGTCTCGTGAGGGGGACTCGTTCCAAATGAGGATGCGATCGTTATTTGTGTCGGTGACGGCGATTTTGCGGCCATCGGGCGTGATGGCGACATTACCCGGCCAATTCAATTGGTGGAGCCCGGGACCCGAGTTGTTGGTATCGAAATTGGGCTGGCCGAGGACGAGGTCGGGCGGGGTGTTCGAGGCCGGAGCGTTCTTCCAGACGAGGACCCGATTGTTCCAGCGGTCCGCGACGAGAAGCGCCGTTCCGTCGGTGGCAAGCCCGGTTGGGTGATTGAACAACTGCGCGCCGCCGCTCGAGTTGAATCCCTTGGCGCCGAGGACGAGGCCGGCGGGCTGCCCGGTGGCGAAACCGCGCGCGGCCACGGAGCTCTTGAAGTACATTTTGTAGCCGCCCCGCCAGGGAATGACGAAGGGGTCCGTGATCTGCTCGCCGGGCTCGCCGCGCAACCGCTCGCCGGGCTCTTCGGTCCAGTTGACGCCATCGAACGAAATGAAACTGCGGACGGCGTTGCCGGCTGGTGAGCGCTGGTCGAAAGCGTAAAGACGCAGCCGTCCGTCAGGCAGCGTCACCGGCGCGGTCGTCCCCCATCCGGGCAAGGAGAGATCGGAGTGGTAGGAGAAACTGGCGCCGTCGGCCGAATTCGCGATGATGGTGCGGTTCCTGGCGAAGACATACATCCACCACTGGTCCTTGTAGCGGAAGACATCAGGGTCGACAAGGTCGGGGAATTCGAAAACAGAACCCGTCTCGCGGAAGCGAATGCCATCTTCGGAGAGAGCCATGTGGATGCGGTGCGGGTTGGGGCCGGCGGCGGGGTCGCCCGCATGGTCGGAGGCGAGGTAATAAAGGCGGAAACGGCCTTCGGGGTCGCGCAGGATGGAGGGGTCGACGGCTTTGATCGTGCTGAGTCCGGCGATTTCGAATGCGGGATCCTGGCGGAAGTCGAGGCCGTCCGTTGAGACGGCCAGTGCGACAGTTTCCGGCTTGCCGGGCTGAGTCGGAGGCTGGACGAAGTAGAGCAGGACACGCTCGTCGCGGTCATTGATGGCGGCGGGAACGGAGGCTTGAGTGAAACGGACGCCTTCGTCGCGGGTCCATGTCAGGCCGTCGGAACTGGAGGCGCTCATCACGTTATGAGATTGGATCCCGGGCTGCGCCGGCTGGCCGGGTTGAACGGGCGAGATGAAAGACTTGATGGCCATGAGCCAGGAGCCGTCGGGGAGTTGGACCGGCGCGGGGTCGGCGACGCCCAGCGCCGCGGGTCCGTCGGGCGGAGCGATGACACGGTCGCCTTCCTCGACCTGCCAGGTGCGCCCGTCCGCGGTGAACGCGGAGCGGATGCGCATCCGCGATCCAGTCCGCGGATCGGCGTTCACGTGGAAGTAGGTGCGCCAACCGCCGGGAACCTTCACGGTGTCGGAGACGGAGCCGCCGAGTTCGAGAATCGTTCCGTCGGTGGTGAACCGGAGCCCGTCGGCTGAAGAACACCGCAGCATCCGCGCGCCGAGGGAGACGAGCATCACCCAGCCCGAGGCGGTTTCGAAAACGTCGGGATCCGTGGCGTTGGCATAACGCGCGTCACGGAAGACTTCTCCGAGGGGCTTCCAGTCAAGTCCGTCAATGGAAGAGTACGCCGACATGGCCCCGTCAAGACCGGACTTGACGTAGGCGCGGTAGGTTCCGTCGGCGAGGCGGACGACGTTGGGATCGACCTCGCGAAGGTTGGTCTGCACGCGCCTCCACTCTCCCGAGGGATCGCGTTGTATCGCCCCGACCGATTCGCGGGCGCCACTGGCATCGACGAAAAGGATGGTAGGGCGGCCTTCAGGGTTCAGGAAGAGTTCGGGAACGGAGGCGCGCTCGGCGAGCGTCTGCCGTCCGGCCGTCCAGGTCAAGCCGTCGGCGGAGGTGGCCAGGAGAACGCGATGGTTCCAGGGGCCGTCCTGGGCGGCCAGGGCGGTTGACAAGCAGAGCGCCACCCCCAGGAGTCGAGCGAGGAAACGGAGAAACTGCACGTTGACCACATTATAGGCGCTCCGAATTCGAAGCCTGCGGGTTAGCGGCTCTGCCATGTGCCGCGCGGCGAGCCGTCATCGTCGGGATCGCGGGCGCCGTCGATCTGGCAGATCTCGCCGCAGCTCCCTTCGTCGAAGACACCAGCGTGGGCCATGCGCGGACGCGCCGCTGCGCGAAACCGGGACAGATTCCGCCTGGCACGAATCATGAGCCTCATGCGGAGCCGGACATCCCTGCGGGGTCGAGAGAACTGCTCGACATCCTTCAACGGGGACTCTGCACGGCAGCGGTCTCCGACGCGCTCGACAGCGTCCACCCCGGCGCGATGACGGCACGCGCGCAGTGCTCCTGGCCGGCAGGTTTCTGGGCGATGTCTTCGCTGAATACGGAGCGCTTCGAGCCATGCGGTTGAATGGCGAAGTAGCCGTGTGGCTGAACCGGGAATCGGCCGCGCGTGCGCGCTCGAATGCGCCCGGCGGTTGGGGGTGGAGTTCCTCTCGCCCCAAGCCCGCCCGCCGAAATGGACTTACAGCGTGTGCGTGACTTTGTTGAGGCCCCGGGGCGCGTCCGGATTCAGGCCCTTGACGGCCGCCAAATGCGCGGCGAACATCTGCGCCGGGACGATGTACGGGATGGGCGTGTAGAGGTCCTCCGGCATCTCGGGGCGCTTGCTTGAGCGGAACGCGAGCAGGGAGGGGATCCGAACCGCTTTCTTTGGGGCGGTTTTGTTGGAACGATCCGTCAGCACCAGAGTCTCGGCTCCGAGCTCGGCCAGACGGGCGAGCATGGGCTCCATCACAGGCCATGTTGGGCCGGGCGGAGCAAGCACGAAGGCGGGAAAGTTGTGTTCCACAATGGCGATGGGACCATGCAACAGATCGGCCTGCGAGAAACGCTCGGCCACGATATAGCAGGTCTCCATCAGCTTGAGCGCCCACTCGAAGGCGTTGGCGTAGTTGAGGCCGCGGCCGATGACGACGGCGTGATCCATGAAGCGGTACCGCTCGGCGCGCTGGGCGATCTCCTTTTCGAGATCGAGGGCTGCGCTTGCGAGGTCGGGAAGGCGCTTGAGGTCGGAGATTTCCAGCTTTGCGCCGAGCGCCCAGGCCAGCAGGTAGAAGCTGAGCAGTTGTCCGGTGTACGTCTTGGTTGCGGCGACGCTACGCTCGCGGCCGGCGCGTACCAGGACGGTGTGATCAGCCAGCGAGGTCAGGGTGGATCCGGCCTCATTGGTGATCCCGATTGTCAAGGCCCCCTGTTCCTTGGCCTCCTGGAGGACGACGTTGGTGTCCGTGGATTCGCCGGACTGAGACACCGCGACAACCAGACAATCGGAGAGCTTGAGCGGAGCGTGGTAAAGCGTCGAGACCGACGGCGCCGCGAGGCTCACCGGAATCCCGGTCGTAATCTCGATCAGATACCGGCCGAATTGCGCCGCGTTGTCCGACGTGCCTCGGGCGGCCAGCAGGATCATTCGCGGTGGATTCCGCGTCAACCTCGCGCGAAGCGATTCAAAGCCGCGCAATTCGGCGCGCAGTGTCCGGTCAAGCGCCGCCGGCTGCTCGCGGATTTCACTAAGCATCTGGGACATAGGTGTACGACTATCAGGATCTCACGGGCTTCCCGCTTCGACGGGCGTCAGGGGCCGCGTCTCAGTCCCCGGCCAGATAGGATGAGAAGGGAACTCGGTCGGCGGCAGGCTGACAAGCCGCGGGCGAATTGTCAACAGGATGGTGGTCTCTTCCCTCGCCTTCGAGTTCACCCGGAGGAACGGAGCCAGCGAAAGGACGGGGATTCCGCTCCAGCTTTGCGAGATCGTGTCGCGGACGAGGCCGGCGAGAACGGCGGTCTGACCGAACTTCATTCTCGCGGTGGTGACGAACCTGCGGTTGCCGATGACGGGGATGCCGTTCGCCGCTTCTCCGGTGAGGCTCTTGTACTCCGCCTCCAGTTGAACGCTGACTTCGCCGGCGTTGTGGACTCTGGGGGTGACCTTGAGAACCACCCCCAGATCCTCGAAGTTGATCGACGGCGGAGGGCTGTAGCTCAGCGGGCCGCCGGCGCCTTCCCCGACGAACTGCGAGGTCACCACCGGATAGCGGTCACCGAGGTGAATGGTGGCGGGTTGACCATCGAGGCTGAGCATCTGAGCCGAAACAAGTGAGGTGGTCTGATTCCTGGTCATCCCGGCGACGATGAGAGAGTCGGCGAACTTAATCCCAAAGCCGCTGGCGCCGGGCAGCATGTTGAGCGGCGCGGAGGCGACGAGCGGGAGCAGTTGCCACGCTCCCTGCAGCTTGAGGCCGTAATCGAGGGTTGAGTCCTTGTTCACTGAAAGCAGATCCACGTCGAAGGCGACCTGCCCCCGGTGCCGCATCAGTTGTTCAAACAGCGCCGCCGCCGGACGGATCCGCGAAAGCCGGTCGCGGAACAGGACCAGACGCCGGCCGTTGTCGATGCCCATCTTGGTGATGTCGAACGTGCTCTGAACCGCGCGCGCGGCCTCCTGCAGGTCCTGGGGTGAAATCGGTTCGGGAAAGGGGATGACAATCGTGATCGTGGGCTCGATCTCACGGCGCTTCGGATCGGTATCCTTGGCGACGAGCGCGACGCGCGGATTGACAGCGACGGCGAAGCTACTGGTCACCGCCTGAAGCGCATGGAGCGCATCGAAGAACGTGAGACCCCCGGCGCGAAAGCGGGTCTTTGGTCCGGGTTGATAATCGCTGTCGAAGACCACCTGGACTCCGTAAGCCGGAAGGACCTTCTCAAAGAGCTCCTTGGCGTCCCCCTGGATGTCGAAATCGAGGGTCTTGTCGTCTCCGGTCAGCACCGGCGGAGGAAGCAGAGTGCGCGCTTCGCGGAGGTCGTCTTCGGTGATGCCGGGGAAATCCAGCGCCGTTTCGGGCGGCGCCAGGGGTTTGAGGTCGAGCTTCAGTCCGGTCATCCCCTGCCGGCGGAGCGACTGCGAGTAAGCCCAGAGCTCGTTGTTCTCCGGCGATTTGGCATAGGCCTGCGAAGCGTATAGGTAAGCCTGGGCGAAGTTGCCTGTTTTCTCTGCCTTACGGGCCTTCTTGTAGAGCGCGGAGGCGCTCTCGCCGGCCTGGCTCAGGCCGGCTGCGGCCAACATAAGGATGGCGATGCGGGAAGACACTTCTCTCCTGAAGACTGTGACGTTGACCAAAGCCCCCGCGTGCAGAGCTAATCCCAGACGCAGGCTCCGCCGATAGAGGAAGTGGCATGACTTCCACTCTCGCCGGACTGCGCTCTGCGTTCTCCCCGCCGGTTCCTCAGTCGCTCGAGGAACTTGGCATCTCCTCAACTCTGGTTCTCGACCTCTGCCTGAGGCGCTTGATGCTGGAGGGCTTCTGCACGCTGGGCAGCCTCAGCAATTCGCTGCGCCTCTCCATCCCCATCATCGATTGGGGGTTCCGCACGATGCGGTCGCAGCAGTTGATTGAAGTGAAAGGGATGGTCGGCAACGACTACCAGTTCACGTTGACGGCAGCGGGAAAACAACTGGCGTCGGACCGATTTCAGATCACGCAGTACGCCGGCGCCTGCCCGGTCTCGCTGAAGCAGTATCACGCGGCGACCAAGCACCAGACGGCGCACGTCACGGTGGACCGGCGGTCCCTGAAATCGGCCTTCTCCGATCTCGTCGTGCCGGACCGGCTGCTGGATCAACTGGGCCCGGCGATTATCAGCCAGAACTCGATCTTCCTCTACGGGCCGTCCGGAAACGGTAAAACGTCCATCGCCGAACGAATGCTGCGCGTCTATCAGGACGGAGTGCTGATTCCCTATGCGGTGGAGGTCGACAACCAGATCATTTCGCTGTACGACCCGGTGGTTCACCACAAGATCGAGGTCGACGATCCGGACATCGACCCGCGTTGGGTGCTCTGCAAGCGCCCGTGCCTGGTCGTCGGCGGCGAACTGATCCCGTCCATGCTCGAGCTCCGGCTGGACGAATCGTCGGGCATCTATTCGGCGCCGCTGCAGATGAAGTCCAACAATGGCATCTTCATCATCGACGACTTCGGCCGCCAGTTGATGAGCCCCCGCGACCTGC
>CAYWST010000028.1:0-26244 GCA_964461075.1 uncultured Solibacteraceae bacterium | reverse complement strand
CTGCAGTCGTCATCCATTGCTTCATGTGAGCCTCCGAAAGATGCCCCAGTGGGGATTGCCTTTTAGGTTCAGGCGGCGAGGCCCGAGAAACAAGACGCGACAGTACTGATTTGCTGCAGAGGGGTACTGGAACCAGGATGGTCGGGGCGGCCGGATTCGAACCAGCGACCTTCTGCGCCCAAGGCAGGTCTGCAGGGAGGGCGCCGGAGATATACTGCAAGCATGAGGTTCCGAGTGATCTTGGAGTACGATCCTGAGGCCGGGAGTTACTCCGCGCTCTGCCCTGAGTTGCCGGGCTGTGCTTCCGCCGGCGACACAGAAGAGGAGGCGAGGCAAGGCATCGAAGAGGCAATTCGACTGTACCTCTCGCCCGCCGAGATCGACTTGTCGCCGACCGCAAAGTTGGTCGAGGTAACGGTTGGGTGACCGCGGAACGCCTCGCCTGACCGCGGACCAGGTGATCTCGATTCTCCGGCGGCATGGTTTCACTCTCGCCGGTTCCGCCGGTAGCCATCAGAAGTGGCGCAACATCCTGACCGGAAAGCAGGTCATCGTGCCGTACCACCGGGGGCGAATCCTCCCTCTGGGCACGATGAAGGCAATCATCGAGGGGAGCGGGATAGCCCCGGGGAATTGGATGAAGTAGTCGGGTTCCATGCGGCAAGCGAGGCACACGAGCCGAAGGCAGCGGGCAGAGGAACCGCGCTTGAAAAATAACTGACGCTCTTCCAGCAGCGCGCGCTAAACAACGGGAGATCGTTCGCCAAGGTCGAAAGGCTTGGTCGGGGCGGCCGGATTCGAACCAGCGACCTTCTGCGCCCAAGGCAGACGCGCTACCAGACTGCGCTACGCCCCGACAGGGTTCCTACTTGACTCTAACATGCAGGGGTTTTCGCGCGCCTTGCACCGCGCGGGGATTGCATCTGCCAAAATGGACATCCGAGGGGACATGCTCAAGATCCTGTTGAGACCGTCGTTGGACTGGCTTCTGGTGTTTGTTCCGGTAACCGCTTACCTGCATTTTCTGCGGCCGGAGGAGCACGTCTTCATCTTCGTCTCGGCCTGTCTGGCCATCCTGCCGTTGGCGGGCTGGCTGGGACACGCGACGGAGCATCTTTCGGCGCACACGGGCGAGGGCGTTGGCGGGTTGCTGAACGCCACGTTCGGCAACGCGGCCGAGTTGATCATTGCGCTGGCGGCGCTGCGCAAGGGGCTCTACGATGTGGTGAAAGCGTCGCTGACGGGGTCGATCATCGGAAACATTCTGCTGGTGGCGGGGCTGGCGATCTTCTGCGGGGGGATCAAGTTCCCGGTGCAGCGGTTCCAGGCGACGGCGGCGCGGACGCAGGCGACGCTGCTGACGTTGGCCTCGATCGCGCTGATCGTGCCGGCGGCTTTCCACCATCTGGCGGGTCCGGCGGGCTGGCCGAAAGAAAAGGATCTCTCGCTCGAGATCGCCGTGGTGCTGATCCTCATCTACGCGGGCCATCTGATCTTCTCGCTGGTGACGCACAAGCGGCTGTTCACGGGGCTGCCCTCGAGCCAGGAGGCGCAGGCGGCGGGCGATCAGGCACCCTGGAGCCTCGGCAGAAGCGTTGTGACGCTGGCGGTGGCGACGGCGTTGGTGGCCTGGGTCAGCGAGATGCTGGTGGGCAGCGTGGAGCAGGCGGCGCACTCGTTCGGAATGACGTCGGTTTTCGTGGGCGTCATCGTGGTGGCGATCATCGGTAATGCGGCTGAGCATTCGACGGCCATCCTGGTGGCGCTCAAGAACCGGATGGACCTGAGCATCTCGATCGCCGTGGGTTCGTCGATTCAAGTCGCGCTCTTTGTTGCGCCGGTGCTGGTGCTGACGAGCTACTTCCTCGGGCCGCGGCCGATGGATCTGGTGTTCTCGCCGGCGGAGGTGATGGCGGTCGTGCTGGCGGCGTTGATCACGGGCGAGGTGGCCTCCGACGGCGAGTCGAACTGGCTGGAGGGTGCGATGCTGCTGGCGGTGTATGTCATTCTGGGGATCTGCTTCTATTTCTTGCCGGAGGCCGCCGGTGGCGCTGTATCTCACTGATTATCGCGTGATGGACCTTGCGCAGCCCTGGTATCCGGGCATTCCGCATTGGCCGACGCATCCGCCCTTCACTCATGCGTTGACGAAGCTGCATGGTGAAGTGGTGCTGCCGGGAGGCGCGTCGAGCGCGGCTGATGCGATCAGCATGGGCACGCATACGGGCACGCACATCGATTCGCTCGGCCATTTTTCGTGCAATGGCTATTTTCACGGCGGCGTGCCGGTGGAAGGCAACCAGGACTATGCGGGCGGGTTGACGGAGCATTCGGTGGATCTGATTCCGCCAATTGTCCGGCGCGGCGTTCTGGTGGATGTAGCCCGGCGGATCGGCATGGATGCGCTGCCTGCCGATTTCGGAATCGGGGCGGCGTTTTTCCACGACGCCGGCCTCCGGCAGGGAGACGTGGTGCTGATCCGCACGGGCTGGGGGCGGTATTGGCGCGAGCCGGCGCAGTTCATCAACAACACGCGGCTGCCGGGCGTGACGCTCGAAGCCGCGCACTATCTCAGTTCCAAGGGAGTGTACGCGGCTGGGGCGGACACGGCCTCGTTTGAGCGGACGCCGTCGAACATGGAGGTGCACGTTCACCTGCTGGTGGAGAGCGGCGTTTACATCATCGAGTGCCTGAACCTGGAAGGACTGTCGGCGTCGGGAGCGAGCGAGTTTGTCTTCGCCGCGGCGCCGTTGAAGATTCGCGGCGCGACGGGCGCGCCGGTGCGTCCGTTTGCGTTGGTTTCTGCGGGAGCATGATGCGATGAACGTGCAGTTGGAAGGCGAGTCGGCGCTGGTCACCGGCGCGTCGAAGGGCATCGGGGCGGCGACGGCGGTCGCGCTGGCCGAGGCGGGATGTAAGCGGCTGTGGCTGCACTATGGCTCAGACCGGGCCGGCGCCGAGGCGACGGCCGCGCGAGCGGAGTCGCTTGGGGCGTCTGTGAGCCTGCTGGCGGCGGATCTCACCACGCGCGAGGGCATCTTCGATTTCACGCGCCGGATCGAACCGGTAGCGGCCGAAATCGATCTCCTCGTGAACAACGCCGGGCACCTGATCGCGCGGGCGACGCTGGCCGAGTTTCCCGAGGATCTGTATGACCGCGTCATGAACCTGAACACCAAGAGCCTGTGGTTCATTTCGCAGGCGGTGGCGCGGGGAATGATGGCGCGGCGGAAGGGCGTCATCGTGCATGTCAGCTCGATCGCCGCCAGACACGGCGGAGGCGCCGGGGCCACAGTGTACGCAGCGGCCAAGGGCGCGGTCTCGGCGATGACCAAGGGGATGGCGAAGGAGTTGGCTCCGCACGGAATCCGGGTGAACGCGATCAGCCCGGGCACGGTAGACAACGATTTCCATGCGAAATATTCGACGCGCGAGGTTTTGGAGTCGGTGGTGAAGGCGACCCCGCAGGGAAGATTGTCGACGAACGAAGACATGGCAGGGGTGATCGTGTTTCTGTGTTCGACGGGCGCGGCCAATGTGGTAGGGCAAACCATCGAGATCAATGGTGGAGCATACCTAGTCTGAAGATCTTGTTCTCATCCTAAGGGAGCGGGCCGATGAGAGGACTATGCACAGTTTCAGCCGCGGCGGCCGGCTCACAATCCTCCTCATCGCCGGCGCGTGGCTGAACGCCGAGGAAGCGGCTGTCAATCCAATCAGACTGAAATCGGGAAGGGTTCCTCCGAATCAGTTATCCGCGGAAGGGATTCGTGAGGACGCGGCGGGTTTCGCCAGAAACGCCGTGTTCGATGCGGATCCCGGCGGCCGCTTCCATTTTCTTATCCAGTTCCGCGGCATGCCCGGGGCTCCCGAGCGGGCCGAGATCGAGCGGCGCGGGGGTGTTGTGGTGAGCTACGTGCCGGAAAACGCCTGGATTTGTGCGCTCCCGCTGGGATTTGACGCGGCGGGGCTGGAAATCACCTACGCCGGCGTCCTTGAGGCCGAGAACAAACTGAGCCCCTTCATTGACCCGGGCAGCCCAGGCGCCGTGACGGCGGTCGTGGAGTTTCATTCCGACGTGGAGCCCTCGGCGGCGCGGATGTTAGTTTCGCAGGCCGGGATGGAGCTGGTTGAACATCCGGATCTGGCGCCGGCGAGCCTGATGGTGAAAGGAGAAGGGGATGGACTCTTGCGGATGGCCGCGTTGGACGAGGTCGCCTATATCCTGCCGGCCTCGGAGATGCTGAGGTCGGGCGAGCCGGTCGCCGGTTGCCTGGGGGGCAATGTGGGGGGAGTGGGCGCGGCGGCGAATCTGGCCGCGCGGTTCGGGGAAGGATGGGACGGCGCTGGGCTGGGGACGGCGCGGCTCCGATATTGGCTGGGCGCGATGGCGCCTGCTCTTGATGCTGCTGCGGTGCGTTCGGAGATCCTGCGGGCAATGGAGCAATGGCGCCTTGCGGCGGCGATCGAGTGGACGCCGGCGGAAGGCCCATCGAAGAAGGCGTCGGTCGACATTGCGTTTTTGCAGCGGGATCATGGCGACGGCTTCAAGTTCGACGGGCGGGGCGGAGTTCTGGCGCACACGTTCTATCCGCCGCCCAACAGCGAGCCTCTCGCCGGGGACATACACCTGGATATCGATGAGCCGTGGCGTGTCGGACTTGACGTAGACGTCTTCTCGGTGGTGTTGCACGAGCTTGGTCATGCATTGGGGCTTGGGCACAACGACGATCCGAACTCAGTGATGTATCCCTATTACAGGCGCGTGAGCGGATTGAGGCCTGCGGACATGACAGAGATCCGGAAGCTCTACGCGGCAACGGCGGGCGGCACGACTCCGCCAGGCGCGCCTCCAATTGCGCCGCCCACGACACCGCCTGCCCCCCCGGCACAACCTCCCGCGCCGCCAGCCGCGCCAATCAAAGACACTGTCGCGCCGTCGCTCATGGTTTCGCCGCCTCCTTCAAGCACCGCGGCGTCCGCAGTTGTCCTGCGCGGCATGGCGAGCGACAACGTCGGCGTGGTCTCAGTCACCTGGCAGTCCAGCGCGGGACTCAGCGGGCAGGCAATCGGCCTGCCGCAGTTCTCCACATCATCCATCCCGCTGAACATTGGGTTCAACCGTCTGACCGTGCGGGCGCGCGACGCAGCGGGAAATGAAAGCTACCGCACCGTTTCCATCACACGGCGCTGATTGACGCCAGCCGCCGGGATTGGCAAGATCGAGGCATGTTCGATCCGGCAGTAGAAGAAGGGCTCCGGTATCCGCTATGGGTCCTCGCCGTCCTAGCACTCGGCTTCTCGGTCCTCCTGCTCGCCACGACGTGGCGCACGATTCCGCGGTCGGTGCCGGCGCACTTCGGAATCACGGGGAGGCCCGATCGGTGGGGTGGCAAGTGGGTCCTATTCCTACTTTTGGCGGTTCAAGCGGGCATGGTGGCCTCCCTATTCCTCGGTCCGGGCAGCAGACTGCTGTTTGCCTGGTGCATGGCGCTGACTTCGATCCTGATGACGTATGTCATCTGGGGAACGATTCAGGTGGCGAAGCAGCGATCGGACAAGCTGAACCCCCTGATCCTATACGGCCTGGTGGCGCTCCTGGCGATTCCCCCGATGCTGACAGGCTTTCTCACTGGTCAGTGAGCCCGCGGCTACACTCGAAGGGTGAGTTACAAGCTCGGCATCGACTACCAGCCCCGCGGCGACCAGCCGCAAGCGATTGAGCAGCTTGTTCGCGGCGTCCATGACGGCGAACAGCATCAGGTTTTGCTCGGCGTGACCGGCTCCGGCAAGACGTTCACCATGGCCAAGGTGATCGAGCAGACGGGCCGCCCGGCGCTGATCATGGCGCACAACAAAATTCTCGCCGCGCAGCTTTATCAGGAGTTCAAGTCGTTCTTCCCGCACAATGCGGTCGAGTACTTCGTCAGCTACTACGACTACTACCAGCCGGAGGCCTACATCGCCGCTTCCGACACATATATCGAGAAGGAAGCGACCATCAACGACGAACTCGACAAGCTCCGGATGGCCGCCACGCGCAGCCTGTTCGAGCGCCGCGACTGCGTGATCGTCGCCAGCGTCAGTTGCATCTATGGCATTGGTTCACCCGAGGCTTACTATGGCATGCTGCTCATGCTCGAGAAGGGGCAGACCATCAAGCGCGAGCAGATCCTGCAGAAGCTCGTGGAGATCCTGTACGAGCGGAACGACACGGATTTCCGCCGCGGCACGTTCCGCGTCCGGGGCGACGTTATCGAGATCTGGCCCACTTACACGGACGACGCCTACCGCATCGAGATGTGGGGCGACGAAATTGAGAACCTTGCCGAGATCGATCCCCTATTCGGGAGCGTGAAGCAGACGTTCCTGCGGCTGCCGGTGTACCCGAAGACGCACTACGTCATGTCGGCGGACACGAAGGAATCCGCTATGCGGTCCATTGAGATGGAACTGGCGTGGTGGCATGCCGAGTTGGAGAAGCATGGCAAGCTCATCGAAGCGCAGAGGGTGTGGCAGAGGACGATGTTCGATCTGGAGATGATCAGGAACGTCGGCTACTGCCATGGGATTGAGAATTATTCGCGGCACTTCTCGGGGCGGCTGCCCGGCGAGCCGCCGCCGACGCTGCTCGACTATCTGCCTTCGGACGCGCTGCTCTTCATCGATGAAAGCCACCAGACGGTGCCGCAGATCGGCGGCATGTATCATGGGGACCGCTCGCGCAAGGAGAATCTTGTGAACTTCGGTTTTCGGATGCCTTCGGCGCTGGACAACCGTCCGCTCACGTTCGAGGAGTTCCAGAACCGGGTGCACCAGGTGATTTACGTCTCGGCGACCCCGGGTCCGTATGAACTGACGAAGTCGGGCGGGGTGGTGGTGGAGCAGATCATCCGTCCGACGGGCCTTGTGGATCCGCAGGTGGAGATCCGGCCCATCCGCGGGCAGGTGGACGATTTGCTGGGCGAGATCCGGAAGCGGGTGGAGAGGGGAGAGCGAGTGCTCATCACGACGCTTACGAAGCGGATGGCCGAAGATCTCAACGAGTACTACAACGAACTGGGCGTCAAGTGCTCCTACATGCACTCGGAGGTGTCGACGCTGGATCGCGTGAAGATTCTGCGCGATTTGCGGAGGGGCGACATCGATGTGCTGATTGGAGTGAATCTGTTGAGGGAAGGGTTGGACCTGCCCGAGGTAAGCCTGGTGGCGATTCTGGACGCCGACAAGGAGGGATTCCTGCGCTCGACAGGCTCGCTGATTCAGACCATCGGAAGAGCCGCGCGGAATGTCAACGGGATCGCGATCCTCTATGCGGACGTGCAAACGGACTCCATGAAGAGAGCGCTGGGCGAAACGGAGCGCCGGCGAAAGCTGCAACTGGAGTACAACGAAGTCAACGGGATCACCCCGATGACGATCGTGAAGCCGATCGACATGACCCTGGTCCGCGTGGCTGAGGCCGACTACGTCACGCCAGAGGCGGGCGAACTCGAAGACGCGGCGCCGCTGAACCTTGCCGAGCGGGACGCTCTAATCTCGGAACTCGAACAAAAGATGAGAGATGCAGCCAAGGCGTTCGAGTTTGAGCGGGCCGCTCAATTCCGCGACCGCATCAAGGCGCTCAGGGAGCCGAAGCCGTTCGTCGAATCGGCGGCGTCCGCAGTGCGTGAGAGTGCATCTAACTCCTTGTCAACCGAGTAAAATCGGAAGTAGCCTTCGCTTTTCTGGAACCCCTTCATGCTCAAACCTAAAGTAGAGAAACCGGAAGATCTCAATCCTCAAGAGACGCAGGAGTGGATGGAGGCGCTGGACCAGGTCATCGAGGATGGCGGGCCGGAGCGCGCGCGTTTCCTGTTGGAGCGGTTGGCCATCAGTGCGGCGCAAAAGGGCGTACCCGCGGCGTTGGGCGTGACGACGCCTTATCTGAATACGATCCCGGTCGATGAAGAGGTTCCCTATCCGGGCGACCGCGAGTTGGAGCGGCGGCTGAAGTCGCTGGTTCGTTGGAACGCGGTGGCGATGGTGGTTCGCGCCAACAAATACGACGACGGTATCGGCGGCCACATCTCGACGTTCGCGTCTTCGGCGACGCTGGTTGAAATCGGAATGAACCACTTCTTCCGAGGCAGGATCGGCGCGGACCAACCCGGGGACCTGATCTACTTCCAGGGGCACGCCAGCCCCGGAGTGTACTCGAGAGCGTTCCTGGAAGGCAGGCTGACGGAGGAACAACTGAAGAATTTCCGTCATGAGCTGAGGCCCGAAGGCGGGCTCTCCTCCTACCCCCATCCCTGGCTGATGCCGGACTTCTGGCAGTTCCCAACGGTCAGTATGGGGCTGGGCCCAATCAATGCGATTTACCAGGCGCGCTTCATGCGATACCTGGAGAATCGGGGCTTCCTGCCGAAGACGGACCGCAAGGTTTGGGCGTTCATGGGCGACGGCGAATCCGATGAGCCCGAATCGACGGGCGCGCTGCGCATCGCCTCGAACGAAAAACTCGACAACCTGATCTTTGTCGTGAACTGCAATCTGCAGCGGCTCGACGGCCCGGTGCGCGGGAACGGCAACATCATGCAGGAGTTGGAGGCGATCTTCCGCGGCGCCGGCTGGAACGTGATCAAGGTGGTCTGGGGCTCGGATTGGGACCGGCTGCTCGAGAAGGACAAGTCGGGGCTGCTGGTTCGCAGAATGCACGAGTGCGTGGACGGCGAATTCCAGACATTGAAGGCGCGCGGCGGCGCCTACATCCGCAGCGAGTTTTTTGGCAAGTACCCGGAACTGCTCGAGCTTGTTTCCGACATGACCGACGAGCAGTTGGGCAACATGAGGCGCGGCGGTCACGATCCGGTGAAGATCTATAACGCCTATAAGCGGGCCTTCGAGCACACAGGGTCGCCGACGGTCATCCTGGCCAAAACCGTCAAGGGCTATGGGCTGGGAGAGGCCGGCGAGGGGCGGAACACCACGCACCAGCAGAAAAAGCTCAATGAGGATGAGCTCTACAAGCTCCGGCAGCGATTCCAAATTCCGATTCCGGAGTCGACCGTGCATACGGTTTCTTTCTACCGCCCCCCGGACGACGCTGCGGAAATGAAGTATCTCCGCGAGAGACGCGAAGCGCTGGGCGGACCGCTGCCGGCGAGGGTTTTCAAACCATTTAGCTACGCAGTCCCTGAGGCGGAGTTCTTTGAGGATTCGCTGAAGGGATCGGGCGGGCGGCCCGTGTCGACCACCATGGCGTTCGTGGCGATTCTGAAGCAGTTGCTGAAGCATCCGGAACTGGGAAAGCGCGTCGTGCCGATTCTGGCCGACGAGGGGCGGACGTTCGGCATGGAGAGTCTGTTCCGGCAGATCTCGATCTACTCGCCGGTGGGGCAGTTGTACAAGCCGGTGGATAGCGAGCAGTTTCTGTACTACAAGGAATCGCGCGACGGGCAGATTCTGCAGGAAGGGATTACGGAGGCGGGGTCGCTGGCGAGTTTCACCGCGGTGGGAACGTCCTATGCGAACTACGACCAGCCGATGATTCCGTTCTACATCTACTACTCGATGTTCGGGTTCCAGCGGGTGGGCGACGCGATCTGGGCGTTCGCCGATTCGCGCGGGCGGGGGTTCCTCATGGGGGCCACGGCCGGAAGAACGACACTCAATGGCGAAGGGCTTCAACACGAGGACGGGCATAGCCACGTCGTGGCGGGCACGGTGCCGAATTGCATCAGCTACGATCCGGCATACGCCTATGAGCTCGCCGTGATCATCCAGGACGGGCTGCGCCGGATGTTCCGCGACGGCCAGGACGTTTTTTACTATCTGACCATCTGCAACGAGAACTACGCGCAGCCCCCGATGCCTCAGGGCGAGGGGGTCCGCGAGGGGATACTGAAGGGGATTTACCGAGTCAGCGCTACCGATGCCGGCCCCGCGCGGGCGCAACTCTGGGGAAGCGCCTCCATGCTGAACGAGGCGATTCGCGCGCAGAAGATTCTCGCCGAGAAGTTCCAAATCGCCGCGGACGTATGGAGCGTGACGAGCTACAACGAATTGCGCCGCGAGGCGCTGGCCTGCGAGCACTGGAACCGGCTCCATCCGGCCGACGCTCCGCGAAAGCCTTACATCCAACAGGTCATGGAGTCCACGCAGGGGCCGATCGTCGCGGCCTCGGATTACGTCAAGGTGAACTCGGACCAACTTGCGCCCTGGCTTTGGGGCCGGCTGACCTCGCTCGGCACGGACGGTTTCGGGCGCTCTGAATCGCGGCCGTACCTGCGCCGGTTCTTTGAAGTGGACGCCGAATCGATCGTCATCGCTACGCTCGCTCAGCTGGTCCGCTGGGGTCAGTTTGACGCCGAGCGGGCTCGGCAGGCGGTGCATGAACTTGGGGTCGATCCCGAGAAGAAGTACGCGCCACTGAGCTAACGAGATGCTATTCCTGGGCCGGGGCCTGAACGTCGGCCTCACGCCAAGCGCTGATCTTCAATCGGCGGCAGACCCAGCAGAGTTCCTCGACCGAGAAAGGCGCGACCTCGTCTCCGCAAACAACACAACGCCCGGCGGGACGCGCGGGCTGGACTGAAACCTCGCGTTCCGGGTGGGCTATTGCGGGCTTTTTTGATCTTGCTGCCTTCTTCGTCGCCATGTAACTCCAGTGAACCATCCTTCGGCGGAACGGTCAATCGCCATCAGTCCCCGGTTGCGGGGGCCGCGACGTGGGTTCTGCGCCGGGACCACCAAGCCTTGGCGTCTTCGACGTAGGCGTAGGCGACGGGCACAACCAGCAGAGTGAGCAACAAGCAGAGCGTTTGTCCGCCGATAATGGTGACGGCGATGGCGGAGCGCGTCGCCGCGCCGGTGCCAATGGCTACAGCAGTCGGGATCAAGCCGGCGATGATGGAGAACGTCGTCATCAGAATCGGCCGCAGACGGATGAGATTGCCTTCGAGAATCGCCTGACGGAGGGGCATCCCCTCCTGAAGCAACCGGTTCATACAATCGATCTGGAGAATCCCGTTCTTTTTGACGATGCCGAGCAGGAGCAGAACGCCGAGCGCCGAGAAGAGATTCAGGGACCGTCCGGTGGCGATGAGACTCACGAGGGCGAAAGGCACCGAAAGGGGCAGCGTGAGCAGGATGATGAATGGATGGATAAGGCTCTCGAACTGGGCCGCCAGAACCATGTACATGAACACGGAGGCCAACCCGATGGCCAACACCATGTTCGTCGTCGTCTCTTCGAGGATCTTCACCTGGCCGGAGAACGCCATGCGGTAGCCGGGGGGCAGATCGAGATCGTCGACGACGCGGGAGACCGCCGCGGCGGCCTGGTCCAGGGTGTAGCCGGTCGCGACGTTGCCGTAAATGCCGATGCCGTACTGGCGGGAGATCCGGTCGATCCGCGAGGGTCCAAGTCCGCGCTCCAGCTTCGCAATGGAATCAAGCCGGATCAGGCCCAGCTTGGCCGAGGGAACGAGCAATCGCGCAAGAACTTCCGGCTCGTCGCGCTGACCGGGCATGAGGCGCATGGTGACGGGATACTGCTCGCCGCCCTCCTTGAACGTCGAGATCTCGTCGTCGCCGGACATCAGCAACCGCACGGCGCTGGAGACGTCGCTGACGCGGACACCGAGATCGGAGGCAAGCTGGCGGTCGATCTGGACCTGTAGTTCCGGATTGGAGAAGTTCAGATTGGCGCGGACGTCAGCCAGCGCAGGCTCCTTGAGCAGGTTTGCATACAGTTCGCGCGCTATCGGCATCAGGCGATTGAAGTCAGGCCCTAAGAGAGAGCCGCGGATGGGAGCAAAGGTGTCGCGTCCGCCCAGGACGTTGGGGAATCGCAGGCCGGGCCTGGCATAGGCGTAATCGCGCGTGACGGCGCGGATCTTCGCGGCGATCTCGTTCAGCGACTCTCGCTGATCGGGCGGGGCGAGCAGGATCGTGATGCTGCCCATCTGGACGCGCTCGATGAAACCGCTGGACCCCGGGATGGTTTCGATCACGCCGGGTATCTTCGAAATCTTCGCCGCAAGTTCGTTGGCCAGCCGCTCTGTGGCGGCCAGCGAGGAGCCCTCTGGAAGTTCGATGCTGAGACCGAGTTCGCTCTGATCTTCCTGCGGCATCCAGTCGCGGCCGATATTGCGGTAGAGGACGAAGGTCGAGCCGAACGTGACGAGGCAGATCAGGACAATCGCCCAGCGATGGTCGAGCGACCATTCGAGAGTCCGCATGTAGAATCGGTCGATGAGGGTCGGATCGCCGTGTCCGTGGTGCGCCCCGGAATGGCCGGGCTTCTTCGCCTTGCGTTTGAGAACGCGTGCGGAAAGACTCGGCGTCAGCGTAAAGGCTACAAGCATGGAAACCAGGATGGCCACCGACATCGTCCAGCCGAACTGCTTGAGGTAGCGCTGCGCATAGCCGGTGGTGAAGGCGATGGGGATGAAGATGATGACCAGCGAGATGGTGGTGGCTACCACGGCGAGCGAGATCTCTTTGGTGGCTTCAATAGCCGCCCGGATTGGATGGATGTGCTCGTCGGCCTCGAGGAACCTGTAAATGTTTTCGAGGACGATAATGGCGTCGTCGATGACGATGCCGACGGCGAGCGTGAGCGCGAGCAGCGTCATCGAGTTCAGCGTGTAGTCCAGATAGCGCATCACGGAGAAGGTGGTGATGATGGACGTGGGAATGGCGATGGAACTGATGAGAACGGTCCGGAAATCGCGGATGAACAGCCAAATGATGAGGGAGGCCAGCAGCGAGCCGAGGACAAGGTGCTCCTCGAGGGACGCCACTGAATTCTTGATGTAGGTGGCCGATTCCTTGACGACGATGAGGTTCAGCCCTTTGGGCAATTGCCTTTTCGTCTGCTCGATGCGCTTGATGATGTCGTCGACGACGCGAACTGTATTTGTGCCGGTTTGCCGTTGCACTTCCATGGTGACGGCGGGCTTGCCGCGCAGGTAGGCGAAAGAACGTTTCTCCGCCACGCCGTCCTCGGCGTATCCAATGTCCCTGAGACGGATCGGCACTCCGTTGACGTTCTTGATGATGATGTCGTTGAACTGATCGATCGACTCCACGCGGCCCATAGTGCGGACGCCGATCTCCGATTGTCCGCGGACGATCCTGCCTCCCGGCGCTTCAATGTTCTCGCTGCGAACCGCCCGCTCGACGTCTTGCGCGGTCAGGTTGTAGCCGTTGAGCTTGTTCATATCGAGAAACAGGTTGATCTGACGCTTCTGGCCGCCGCTGATGTTGACGGCTGCGACGCCGTCGACGGTCTCCAGAGACCGGCGCACAATTTTGTCGGCGACCTCAGTGAGTTCCCGGACGGAGCGTTCGCCCGACAGCGCGAGGGTGATCACGGCGTCGGCGTCGACGTCGGCCTTCCTCACGGTGGGCGGCAGGATGTTGGGAGGCATCCGGCGGATCGCGGTTTGAACTTTTTCGCGGACTTCCTCCACTGCTTCGCCGATATCCTTCTCGAGCACGAAGGTAATGATCAGCGAGCCGCCCCCCTCGCTGACGATCGCGCGCATTTCGTCAATACCGCTGACGCTCGAAACCGCCTCCTCAAGGGGCATCACCACTTGGCTCACAACCTCTTCGGGGCTAGCTCCCGGAAGGCGGAAACTGGCGTAAACCGTTGCCGGATCGGTCTTTGGAAACAGATCGACGCCCAGGTCAAGAAAGCTGAAGACGCCCATCACGACGAGGAACATGATGAGCATGAAGGCGAAAACCGGCCGCTGGACGCAAATCTCGGTGAGGCGCAAAGGGAGTGCTCCTTATCTATTTCATGATGCCGGACTTCGAGCCGAAGTTACCGAATGACAGGGCGAGGCGATAGAATCCGAATCGATGCTTCGGCGAATCGCCTGCCTCCTCATTTTCCCTCTTTGTTCTTCCGCGCAGAATGGCTGGTGGATGACAGAACCGCTGCGCTGGCTTCAGACCAACATCAGAGAACCGGACGCCGCGACCGATCCCGTGGCTTTGGTGCGCGAAGCAGCGCGATTCAAGGCGAATGTCTTGCACCTCAACATGGGCGGGATTACCGCCACGTACCCGACGCGGATTCCCTTCCACACACGCAGCCCTTACCTGGGGGAGGGGCGGGACTTCTTCGGCGGCGCGCTCAAGGAAGCGCACCGGCTCGGCCTGCGGGTGGTGGGCCGATTCGATTTCTCGAAGACGCGCAAGGACGCTTTCGACGCGCATCCTGAATGGTTCTTCCGGAAGGCAGACGGCGCGCCGGTGATCTACAACGGCCTCTATTCAACGTGCATCAACTCGGCCTGGTATAGCGAGCACGCGGTCAAGATTCTCAGCGAGGCGCTGGAGAATTACCCTGTCGACGGGCTGTTCTTCAACATGTTCGGCAATCAGTCCTCCGATTACTCGGGCAACTTCGTGGGCCATTGCCATTGCGGCGTCTGCAGGCGGATGTTCCGCGAACAATACGGCCGGGAGCTTCCCGAAACGCCCGACGCGGACTATCGCGAGTTCATGTTCAAGTCGAGCCGGCGGGTGGCGGCGCTGTTCGGCCGCGTCATTCATGAGAAGCGGCCGGAAGCGGGGTACTTCAACTACATCCACGAGCACACGGACGGAATCATGTCCGAGTCCAACACGGCGCTGAACCGGCCGCTTCCGCTGTGGCCGTATACTTCGAGCGACAACGTCAACAAGGCGCGGAACTCCGAGCCCGGAAAGATGTCCGTGAATCTTTGCATGCAGTTCGTGGACTACGCGTGGCGTTTCGCCACTGTGCCGCAGGGCGAGATTCGGTTGCGACTGTGGCAGAACCTGGCGCATGGGGGCGCGCTGGCCTTCGCCATCAACGGCACTTTCGCGCAGCAGGACCGGCAGGCCTTGGAGGCGGCGCGGCCGATCTTCGAATGGGCGGAGGCGAATCGCGACTATTTGCACAGCCAGCAGAGCGCCGCGCGCGTCCTGCTGCTGGCCCGGGGCGATACGGCCAACTACAGGGGCCTGTTCCGGTTTCTCTCCGAAGAGCATATTCCGTTCGCGGTCTCGACCAACTTCGATTGGATCGGCAAGCGGCCAGTGGATCTGGTTCTCTCCCCATCGTCCGATGAACCCGGACTTGCGCCCTATGTGGGTGGCGGCGGCAAGGTGCTGTACGTGGGGGCCAGGCCAGGTTCACCTGAGTTCAGGAGCTATGTGCGGGTCAGGAACAGGAGCCGGTTCCCTTCCCTGGCTTTAGTTGACCTTCTGATGTTGAACGGCCCGTTCACTTCCACGCCGGAGGACGCGTCCGCGCCGCTGACTTTCGTGCCGCCTTCGATGTTCGGCCCGCCGGAGTTCATCCACACCGACATCCGGGACACCAGCACGCCGGCGGTGATCGCGAGGGATGCGGGCCGTTCGCTGTGGCTGCCGTTTAACCTTGGGACGATGTATTACCGGCTGAGCCTTCCGGCCCACGCCGGCCTGCTGCGCGACGTGGTGAACGAATTGGCGCCGTCGAGGCAACTCGTCACCGACGCGCACCCGCTGATCGAAATGTCTCTGATGAAGCAGGGAGACCGGACGCTGCTGCACATGATCAACCTGAGCGGGCACTCGCAGACGGGCTATTTCCCTCCGCTGCCGGCGGGCGCGATCCGGATCGAAATCGAGGGGGCGTTCACCCAGGTTCGTGCGCTCCGCTCCAGCAAGGCCGTCATCGAAGGTCGCGTCGAGGGGCGGACCCGGCTGAGAGTGCAGTCGCTCGGCGATTACGAGCTACTGGCGCTCGAAAAGTAGTAAACTCTCGGTTTATGCTTTTTGGGAGGTTTCCCGGCCGGTGAAGTTCAGGCTGGTATTGCTGGCGGCCTCGGTGGTCCAGGCCGCGCTCGCGGACGACCCGGTGATCAGTCTTTGCGAAGCCACGGTCACCGAGTTCGCCAAGAGATATCTCGGGACGCCCTACGTGCGAGCCGGGGAAAGCCCGTCACGGGGCTTCGATTGCAGCGGTTTCACCAAGTTTGTCTTCGAGCAGTCGTGCGGCTATCAGTTACCGCGGGCGTCGAGCCAGCAGTCCAGGATCGGCGTCAAACTCAAGCGCGAGGAACTCCAACCCGGCGACCTGCTTGTCTTCCGTGAACCAAGGCGCCTTCACATGGGGCTTTACCTGGGAGAAGGACAGTTTATCCACGCCCCCAACAGGCGCGGGGTGGTTCGCGTCAATTCCCTGAACTCGGCGCATTACCGCCGGGCTTTCCGTGAAGGACGGCGGGTCCTTGAACCTGTCGACATCACCGGAATCTACCAGCTCTCGCGAAGAGTCGAAGCTTCCCCGGAGCCTGAGCCGGCTAAAGCCGCCAGGAAAGCGCCCACACGGAAGCGGACACCGGCGAAGAGGCCGGTCAGTCGAAAGACCGCGCGACGTTGACGCGCATATAGAACAGTTTGAAGCCGCACCGCTCATAGTTGCGATGCGACACGCTGCCCGGAATGACGCAGGCCATGGCCATGTCCGCGCCTTCTGCGGCGGCGATCATCAGCCGGTGCTGGATCATCGCGCGTTGGACGCCGTGATTCCGATGCGCGATGAGCGTCGAATCGCCGTGCAGCATGGCTACGCCGCCGTGAATTGACATCGACCCGCCGCCTGCAGGCTCGCCGAGACGGATCACGCGATAGAGCCGCCCGAGGAAGTTGACGCCTTCAAAGGCGGAGAGCAACTCATCGGGAGGATGATCAAGCCCAGTGAAGCCGCGCAAAGTCAGGCGGCACCAGTCGGCCGTCTGATCCGAGGGCGCCTCCTCGATTCCCAGTTCGGCCGGGAGAGGATCGGCAAGATCTTCCGGCGCCAGCGCCCTCACCATCAGGTTGTTGAACTCGATGATCCGGTACTTGCGCTTGGAGACCTGATCGAGGACCGTCGGATCGGCCATGGGACAGAGATCGATGAGGGACTCGGATCCGCGGCGCCGATAAAACTCCTCCATCGCATCGAAATCGGCGGCGGTCATCGGGCCGTTGAGACCGATGCCGAGCGAATGAGTCAGCGGCGAGCCGACGCCGCCGAAGACTGCCACGCCTCCGCCGATGTCCATTGTTTCGACGAGAGAGGAGCCTTCGCCGAGTGCACGCCCATTGGCGGCTTCGGCGGCTTCGCAGCGGCGGGCCAGGGCGAGATCGGCTGTCGAGAAATGCGGAGACATTCCGGTCAGCCGTAGACCACGGGGTTCTTTTGGAGCCAGCGCCGGTCATGCATTCGGCCTACGCCCCTGGCGGCGCCTTTGGCGAGAGTGCTGGTCACATGGCGGGAGCCCCAGACGAGACTGCCTGCGAATCCAACCGCCGCACCCACCAGCAGTCCGGCGAGCACATTGCCCGACGACCTCTCGCGATCCGTCACATAGCCCACGAGAGCGCCCGCGCAGGCGCCGATGAGCGCCGGACGCCAGGAGTCCTCGAGCACTTCCCTGAGTTCCTCGGCCAGCTCTCCTTCCTCGAACTCATCCGCCTGCGCTTCCCTTGCTCCTTCATAGGCGGATTCGACCAGATCCTTCCCGTAGTCGAGTCCAGCTTTCAACGGAAACTCACGTTCACTCATGACTGTTAAAAAACCTCGTCTTCACGATAACAATTGCCGGAGGCGGCTCAGGATCACCTGGCTCGCAGGATGCAGGCCGCGCCGCCCGACGGGGCGAGCTTCATCGCGAGCGAGGAGCCGTTGTTCACGGTCTCCGAGGAGACGGCCGTTGCCGCCGGAGCAGCGCCGTCTTCATATTTCTCGATGGCGTAACTGCCGGCAGGGAGGAACGAGAGCGGCGTGACCAGCGAGCGCGGCGCTTCGTTGGTAATCGCGCCGATGTACCAGTCGCGCCCCTTCCGCCTGGCGATCACGACGTGCTCGCCGGGCATGCCCGAGAGGACTTTGGTTTCATCCCACGCCACCGGGACGGCCCGCAGGAAAGCGAGTTCCTTTGTTCCCTTGTAGTTCTCCGGGTAATCGGCAAGCATCTGGAAGGCGCTTTCGAAGATGACATAGAGAGCGAGCTGATGGGCCCGGGTTGTCTGCACCATCGGCTCGATCATCCTCGGCGAAAACTGGTCCCAGGCGACATTGGTGAAGCCGCCAGGGGTGTAGTCGAGCGGTCCCGCAAGCATCCGCGTAAACGGAATGATCGTGTTGTGGGTCGCGGTGACGCGGTTCGACCACTTCAGATACTCCAAGCCCATCACGCCTTCATGCGTGAGAACGTTGGGATAGTACTTGCGGAGCCCCGTGGGCTTGTAGGCGCCGTGGAAATCGACCATCAGCTTGTGTTTCGCGGCGAGCGCGGCGCAGCGGTGGTAAAAGCCCACCATCTTCTGGTCGTCGCTGTCCATGAAGTCAATCTTGATCCCGCGCACGCCCCATTTCTCGAACAACGGGAAAGCCTCTTCCATCTGCATGTCGACAAAGGTCCAATGAGCCCACAGCCAGACGCCGACGTTCTTCTGCCTGGCGTGGGCGAGGATGGCGGGAAGGTCGAGTTGAGGATTGGTCCGGGTGAGATCGCGGCTTCTGCCGTCGACGTGCGCCGACCAGCCCTCGTCGATGAGAACGTATTCGAGACCGGCTTCGGCGGAGAAATCGATGTAGTGCTTCATGGTTTCGGTGTTCATCGCCGGCTTGAAGGGGACGTTCTTCGCCAGGTCGCCGGACCACCAGGACCAGGACGTTTTGCCGGGTTTAATCCAGGAGGCGTCGGAGATGCGGGAGGGCGGATTCGAGTGAAGCACGATGTTGGATTCGACGAGAGATCCCGGGGTCGAGCCGATCATGATCACGCGCCAGGGCGTTTCGAGCGGCGTCGCGCGATTGACGAGGACGCCGGGTTCGTCGGGCAAGGGCGCCAAAGCCGCTTCGAGCACGCGGCCGTTGGCCCTTTTCAGATACATCCCGGCATAGTTCTCCAGGTGAGCCTCGGTGATCCCGACCCAGCCCGCGCCGGGCACTTCGGCGAGGAACGGCAGCGCCACCAGGGCCCCCTGCTTGATGGAGGTCAGCGGGAGCGCGACGTAACTGTCTTCATAGGACGTGCGGTAATTCTGCAGGAGGAGCGGAAAGGTTCGTCCCTCCGCCGCAAGATGGAATTGCGTCAGCTCCCGTTCCAGCTTGAACTCGCGGACGGCCGGCTGCGCCGGCACGCGATAGCGGAACGCGATGCCGTCGTCCCAGGCGCGGAAGTCCATGGTGAACTTGCGAGCCTGCCCTCCTGTCTCTTCCAGCATCAGTTCCGCGGTGTTGGCGCGATTTACCAGCGGGTTCGCTTTCCCGTGCGGCATTGAATAGGTTTCCTGGATCTCGCCCGGCCTCATGGCTGCGATTCGGACACGATTGCCGAGTTCCGGCTGCCCCACAGTGTCCAAGCCCAATCGGCTGGCGCCGAGCAGGTTGCGGCCCTTGTACTGCACCTGATAGGTCAACGCGCCTGTCCCGGTTGTCTCAACAGTGACCGCGATCTGCCCGTTTGGCGACGTGACCACCGGGGGCGCTGCGGTGAGCGCGCAGGGAAGGAGCAGGAGTGTGAATGATCTCATGAGTGCCTCGCTCTAACAATTATCAGACTCATTTATCCGCTGTGGCGGAGCGTGCCTCGTGCGCGCCAATGGAGAGAGCTCCCGAGGCGGGCAGAGCGTTGCCGTAGTAATCCCGCTTCCCCGGATCGATTGAAAACAGCGCACGCAGGTCAAGGCCCGCGCCGATGGCGGGCGATCCCGGCAACAGTTGGTATTCGAGAAGTTCGAGCATCCGCTTTGGATCGGTCAACAGACCATTGCCGTCCTTGCGCAGCAGCGGGTCCGCGTAGACGCCAGCAAGCCTGCCGCCGGCTTTCTCCTGCCCCGCCGCGGCGGACCACTCCTCGAGACTTTTGAAGTTGTCCACTTTGAAGCCGCGCTCGCCCACGGACCAGTAAAGATTGCCTGCAAACCTGCCATGCTCGCCGCCGATGATTTGCGGCCCCTGTGTCACGAAGATGTTGTTGTGGAACGCGAGCCGCGGCATCTGGTCCGCATACTCCTTCGCTCCCCGGATGATGACGGCGGAGCCCTTCGTGTTGAAGATTGTGTTGTTGTGGACCAGCGCGCTCTTCATCTCCGCGCCGCCCACCCAGACCATGATGCCGGCGTTGTGGTCGAACAGCCCATCGTCCTGGCTGATGTTGTACCGGACGGTATTGTTCTCGAACAGGCCCGCATCCTTGTACTGGCAGATGAGATAGCCGGAGCCGAAGTTCGAGTGCGAATAGTTGTACTCGAGAACCGAGTTCGTCATGCCGCCGTCGAGATCGAAGCCGCCGCCGTCTGAGGCGGTGCTGCGGTTGTGGTGCGAGACGCAATGGCGGATGATCACACGGTCGGCCCTGTACGCCCAGATGCCCACCGGTCCGTTGCCTGTCCACGGCATGTCCCATCCGTTGTAGCGGGCCTCGCAGCGCTCGATGGTCACATCCTGCGCGTGGCCGATCACGATTCCGTTTCCGGAGTGGTTCGCGCGGACGGTGGGGTTGCCGGGATTGTTCTCGAACAGGCAGTCGGCGATGTAGAGGTTCTTCGACCGCGCGCCGCCGGAACTCATTCCCGCGGATCCGTTCAGATGAGCGCGCAAACGGAGGACGCGAACTCCCTCCACCCCGTCGAGGTAGAGCCCGGACGCCTGGAAGCCGCGAACCTCGACGTCATCCACTTCGATATTCCGGCTGCTCTTCACCACAACGCCGGAGGTCGTACTGCCGGTCTTGCGGCCCGCACCGTTGAACACCAGAGACTTCACCGTCACGCAGGAAGCGCCGTCGATGACAAGCGCCTCCGTGTTTCCGCCGTCGATCGTCGCCCGCCCCTGGCCGTAGGAAGTCAGGACCACGGGCGACTTGTCGCGGCCGCTGTCCGATGCGGCGATCATAAGTTTGCCGGGAAAGCTCCGGCCGCCCTCGAACAGAACGCGGTCGCCCGGCTTGAAGTCCGCAAGGTTGACGCGGGCGATGGTCCGCCACGGGGCTTTGCTGCCGCCGGCGGCGCGATCGTCCCCGCGGGGGCTGACATAGTAGTCGGCGGCCGCAACGGAAAACGGGACCGCGAGCGACATGAGAACGGCAGAGGCGCCTCTCACCTGGATCTCCTTTTACTGAGCGCAAGAATACATCAGCCCGCTTTGCGCAACAACAACCCGGCGCCGGCGGCGATCAGCACGACGAGGATGGTTAAGACGGGAATCAGCCACCCGCGAAACCGCTCCGAAAACGGCGCCGGCGGAGGCCGGTAGCCGGGATTCGCCTCCCAACGGCCCAGGCTGGCCACGACAGGGCGCACGGCCGGCGAACGCGCCAGGATGGCGGCGAGGTCGTATTGCGGCTCAGTCGCGCCTGAGTTGCCGGCATACAACCAATAGGGTCCGGGCTGGTCCGCGCGGATCAGCATCCGCCGTTCCGGCGTCAAAAGCCGCACGCCGGCGACGCGGACCGGTTCACTATCGCGGTTTCGCACCACCAGGCGGACGCGGCCAGCGAGCCGAGCCGCGCATTCGATCCCTTCCTGCCGTTCCTCGCCGGCGCGGGCAATCGCCCCCTGGCAAACCGGCCACCACGGCCGGTCTTCGGTTTTCGTCTGCAGCAGGACGGTCCTGACGAATTCGCCGCCCTCGACTTGAAGCCGCACGTGGACGGGCGCGGGCGTTCCTCTCGGCGCATCGAACTCGAATGCGGTATCGCCCCTCTCATCGTCCGGGACGCCCGGCGACGGACGGATCGCGGGAGCGGCCAGTTCGGTGTACTTCCGCGCCGGTTCAGGCTCCTGGACCGATTCGACTCCGGTCAGCGCGGAAGGATCGCTCCATCCTGCGATAGTCAAACGGAGATAGCGGCTGGAGGATTCCGGATAAGAGATCTCCCGCGTCTGGAAGAAGAGGCTGTCCTGCCGGAAATCAAGCAGCATGGCCTCCTTGACGAGGTTCCATGCTGCCTGGTCTTCGCTCGATTCAATGCGCGCGGGGCGCCGGAAGTTTTGCTCCGACCAGTTGAGCCGGAGCTTGTTGTGCAGTTGACGGGCACGTCCGAAGTCGAGCACAAGCCGCAGATCGCCCTTTGGCGTCCGGACCCGGTCGATCATTCTCGGACGAAGGAGCACGGGCTCACGCCGGCCATGATCGAAGACGTAAGGGATCTCGGCGCCGGCCGATGAGATGACGCGCAGGTCCGCAAGCGATGCGGCGGCGCGATGGTATGTCTCTGCGTTCAGCGCGAATTCAGCGTAGCCGCCCGCATGGCCCGCGGGAAGGCTCAGCGGCGCGCGGTGGGCCCAGCGCGAAGCGTCGAACGGAGCCGCGGCCAGCAGGAAGAGTGCGAGTTCAGTCCGTATGCGCGGGATCATCTTTCACCCATGCCTCGATGCGGGCGCGGAAGCGCGAGTAGAAGAAGGATGTCGCCAACAGAAGCCCGCCGAGAGCGCTGAACGCCAGAATCCGCGAGAGCCGGTCCATCATCCAGACGTCGGCGAAATAGAGTTTCAGCACGACCAATGCAAGCAGCGCCAGCCCCATCAGGCGATTCAATCTCGTCCGGGTGATCACGCCGGCCACGACCAGGAGCAGTCCGTAGGCCGCCACGAGCACGCCCAAGCCGGCCGCGACCGCGCCGGGTTGATTCTCCCTGGGCGTCGTGCGCATGACCCAGGAGTAGTTCTCAAGTCCGAGTCCGAACAGGAATGCGGCATGGGCCGCCAGATAGGGAACCAGCGCCAGCACGTGAGCCCGCAGAAACCATGCCGCGCAGCCGAGGGCGCAGGCGGAGACGAAGCAGGTCAGGAAGCGCAGATTGGCCAGCAGCGGCAGCGCATGCGGATCGCAATACGCCTCCGCGTCGATCGCCATGAGCCGGAACTGTACGAAGAGGGTAAGCAGCACGACGGGAATGCGCAGAGCGGGCAGTTCATAGCGGGAGGCGAGCCAGGCGAGCGCGGCGGCTTCGGCGGCCCAAAGCATGGTGATTCGGAAGCCGGCAAACTGCAGCGCGACGGCCGCGGTCAGGAGAACGATTGCCGCGCCGGCGCAGAAGATCAAGGGGCGGCGGTCGCGCGCTTCCGCGGGCTGCCCGTTCCACACCCACCATCCGGCGCAGAGATAGAGCGCGGCCAGCAGAGCCGCGAACAGCCCGCGCCAAACCCCTTGCTCGATGGAGAGCAACGAATAGCCCTCAAGGAAGTAGCAGAGGCCGGGCATGACCAGCATCAGCAGTTCGAAACGCCCGGGCGGATCGAACCGCCTCAAGCTCCTCGCCGCGGTGAAGCCCAGCGCCCCGATGAACCCTGCGGTGGCCGCGGCGAACAGAGGCCAGGTTGGAACCGGGCGCGGGGAGGACTCATAGAGAAACAGGAAGCCCACGGTGAACGCCGCCCAGCCGATGAGCGGCAGCGGCCTGTGAGCGCGCCACTCAGCCAGCTTGAACCCCGCGGCCAGCAAGGCCAGCATCAGTCCGCCCGCTTGCCAGACATGATCCTCCCAGGCGGCCGCGACACCGAAGCCCGCGACAAACTGCGCCAGGAACACCAGCCAGCGCACCGGCGAGAGGGCGAACACCGCATACTGCGTCAGCAGACTGTACGAGCCGATCGCGCCCTGATCTCCTCCCCGAAGCGACTCGAAGAACTCAACCCCCAACAGGCCCGTGAACCCCGCGGCCAGCCACTCCAGCCGCGACCAACGGCGCCGCCGCGCCAGCCAGAGCCAGCCTGCGTTCAGCATGAACATGTAGCTCGAGAAGAACCAGGGCCGGTCATCGCCGCTGGCCAACAGCACCGGCGTGAAATAGCCGCCCGCCATGCCGAGTGCGGCCATCGCCATGGCATTGAAGCGCATGGCAAACGCGGCGCTCAGCAGCGTGATCGAGACCATTCCGGCAAAGACGAGCGGCGCGGGTGCAAGGCGGTAGAGCGAGTATGAGGCCCACAAGCTCAGGTACAAAACGGCGAGGCCGGCCGCGCTGACGCCCTGCGCGAAGATCGAATGGCCTTTTAGCCAGGAGCGGAAACCGTACCCGCAAGTGATCCCGCCGGCCAGTAAGCCCAGCAAAATCCTCCCTGTGGGCCCAATCCACTCATTGTCGACGGCGTACTTGAAAAAGAAGGCCGCGCCGATGACCAGCGTGAGCGCGCCGATGCGGTTGACCCAGTTCAGGCCCACCGCCGATTCCGCGGCAGCGATAGCGGATGGCGCCGGGCCTGGCGCCGTCTCGCGGACAGCATCCTGGACCGGTTGCGGAGTGGGCGGCGCTTCCGGAGGCGCTACGGCGGTCTCGAAGATCGGCGCCGCTGCGGGCTGCGGGACCGCGGCCTCGGGGCCGGACTCCAGCGCCGCAACCCGCCGCTCAAGTTCCGCAACTCTCCGAAGTAGTCCAAGGTTCGCCGACGTCAGAGCATCCAGGCGCTCCTGCAACGGATCCGGCATCGGGTCCTCCTGATCAGATCAACGTATCACGGACCCGATCGGACACGACCCTGGGTATTCACCTGAGAGAAACTGAATTCGCCCAAAGGGAGAACGCGCGCCCACCCGGCATTGAAATCCGAGGCCTCCGCATAGCGCGGCGGCAGGACCCACCGGCCTTCACGGTCGATGTATCCGAAGCTCTTGCCGTCCAAGGATGCAACGGCCATGCCTTCGCGAAAGTGCGAGATGTACCGGAAAGCCGGAGGGATGACATAGGCGCCGGTTGAGTCGATGACTCCGAAACGCCTTTGAAACCGGCCGCCCAGTTCGGGCACAGTCTCGGCCGCCACCACCGCGAAGCCCTCCTCGAACGGCCCGGCTTCGATGTATCGCGGCGGAATTCGAAGGCAGCCCGTGGCGTCCGCATAAGCCAGCAGCCGCCCCACTTTGACCGCTTTGAGCGAAACTGCGGTCTTCTTGGGAACCGCGGCCGGCGTCTTTTGAGGCCCCGTGAATACGGAGCAACAGACCGTAAACGCCGACATGAAGACCAGCGGTTGAAGGAGGCGCATTGGCTCTGGCGGAAGCTCGTGGGGGTCGAACCCACCAGAGACGAGCAAACGCCTCTCACTGGTTTTGAAGACCAGGCCCGGCACCGGCCGAATTGAGCTTCCGACGCCAGTGTATCAACGCTTGGGTGAGGGGCTCAGCCGCGCTTGGAACCAGCCAGGGCGGCCTGATGAAGCGCCCGGATATAGCCCATGCTGTAAGACCACGCCGCATGTCGGCCAGGCGCCATGCCGGGCACGTGGTCGGCGATCAGGTTGCCGCGGAAATCGACATCCACGAGCACTTTCATGAGCTTCAGCATGTCGGCGTAGCCGTTGTCGATGTAGGTTTCAACGAAGTACGGCACAGGTCCGGTCACGTTGCGGAAGTGCACCTTCCAGAGTTTGCCGAGCCTGGCGAACTCACGGGCGGCGTCAAAGACGTCCCGCCCCATCAGCTTGCCGCCTTCAAGCCAGGTACCAGCGCAGAGGCAGACGCCGATGTTGGGCGAGTTGGCGATCTCGAGCGCCTTCATATAGCCGTCGAACGTTCCGAAGATGTGGCGCGGGATGCCGCCGAGTTCCACGGCGGGCGGGTCGTCCGGATGGATTCCGATGCGCACGCCGGCTTCTTCTGCGACGGGTGCGATTTCATGGATAAAGCCCGTGTAGTTCTCCCAGAGTTCTTCCTTGGAGTACCTGCGGCCGTGGGTCAGAGGGCCTTCGTAGGTTTTGCCGTTCCAAACGCCTTTGGCTGTTTCCTGGCGGAAGGCGCGGGCTTCACCGCCGCCGCGGGTCGATTCGCGCGCGCTCGACCAGATGCCGTTCGCCATGTGGGCGTAGGTGATGTAACCGATGCCGGCTTTGCCCGTGTCGCGGATGTACTGCTTGAGCCAGGCGATGCGCTGGTCGCGCCCGGGCAGATTCAACGTAATCTCTTCGATGTTGCGGTTCTCGTTGTTGGAGATGTTCCACACCTTGAGTCCGGCCGATTCGGCGCGTTTCTTGATCGCGAGGAAATTGTCGAGAGTCGCCCGCCCCTTGCCGCTTTGGACGTTGAGGTACTCGACGCCCATCTGTTTGATCCATGTCAGGTCCTGATCGCTGACATCTTCGCCGACCTGCATCGAGATTTTGATGCCTGGGGTCAGCGGCTCGAGTTTCTTCCCCGCCGCGCCGGCCGATGATGTCATCGCGGCGGCCGCAACGCTGGAGAATCCACGCCTGGTCATTTCGCTCATGAACGGCCTCCGGAAAGAGAATCATACCGGA
>CAYWST010000027.1:0-26766 GCA_964461075.1 uncultured Solibacteraceae bacterium | reverse complement strand
TGGTGGGCGCGACAGGACTCGAACCTGTGACCTCCTGCGTGTGAAGCAGGCGCTCTAACCAACTGAGCTACGCGCCCGGGAAGGCGTGAAGATCCAGTATATCAGAGCGGCGAAAGAGATAGAATTCATCCATGCTTCGACATTCCAGACGCGCTTTCCTCGCCGCCGCTGCTGCGGCGCCGTCGCTCCCGGCCGCTTTCGAGGAGCCGCTGAACCTCCAACTCTACACCGTCCGGAACGAATTGGCCAAAGATCCCAAACCGACGCTGGAAGCTATCCAGCGAATCGGCTTCGCGCATGTCGAACCTTCGCGGCCCCAAATGCTCAAGATCGGGCCGATCGTCAAGAACCTGGGCCTCGGGACGCCCGCAGGGCACTTTGAAGCGCCGCTGGTCACCGGCAATTTCGAGCCCTGGAAACAGGCCCTCGGCGACAGCGTTCCGGCCGGCTACAACTGGGCGAAGGCCGTCGAACAGGCCCGCGGGTGGGGCATGAAATTCATGGTGGTGAGCTATCTGCAGAAGGCGGAGCGCGAGGTTCCGGGCTTTTACGAGAGATTCTGCGACCAGATGAACAAGGCCGGCGAAACCGCCCGCAAGGCCGGCATCACGCTCTGCTACCACCATCACTCCTTCGAGTTCGAGAACGTGAACGGCAAGCGCGCCATCGATACGATGATCGCCCGCTTCGATCCAAAGCTCGTCAAATTCCAGATCGACACTTTCTGGGTCAAGATCGGCGGGGAAGATCCGCGCACGCTTATCACAAAGCTCAAGAATCGCGTCGCGCTCGTCCATCTCAAGGACATCCGGACCGGGACGGCGTTCGAGTATCAGGAAGGCAAAGTCCCGCCCAATATGTTCAAGGAGTGCGGTAGCGGCGTGCTCGATTTCCCCGGCATTCTCAAGGCGTGCAAAGAGGCCGGCGTGGCAAGCTACATCGTCGAGCAGGATCAGTGCCCCGCGAGCCCGCTCGATTCGATCGAGAAGAGCTACAAGTTCCTGCGGAGCCTATAGCACGAATGCAGACACGTCGTATGTTCATCACCTCGGCGGCGGCCGCGGGCGTAGCGGCGAGCCTCGACGCGGCGGGTAGCGGCGACCTGCCCTTTCGCCAGGTCCACCTCGACTTTCACACGAGTGAACACATTCCCGGGGTCGGGGCCGATTTCGACGCCTCCTCGTTCGTGTCGACGCTGAAGCGCGCGCGGGTGAACTCGATCAACGTCTTCGCCAAGTGCCATCACGGCTACGCGTACTACAACACGAAGATCGCCACGCGCCATCCCAACCTGAAGCCCGGCCTTGACATGCTCGGCGAGATGGTCGCCGCCTGCCGCAAAGAGAACATCCATGTTCTCTACTATTACTCGCTTGTGTGGGACGTACTGGTTTCCCGCACTCGCCCCGAGTGGCGCACGGTGCTGCCCGATGGCAAACTCATCGGCGGCGCGCCCACCGATCAATGGCCGTGGATCTGCATGAACACGCCTTATCTCGATCAGGTGGTCCGCGAGAACGAGGAGTTGATCGCCGGCTACGACGTTGACGGCGCATGGTTCGACATCTTGAAGCAGCCGCCCGAGGGGTGCTTCTGCAAGTGGTGCGTGGCGGACCGCAAAGCGCTTGGGCTTTCCAATGCGCCGGCCGATATCAGGAAGCACAATAAACTCGTGGCGCTGAAGGTGGAGAAGCGGCTGAACGAAGTGGTTCACAGGCGTTTTCCGCAAGGGCTGACCTTCTACAACAGCCGCCTGGTCGTGGGCGTGCGCGACGAACTCGACTACTACAGCCACATCGAGATCGAATCGCTGCCGACCGGCGGCTGGGGCTACACCCATTTCCAACAACGAGTCCGCTATATGCGGACTCTCGGCAAGGACATGGTCGGGATGACCGGCCGTTTCCACAAGAGCTGGGGCGATTTCGGCGGCTACAAAAACCAGGCGGCTCTCGATTTCGAGTGCCTGAACTTCATCGCCAACGGCGCCAAGTGCTGCGTCGGTGATCAGCTTCACCCGCGCGGCCGGCTCGAGCCGCTCACCTACGAACGCATCGGCAAGACCTACGAGAAGATCGAGGCGCTCGAACCCTGGGCCGCGGGAACCCGCGCCGTGGCGGAGATCGGCGTCGTCTCCACCGCCCTGTTCAACACCGAATCCACGCAGAAGATCACGCCCGCCGACCAGGGCTTTACCAACATGCTGATCGAGCTGCATCAGCAGTTCAACGTGATCGATCTCGAGGAGGATCTCTCCCGCTACAAGGTGATCATTCTGCCGGACGAGATCCAGCCGTCGACCGGTTTGCTGGCCAAGCTGGACGCCTACATCGCCTCTGGAGGCCACGTCATCGCTTCCCACGAATCCCTGCTCGACAAGGCGAAGGGCGAATTCACATGGAAGCCGTTGGGCGTGCGCTACAAGGGCCCCGCTCCGTTCAAGGGCCAGTATCTGCGCGCCGAGTCAGGACCGCTCGCCGCGCTTGGTGATACTGCATGGTTCCTCTACCAGCCCGGTCTGGAGATTGAAGCGCTGAGCGGCACGGAAGTACTTGCCCGCTTCGTGCCGCCTTACTTCGACCGCTCACCGGAGAGGTTCTCCTCGCACAAACAAACTCCGCCCGCGCCCGCGAGCGGCGGCCCCGCGGTGACAATGCGCGGCCGGGTCGCCTATGTCGCGAACCCCATCTTCAGGAGCTATGCGCAGGACGGCGTGGGCCTCTGCCGCCAATTGGCCGGGGGGCTGCTGCGCGGGTTTCTCAATCAGCCGGCGCTGCTGGTTCCGGGGCTCCCTTCGACGGCGCAGGCCACCCTCCTCCACCAACCGGCGCGAAACCGGTACATCGTCCATTTGCTGCACTATCCGATGACGCGCCGCGCTCCCGACATCGATATCGTCGAGGATCCGGGGATCCTGCTCGATCAGGAGATCCGGCTGCGGCTCGCGAGGGCTCCAAGCCGGGTCGAGCTCGTTCCGCAGCGCCGCGCGCTGGCCTTCCAATACAATGACGGCTACGCGTCGGTGAGCCTGGATCGCGTGACCGGGCACCAGGCTGTGAGCTTTGAACTCTAGGAGGGGCCTTGCAGGGCGCTCTGGCTTATTTTGAAAAGACCGTTGAACTGTTGAACCGCGTCCGGGAAAACGAAGGCCCGAACATCGATCGCGCAGCCGGCATCTGCGCCGATGCCATCGCCAACGGCGGGCTGGTCTTTCTCTTCGGCAACGGTCATTCGCGCATGATGTGCGAGGAGATGACGCCGCGCCAGGGTTGTTTTGTCGGATGGGTGGCGATGGTGGAACTGGCTCTCTCCAATCACGCCTCCATCGTCGGCTCCAACGGACTGCGCGCGCCGCTCTACCTCGAGAAGTATGAAGGCTACGCGGAGGAGATCCTCAAGGGCTTCGCTTTCGGGCCGCACGACGCGATGATCGTCATCTCGACCTCCGGCATCCGGCCCGTGATCGTGGAGATGGCGTTAGGCGCGAAGAAACGCGGCTTGCCCGTCATCGGCGTCTGCGCCAAGGCCCACAGCCTCGCCGTCAAGGCGGCGCATTCCTCGGGCAAGAAACTGCTCGACGTGGCCGACGTCGTCATCGATAACCACTGCCCGCCCGGCGACTGCGTTCACGAGGTGGACGGGCTCGAATGGAAGACCGGCCCAACCTCAACCGTCACCGGCGCGATGATCATGAACATGCTCCGCTGCGAGGTGGCCGAACGCCTGGTGGCGCGGGGCGTGAAGCCGGTGATGCTGCCGAGCCATCAGTTCGTCGGCAATGTGAGCGCGGAGACCGCCCTCGAAGAGTTCTACGAGGCGTACCGCAAAAGCCTGCGCCATCTTTACGCATAGGGGAGACTCATGCCAAAGCCGGTTCGCATCGCGATGCTTGGTTCGGGCTTCGTGGCCAACTTCTATATGGAAGGGCTCGCCAACGTTCACGGTCACGAAGTGGCGGTCAACTTCTCTCTTGACGCGAAGAGCGCCCGCAAATTCGCGAAGAAGTGGGGCATCGAGGAGCCGGCCACGGACCTGGCCGCCGTGATCGAGAGGGAAGACATCGACCTGTATGTCATCGCGCTGCCCAACGAAGCGC
Organism: uncultured Solibacteraceae bacterium; assembly: GCA_964461075.1. Taxonomy (GTDB): domain Bacteria; phylum Acidobacteriota; class Terriglobia; order Bryobacterales; family Bryobacteraceae; genus JACADU01. The sequence goes on along the minus strand of CAYWST010000027.1, from coordinate 22,670 downwards.
ACATGCCGGTCTCGGTGCTGCTCTCGCAGGCCCGCCGGAACCAGGTCTGCACCAAGCCGCTGGCGCGAAACCGCGACGAGGCTCTGCGGATGTACAAGGCCGCGAAGAAGTCCGGCCGCATGCACGGCTACGCCGAAACGGAGGTTTTCAGTCCCTGCGTCGTGAAAGCGCGCGAGATCATCGAAAGCGGCGGCATCGGGCGAGTGCTCTGGGTGCGCTCGCGGGAGTCCCACTCAGGCCCGCATAGCGACCACTTCTGGGATGTCGAAAAGACCGGCGGCGGCGCGATGAACGATCTCGCCTGTCACACCATCGAGGCGGCGCGCTACTTCCACGGCAAAGAACAGAAGGTTGTCGAGGTGATGGCCTGGGGCGACACGCTGGTCCATCGCAAGAAGACCAGGGGCGAGGACAACGCGCTGCTCGTGCTCCGGTTCGAGGGCGGCGGCATCGCGCACTGCGAACTGAGCTGGACATGCAAGGGCGGCCTCGATCTCCGCAATGAGATCCACGGCAGCGAAGGCTCCATCTTCACCGACGTCACGCGCTCGACGCCGGTCACGAGCTTCACCTGCCGGCCTTCCGCCTACGTCATCGAAAAGGCGGACATCGACTTCGGCTGGACGCGTCCTCTGCCCGAGGAAGCGTTCGCCTACGGGTATCAGGCCGGGATGCGCCACTTCGTCGAGTGCGTCCGCGACGGGCGAACGCCGCGCGAGACCTACGAAGACGGCTACATTGTCAACTGCATTCTCGACGCGGGCTACGAGTCGATGGCAAACAGAAAGTGGGTTCGCGTCAAATACTGACGCGCATCTGGCATGGAGATCGACAAACAGGTCTGGCTCATCACGGGCGCCTCGGGGATCGGGGCCGCGACGGCGCGCCTTGCCGCCGTGTACGGCGCGCGGGTCTTCGTGTGCGGACTGGACGCCGCCGAGTGCGAATCGCTGGCCTCCGAATGCGGAGGCGCGTGGCATGCCGGCGACCTCTCCCGCGCGGAAGAGGCGGAGAAGGCGGTGGCGCATTGCGCCTCAGAGCTCGGTCCGATTGACGCGCTGTTCAACGTCGCCGGCGGCAGCGGCCGGCGCTATGGAGACGGGCCGCTGCATCTGATCAGCGAAGAAGGCTGGGATTTCACGATCGCGACAAACCTCCGCTCCATGTTCCTGGTGTCGCGGAGCGTCCTGCGCCGGATGGTGCCCCGGGGCGAAGGCGCGATTCTGAACATGGCCTCCGTGACGGCTTACCGTCCCGAGCCGCGCAACTTCGCCACGCATGCCTACGCGGCGGCCAAGGGCGCTGCGATTTCGATGACCAAGGCGATGGCGTCTTACTACGCCCAGTTCGGCGTTCGCGTCAATGCCATCGCGCCCGGCCTGGTTCGCACGCCGATGAGCCTGCGCGCGCAAAGCGACGACCGCATTCTCGACTTGATGAAAGTGAAGCAGCCGCTTGCAGGATCGCTCCTGGAGCCTGAAGAGATCGCGCGCGCCGCCGTTTTTCTACTCAGTCCGCAAGCCCGCCATATCACCGGGCAGGTGCTCGGCGTCGACGGCGGATGGGAGGTCTCCTAATCAGATGCAACCGCGAGCGCTCCGCACGACAGTGGTCGGCAGCTATCCGTTTCCCGCCTGGCTCGAATTCGCCTCGTCGCATCTCGGAAGTTTCGGTCCCGCCGACATCGCGGAGATGCAGGACGACGCGGTTGTCGCCGCGATCCATGACCAGATGGCCGCTGGCCTCGATGTCATCACCGATGGAGAGCAGACGCGGCTGGACTTCAACCTGAGCTTCTACGGATACATTCAGGGAATCGAAATCGAGCCCGCGCCGCCGCGCCGCTTCGGCCCTCCGGCGCACGATCAGCGCGGCAAGCACGCTGTCAAGGCGGAGTTGACCGCCCCCCGCGGCCTCGGTGTTGTGGAAGAGTACCTGCGTCTCAAGCGGCTTGCGCCCGCGGGACCCGCGCTCAAAGCCAGCGTTCCCGGCCCCTACACGCTCAGCGGGCGCATTCAGCCCGGCGGCCCATATAAGGATCGATGGGCGGTAGCGGAGGCGCTACTGCCTATTGTCAGCCGGGAACTGGACGCTCTGATCGCCGCCGGCTGTGGCGAGATCACCGTCGACGAACCCTCGATGTCCTGCTACGCCTACAAGGAGGAGACGGCCAGGTTCGTCGATCTCTTCAATCGCACCGTGGCTTGCGCTGCGGGGCGCTGCCGGCTTTCCACCCATCTCTGTTTCGGCAACTACAAAGGCCGCGCCGTTGGCCCAAGACAGTACGCTCCGATGTTTCCGGCGTTCCTCGATTTCCATGTCGACGAGATCCACATGGAGATGGCCAGCCGCGAGTTCGCCGAACTCGATCTCATCTCGCTCGTCGCCGGACGCAGGGATGTGAGCGTCGGAATCGTCGACGTCAAGAGTTACTACATCGAGACGCCGGCGGACGTGGCCGACCGCGTGCGGCGCTGTCTGCAATACGCGCCGGCGGAAAAGCTCAGTTTCGCGCCCGACTGCGGCCTCAGCCAGACCGCTCGATGGGCCGCGAAACAAAAGCTCGCCAATATGACCGCCGGAGTGGACATCGTCCGCAAAGAACTAGGCCTCCGATGAAGAAACCCCTGCTCGCGGATTTCGCCTTCCTTGCCGACGTCGACGAGCACAAGCGAGGCCTCTCCCTGTGGTGGCTTGGACAAAGCGGCTGGCTCCTGATGTGCGAAGGGCGAGGTTTGCTGGTCGATCCTTATCTCTCGGACTCGCTCACAACGAAGTACGCTTCCACGGATAAGCCACACGTGCGGATGACCGGCCGCGTCGTGGACCCGTCCAAGCTCACGAACATCATCGCGGCCACGTCGAGCCACAATCACACCGATCATCTGGACCCGGAGACCCTGCTGCCCGTTTGGCGAGCGAATCCGGCCATGAAGATGATCGTGCCGGCGGCGAACACGGCGTTTGCGGCCGAGCGCCTGGGTTGCGCCGAATCGGCGCTGCTGCCCATCGACGATGGCGATTCGATCTGCATCGGGCCCTACACCCTGTTCGGCGTGCGCTCGGCGCATGAGCACGTCTCGCCGGAGTTTGTCGGCCTGGTCATCGAAGCCGGCGGCAGGCGCATCTATCATCCCGGCGACTGCGTCCTCTACGATGGGCTTGCATCGAGAGTGGCGCGCTTCAAGGTGGACGTCGCGCTGCTGCCGGTGAACGGCTCGTCGCCGGAGCGGCGTGTGGCCGGCAATTTCTGGGGCAGGGAAGCGGCCTGGCTCGCCCGCGAGATCGGCGCCGGGCTGGCCGTGCCCATGCACTATGACATGTTCGAGTTCAACACGGTGACGCCGGACGAGTTCGTCGAGCACTGCCGGAAGCTCGATCAACCTTTCCGCGTGATGCAGAACGGGGAGCGTCTGGATGTTCCTTGGGATTGACATCGGCGGCACAAGGCTGAAGGTCGGGCTTGTCGACGCCGGCGGCCGCATTCTCCGCCAGGCGCTCACCACGTCGCCCGCGTCGAAAGGGGCGCTCGCCGCGACGCTGCCCGGGCTGGCGCGGCAGGTTCTCGAAGGCAGTCAGATTCGCGGCGCCGGGTTCGGCTGCAAGGGGATCATCGATCGCGCCACAACCGAAGTGAGGACGATGCCCGGAGTCTGGAGCTTTCTCGAGGGAGTCCGGCTGCGTGACATGCTTGCCGGCGTGGTTCCCGCAGAAGTGCCAATCGTCGCCGATAACGACGCCAAAGCCGCTCTGGCGGGGGAGATCGCCTGGGGCGCGGCCAAGGGCCGCACGAACGTTTTCCTGCTCACCCTGGGGACAGGAATCGGCGGCGCGATCCTCAGCGATGGGCGCATCCTGCGGGGCGCAGCCGACATCGCCGGCCATCTTGGACATCTCACTGTCGATCCAAACGGGCCTTTCTGCATCTGCGGCAACCGCGGTTGTCTGGAGACCGTCTTCTCCGCCCGGGCAATCGAGGCCGACGCCTGGAGCGCAACTCATCTCGGCGTTCTCTCCCCGATGTGCGAGATCCTGCGCGCTCACCCTGACTCGTTGAGCTGCCGCTTCGTCTTCGAGCAGGCCGCGCTGGGCGATCCCATCGCCCGCGACATCCTCGACCGCAAAATCCCCGTCCTCGGCGGCGCCATAGCGGGCCTGATTCATGCTCTCGATCCGGAGTTGGTCATCGTCAGCGGCAGCATCGCCGACGCTGGAGAAGCGCTGCTGGAGCCGCTGAGACGGGATGTCGCCTGGCGCATCCGCGGGCTCGTCCGCCGCGTACTCCCCATCGTGCCCAGCGGCGTGAACGACACCTCGGGGATCGCCGGCGCCGCCGGCCTTGCCGCCTCCGAGAGTATGCTGTCAATGGCATGATCCGTCTCCTCCCATTGCTTCTGATTGCGGCGGCGCTGCCGGCGCAGGAGATCGACCGGCCGGCGCGGCCCGAGGAATGGGGCTACCGCCCCGCCGACGGCGCGGCGGTCGAAACCAATCCGCCTTCCTTCAGTTGGACGCCGGTCGCCCGGGCAGAATCGTATGAAGTCCAGTGGGCCCCGGACCGCGCCATCAGCCGGCCCGCTTCTAAGAGCGGCCTCAAGTGGACCGTCTACACGCACAACGCGCCGCTCAAGCCTGGAACCTGGTACTGGCGCTATCGCGCTGTCGTGGCCGGCCAGCCGACCGCATGGAGCAGTGTGAGGCAGTTCGACGTTTCGAGTCGCGCCACCGTTTTTCCGCAGCCCGCGCTCAACGAGGTAAAGCCCAGGATCGCGGCTTCCCATCCGAGAGTCTTTCTGCGCCAGGAAGATCTCCCGCGTCTGCGGCAGTTCTCGCAGGGAAGCGGCAGGCTGGCCTGGGAACGGCTTGTCGCCGAGGCTGACCGGCTCGCTCAGCGCGAACCCACTCCTGAACCGAAGGTGAAGGCCAACAATAAGGACCCCGAGACGAATCAGTACTGGTGGTCCAATAGGGTGCAGACCCTCAAGGCGGCCCACGAAGCCGAGACGCTCGCCTTCGTTTGGCTGCTTTCGGAAGACAAGAGGTGGCGAGAGCCAGCCCGAAAGTATATGCTCGCGTTGGCCCGTTGGGACCCGGACGGCCCCACCAACTTCCGGATCAACTGCGAAGCCGCCAAGCCGCTGGTGCACAGGCTGGCCAGAGTCTACGATTGGGGCTACGGCCTGCTGAGCGACGGCGAGCGCGAACAATTCCGGAAGATGATCGTGCGCCGCGGCACTGACGCCTGGATGAGCGGCGAAGTCCGTCAAGGCGCCGGCCACCTCGCCGAGCCTTATAACAGCCATGGCAACCGCACGTGGCACAAGCTCGCGGAGGCCGCCGTTGCTTTGATGGGCGAAGCTCCGGAAGCCGATCAATGGCTCGACTACGCTCTCACCAAGTATTGGGCCGCCTATCCGGCCTGGGCCGACGGCGACGGCGGGTGGCACGAGGGGCTTTCTTATTGGGCCGGATACATGGTCAAAACCACCTGGTGGATGCATCTGGCCCGCACTTCGCTGGGCCTCGATCCCTACAAGAAACCTTTCTTCAAGCACTTCGCCGATTATGCGCTCTATTCCGCGCCGCCGGGTTCTCCGGAGATGGGCTTCGGCGACCTGTCCCACCGCCCGCCCTCGCCAGGCTGGGCGTTCATCCACTACTTCATCCGCGACGTGAAAAACCCATACTGGGCATGGTGGGCGAAGCAGTGGAAAATCGCCGACGAGCCCGAAGAACCCGTTCTCGGCTTCCTATGGGGCGAGATGCCGCCGGTCGCGGAGAAGCCGCCCACGACTCTTGCTGATTCCAAGCTGTTCAGCGGGATCGGCGTCGCCATCATGAACTCTACGTTGACCGATCCGGCGTCGAACGTTCAGGTGAGGTTCAAGTCGAGCCCCATGGGCCGCCGGAGTCACGGGCACGACCCGCACAATTCATTCACCCTGAACGCCTACGGCGAAGCCCTCCTCGTGAATAACGTCTATCGGGATCTCTATGGCAGCCCGTTTCATGCCAAATGGTGCTGGGAGACGGTTTCGCAGAACGCCATGCTGGTGGATGGCGCGGGGCAGGTGGTCCACTCGGCCGGCCCAGGGGGAGAGATCATCGCGGCAAAGTTCACTCCGGAGGCGAGCTATGTTGCCGGCGAAGCGGCCGGCGCCTATCGCGGGAAGCTGAAACGCTACGTCCGGCACATGCTCCACATCAAACCCGATCTCGTCGTGATGGTGGACGAAGCCGAAGCCGTTGAGCCCGCACGCTTCCAGTTCATGCTCCACGGGCTCAGAGAGTTCGACGTGGACGCCGGTGCGCAGCGCCTGAAACTCGAACGCGGAAAGGCCGGCGTAATCGTCGACTACATCGCCTCGGAACCCTTGGCCCTCCGGCAATGGAGCGGCTACGATCCCGCGCCGGATGAGCGGTATCTCAGCTCGATCGGCCGCCAGGGCAGCATCCCAATTCAATGGCACGTCGAGGCCGCGACGCGGCACCCCGCTGGGTCGGTGTGGAACGTCACTGTCATGAGGCCGTTCAGAGCCGGCGCCGCCGAGCCCGGGCGATTGATACTTGAACGGACCGATTCGATGCTCAAGCTCACCACACCCGGCCGCGCGATTTCCGTCGAACTAAGGCGTCATGGGCAGGCTTTCGCCATCGTCAACAACGGCGCGCGCGAGGTCGTCTTCAATCGTAGCTCGTCCTCGTCCAATTGAGCACCACATCTTAGTGGTGTTACGATGGGGCCATCAGCAGGAGGCGTGCGTGGATGCAGGCGACGGCCGCGGCTCTCTTCACCGAACAGGATTACGGACGCTACACCGAATCCGGCCATGAAGCATGGAGAAAGCTCTACTCACGCATGGAGCCGCTGTGGGAACGCTATGCGCCGCGGCCTTTCCTTGAGGGCGTCGAAATCCTTCAACTCGACAAAGGGCGCGTTCCCCGGCTCGAAGATGTGAACCGTTTCATGGCCCCGCGCACGGGTTTCACTTCACGCGCGGTGAGCGGCTATGTGCCGGCCTATGTGTTCTTCGATTGTCTGAGCCGCAGAGAGTTCCCGACCACCGTCACGATCCGTTCGTTGGACAAGCTCGGCTACCTCCCGGAGCCGGATATCTTCCACGATATTTGCGGCCACGTTCCAATGCACACCGACCCGGCGTTCGCTGCGGCGCTGGTCCGTTTCGGTCATTGTGCGCGGAAGGCCGCAACGATGCCGGCTCGCGACAACATGGAGTCCATCATCAAGGCTCTCGCACGCTTCTTCTGGTTCACGGTTGAATTCGGTCTGATGCGGACTCCGGACGGGTTGAAAGCGTGCGGCAGCGGACTGCTGAGTTCGCACGGTGAGATCGTTCACGCTCTTGAATCGGGGAGAGTCCAGCGGCAGACCGCGCAATTGGAATCGATGATCCACCAGGCGTTTGACATCGACCGCTATCAGCCTTTGCTCTTCGTGCTGGAGAGCTTCGAGCAGCTCTACGAAATGGCGGGGGAGTTGGAGACGTGGATGCTGGAGGGGAAGCTGGACAAGGTGGCGCCGGGAGAGCCCTGCATCGGTCAGGCCGATTTGGAGAGCTTTCTCGCCGGCGCCGGTATTCGATGATAAGCGCTGTTAGTCGGAGGCGCGGCTGCTCGAAGGGGCGCTCTTCGCCGAAGCCAGGAGCTTTTCAGCGACGACCTGCGTCGTCTCGGCAGAGCGAACCAGGCTCATCACCGAGGTGTAGTAGGAGGGCATCCGGATCGCATTCTGATTCTCGCTGAGGCTCTCCTTGAGCGCCTGCACCTGCTTCGCGACATTGGCAAGCTCGCTCCGAACCGAGGAAATGTCGACGGTGCTGCCGCCCTGCTCCTGGATGCGCTGAATGCGCCTGCCGCTGGCGTTGATGACATCTTTCAAATCAGCCAAGGTCATGGCATGGGTCTGCCAGCTGTTGATGTGAGAGGTACGGGCCAGCGCGCCGAGCTCGTTCGCAAGGTCGGCAATGCGGCGCTTCTCGCCAGCCAGGTCCTTGAGCTCTCGTCCCAAATTAAAGGAATTGGCCGAAGCCACACTAGTCAAGCCTGCAAGCAGGCACAGAATCCCTGTGATCTTTCTCATCGTTGTTCTCCAGATTGTCTTTATAGGGGAAGATCGTGGGCGTCAGGATTGATTGGATCTGCGCCTCTACCGCTATTGATGCTGAACCCGTAAATCAAGATTCATCAACTGGCCGCTGAGATTGGTAGCATCCAAAGGATGCGAGTTTTGATCGCGGGCGGGGGTGAGGTGGGCGAGATGATCGCCCGCCGTCTGTCCAATGAGGGGAATGAGGTGACGCTCCTTGAAGCGAATGAGGAGCGCTGCGAACATCTGAACCATGTTCTCGACGCAAAGGTGCTCCGTGGTTCGGCGTCCAGCTTCCGCCACCTGAAAGCCGCTGGCGCCGACGAGGCGGAGATGCTCATCGCGGTGACGAGTTCGGACGAGTCGAACATCCTCGCCTGCATGATCGCTCAGGCGGAGTTCGACATCCGGGTCAAAGTGGCGAGAATCCGCACGCACGAGGTGGAGGATTGGCGGCGGGTCTGCGCCGACGCCAATCTGCACATCGATCTGGTCATTCACCCTGAGTCTGAGGCGTTGGCCCGGATCATGCCGGTGCTGAGGATCCCAGGCGTTTCCGAGTTGTTCTCCTTCGCCAGTGGGCGAGTGAAGCTTTTCAGCCTCGGCCTGGAGGCTGAAAACTGGGTGGTTGGCAAGTCTCTCATCGAGCTTGCTGATGCCGGTCCGCCGAAGAACTCCCTGGTGGCGATGATCCTTCGCGGGAATTCGGCGATCGTGCCGCACGGCGAGGAACGGCTTCAGGCGGACGACCGCGTATATGTGGTTTCACGCGACGAGGATCTCCGGGAGACCATGCGTTTCATGGGCCTGCAGCCAGGCACGCCGCTGTCGCGAGTCTTTATCCTTGGCGGAAAGCAACTGGGAATTCTCATCGCATCCGAACTCGAGAAGGCCGGCGTCAACGTGAAGTTGTTCGAACGCGACGCCGCGCGCTGCCAGCTCGTTTCGAGCCTGCTCAGCAAGACCTTGGTGATTCACGGCGACGGCAGCGACGCGGCGACTCTCCTGGAAGAGAATATTGAAGGCGTGGATGCCTATCTCGCCTTGACCGGCGACGACGAAAACAACCTCATCACCGGCCTGCTGGCCCGCCGTCTCGGGGCGCGCAAGATCGTCACGCTGCTCAATCGCACCAACTACCTGCCGCTCGCTCAGCGGTTGGGCATTCAGACGGTGGTGAACCCGCGCCTGGCCACGGTGGACCGGATTCTGCAGTTCGTGCGCAAGGGGCGCGTGCATTCGGTGACCACGTTCGGCGAGGAGGCCGCCGAGGCCATTGAGCTTGAAGCGAGCGCCGGAGGCCGCTATATCGGCCGCAAGCTGAAGGATGTCCGGCTTCCCCGGGAGGCCGTGGTCGGGGCCATTATCCGGCCTGGCGGTGAAGTCATCGTGCCGCGCGGCGACGATGTCGTCGAAGCCGGAGATCGGGTCCTCTTCTTCACGCTGGAGCATGCGGTGGCTCAATTGGAAGAGGCCTTCTTAGAGGATGCCGGCGGGAGGCGCAAGTGATCCGCTTCGCCGGATTGTTCCATGTGCTCGGGTTGTTTCTGCTGGTCCTGGCTGCAACCATGCTGGCGCCGATCTTGCTCGGATGGGGCGCCGGGTGGAATGGCGTGCCCGCCATGGTTGGCGCGTTCGTGATCACAGCGGTTCTTGGAGTGACCATCTGGCGGACGCTCCCCAAGCCAAAGAGCGAGCTTTCCACAAAGGAAGGAATCCTGCTGACGGCGCTTGTCTGGCTGTCGCTCTCGGTCCTGGGCGCGCTGCCGTTTGCCTTCTCGCCCCGCTTCCCAAGCATGACGGACGCCATCTTTGAGGCAGTCTCGGGATTCACGACCACCGGCGCGACCATCTTGCCCGAGGTCGAAGTGCTTTCGCCGGCGGTTCAGTTCTGGCGGCACTTCACCCATTGGATTGGCGGCATGGGGGTGGTTCTCCTGGGAATCGCCGTGCTGCCGCTGATCGGCGCGGGCGGCATGGCGCTTTACCGCGCTGAGTTCTCCGGCGCGCGGACGGAAAAACTCAAACCCCGGCTGGCTGAAACGGCCCTCGCGCTCTGGAAGATCTATCTTGCCCTGACACTCGCTCAGTACGTTCTCCTGCGCCTGGCCGGTTTCGGCTGGTTCGACGCCGCCTGCCATACCTTTTCGACCCTTGGCACCGGCGGCTTCTCAACGCGAACCGCGAGCTTGGGCGGCTTCAATAATCCGGCTGCGGAGATCATCATCACCTTCTTCATGATCCTCGCAGGAATGAACTTCACGATGCACTACCGGCTGTGGCGGCTGGGCGAGGTTCGTCCCTTCTTTCGCGATCCGGAGATCCGCGGCTACCTTTGGATCATCGGCTGCTGCGGCGCGGTCGTGACCGTCACTCTCCTGCTCACGACAAAACTCGGTTTCGCCGATGCGCTCCGGGCGGCCTACTTCCAGGTCGCCTCCATCGGCACAACCACGGGATTCGCATCAGTCGATTACGAGCAATGGCATCCGCTGACTCACGGCATCCTCTTCGCGCTGATGTTCGTCGGCGGATGCACGGGCTCCACCGCCGGCGGATGGAAGGTGGCCCGCGTCCTGCTCATGGAACGGTTGGTCGACCGCGAATTACGCAAGACCTCTGAGCGGCGCGGGGTCTTCTCGATCCGGCTTGGAGGCCAGGTGATACCGGAGACGTCGCTGCAGGGTCTGTTGAACCTCGTCTATCTCTCCCTGTTCGTCTATCTGGTCTCGGTTCTGCTGCTCGCGGCGTGCGGGTTGGACCTGCTCACCTGCCTGTCGGGCGTCGCCGCGGCAATGTTCAGCATCGGACCCGGGTTTGGCTCCGTCGGTCCGGCGGACAACTATGCGCACCTGCCGGCGGCCGCGAAGTGGGTGCTCATCTTCTGCATGCTGGCCGGGCGGCTGGAATTCTATACAGCCATTGTCGTGCTCACTCCTCATTTCTGGAAGAGGTGAGGATAGAATGATCCTCGTGGCAAGAGGACTCCTTTGTCTGATTCTTTGCGCCCACTGCGCCGCCGCCGATGAATGGCCCATCCTGACGCCGAAGCCGGGGCCTGAGCCCCGCATCAACGGTCCGAAGGCCTACGGGGCCCGGCCGGGGCGGCCGTTCCTCTACCGCATTCCATGCACCGGCCAGCGGCCGGTCCAGTTCTCCGTCAAAGGTCTGCCGAAAGGGCTCTCCGCCGATGCGGGAACCGGAATCATTCGCGGGACGACGCCTTCCGAGGCTGGCGAGCACCGCCTGATCATCGAAGCCCGCAACCGGCACGGCCGCGACAGGCGTGAGCTCAAGCTCGTCGTGGGCGAAACGCTCTCGCTCACGCCGCAAATGGGTTGGAACAGTTGGTACACGTACTACGCCCGCGTCAGCGACAAGTTGATGAGAGAAGCCGCGGATGCGATGATCTCCAGCGGATTGGCCGATTTCGGCTACGAGTTCGTCTCCATCGACGATTGCTGGGCCCGCCGCGCGGATTCCGATCATCCGCGTCACCGCGGCGAGCCGCGCGCGCCCGACGGGACCATTCTCGCGAACGCGGACTTTCCCGACATGAAGGCGATGACGGACTACATCCATTCCAGGGGGCTGAAAGCTGGTATCTACACTTCGCCCGGTCCGCTGACTTGCGCTCAGTACACAGGCTCCTGGCAGCATGAAGAGCAGGATGCCCGGACCTTCGCCGCCTGGGGATTCGATCTGCTGAAGTACGACCTCTGCTCTTACCGCCGCACGCCTGGCGCAAAGACTCTCGAAGAACACCAGGCGCCCTACAGAAAGATGGGTTCGATTCTCAAGTCCATGCCACGGGACATCGTGCTCAACCTCTGCCAGTACGGGTTGATGGATGTCTGGAAGTGGGGCGGCGAGGTCGGCGGGCAGAGCTGGCGCACCACGGGCGATCTGGGCCTGGAGAAGGATTCCGAATTGCCGGGCTTCTACTCCATCGGTTTCAAGAATGCGGAGCATTGGGAGTTCGCCGGGCCGGGGCGTTGGAACGACCCGGACTACATCCTGATCGGATTCGTCGGCGACGCCCGGCAGTGGCGGACTGGGAAGCCGCCGGAGCGCGTCAAGCTGACCGCGCACGAACAGTACAGTTACATGTCGATGTGGGCCCTGATGGCGTCGCCGCTCTTCTATAGCGGCGATGTGCTGCGTCTGGACGAGTTCACACTGAACGTCCTCTGCAACGCCGAAGTGATCGGCGTGAACCAGGATCTTCTGGGCAAACAGGCGAGAATCGTAAGAAAGACCAAAGAGGAGTTCGTCCTCGCCAAGCCGCTGGAGGATGGCTCCGTCGCCGTCGGCCTCTTCAACCTGACGCGGGAGCCGCGTCAGATGGCTGTCTCCTGGCAGGACGCCGGCGTATCGGGCTCATGCAGCGTGCGCGATCTTTGGCGGCAGAAGGATTTGGGCAAGGCCGCCGCGGAGTACCGTACGGCGGTGAATCCCCACGGCGTGGCCCTGCTGAGAATTGGCGGGCCGCGGCGTCAGTAGCCCGCCGCGGGAGGTTCGTTCCCGATGAAGACGCCGTTGCGCCATGTGTTGATGCAGAGCGGGTGCGAGAAGACTGAAGGGCCGTCCGCGGCGCTGTAGATGATGTCGTCCGAACCCGCGGCGGCCGGAGGGGCCAGCGAGGCCAGCATGCGCACCCTTTTGGCGATCTCATGGTCGGCGCAGGACGTGTCGCCGCTGACGCCAAGCCCGCCGGCGACGCGCCCGTTCCTGTAGAGCGGCACGCCCCCGCCGAAGAAGATCAGCCCGCCGGGGATCTGGTTTCGTCCCTGATTCCCGTCAGACGGTGTGGCGAGCAGCTTCGGGTCGAACAGGTTCGACTGTCCCAAGCTCCAGAGCGAATGCCCAGGTTGGGTGAACGTGTAGAGCCGGGCAGTCGACAGAGCCAGATTGTCCAGACTGAAGGCGTTGGCTGTGTAGGCCTTGCTCTTGGCGATCGCCTGGCTCCCCGGCCAGACCTGCGTCCTGTCGCTCTGCGAAGAGGCCACAACGCACAGTTCGCCGTCGCGGTTGACGATCGCGCCCCACATGCGCACTCCCTCAAAGAGTCCGCCGACGCGGCCGGGAGCCTTCGCCGCGTCCATCAGGTATTGCCGTAGTTGGTTCTCCGAAGGCAGACCGGAGCAGTTGCTGTTTCTGGGCCTGCCGTCATCATCGTCGTCTGCGAATGCAGGCGTCACGAGCAGGGCGGCTGTCATCGCCGCCGCAAATGCGAAGCGTCTTATCATGCGGTCCATCTCCTTTGACCCCACTCAAACGCCGGGGTCCGGGCATTATCAGCCGCGACAGGATCGTGGACCGCCAATCCGCCAGCGTCAGCACTTTTAAGCATACGACATCCCTGGGGCGGTTCTTCCGTCACGATATGATGAAGGTGCATGCAGGAGCCTCCGGCGATCGCCGCCGCCTCACCGGCCGCGCGCAAGATCCCCGATCTCGAACGCGCGCTCGCCACTGTGATCCGGGGCAAGAGCGAAGTGCTTCGGCTCTCAGTGGTGTGTCTGCTCTCCCGCGGTCATCTCCTGATCGAGGATGTGCCCGGCGTTGGCAAGACGACGCTCGCCCACACTCTCGCCCGCACGGTGGACTGCGGCTTCCAGCGCCTCCAGTGCACCTCCGATATGCTCCCCGGCGACATCCTCGGCGTCACTGTCTACAGCGCGCGCTCCGGAGAGTTCGAGTTCAAGCCGGGCCCGATCTTCACCAACTTCCTGCTTGCCGACGAGATCAACCGCGCCACGCCGAAGACGCAGTCCGCCCTGCTGGAGGCGATGAACGAGCGTCAGATCACCATCGACGGCAAGACGATGCCGGTGGCCGACCCGTTCCTGGTGATCGCGACCCAGAATCCCGTCGAACATCACGGTACCTACCCGCTGCCCGAATCGCAGCTCGACCGCTTTCTCATGCGGCTGCGCATCGGCTACCCGGACGCTGAGAGCGAGCGCATGATTCTGACCAACCACTATGGAGCGGCCGCGCCCGCCGTTGAGCCGGTCCTCTCGCCGCTGGAACTCATCGAGTGCCAGCAGTCGGTGGAGAACATCCGATTCGATCCTGTTCTGGTCGATTACCTGCTCGCGATTGTCGACCTGACGCGAAACCACGAATCCCTGGCGCTCGGCGTCAGCCCTCGTGGCGCTCAGGCTCTCTATCGCGCTTCGCAGGCGCTGGCCCTCGTTGAAGGCCGGGACTTCGTCCTGCCCGACGACATTAAGCGGCTGGCCGTCCCGGTTTGCGCGCACCGTGTGGTGGTCAACTCCCGCGCCGCGCTCTCGGCGCGGTCCACTGAAGCCTCAGAACGTATTCTCGCCGAGATTCTCGACCGGATCCCCGTTCCCATCTAGTCTCTCCGCAGTCAACACACTATGAAAACAGCCATTGTCGGTCTGCCTATGACGGGCAAGACGAGTCTCTTTACGATCCTGACCGGTGTGCACGAGTCCACCCGAGTCGGCTCCATGGAAGCCCGCGTGGGCGTCACCAAAGTGCCGGACCTCCGGTTGGACGCTCTCGCCACGATCTTTCAGCCGCCCAAGGTGACGCACGCCACCATTGAGTTCCTCGATTTCCCGTCCATCTCCAAGGAAGCCCTGGCCAACCCCCAGTACCTGGCCAGCCTTCGTGTGGCCGACGCCATTATGCATGTCGTCCGCGTTTTCCAGAGCGACACCGTGCCCCATGAGAAGGGCGATGTCGATCCTCTGCGCGACATCGGCGATGTCGATGTGGAACTGGTTCTCAGCGATCTTGCCGTCGTCGAAAAGCGAATTGAGCGTCTGGATAAGGAGCGAAAGAAGATTCGCAGCGCCGAACTCGATCGCGAGGCTGAACTCCTCGTCGAGGCGAAAGCCAGGCTGGAGAACAATGAACCGCTGCGGAGCTGGCAGCTCGAACCGGCGGACGAGAAGCTCTTGCGGGGGTTTCAGTTTCTCTCGCAGAAGCCCATGTTGTACGTGATGAACCTCGGCGAGGAGGACGCCGCGAAGCTGGCTGAGGTTGAACAGGGCTTCCGCGAGAAACTCACTGGACGCGCCGGGACCGAGGTGACCGCCGTGTGCGGCCGGATCGAGGCCGAACTCGCTGAACTCTCCGCTGAGGAAGCGGCCGAGTACCTGGCGAGCTACGGCCTGCCGGGCAGCGGGCTCGACCGGCTCGTCAACGCCTCTTACAGATTGCTCGGTTTGATGAGTTTCCTCACCGCCGGCGAAACCGAGGTGCGCGCCTGGACGATTCCCATCGGCTCATCGGCGGTGAAGGCCGCAGGCGCCATTCACTCCGACTTCGAGAAGAAGTTCATCCGCGCCGAAGTGGTCAACTGGCAGCAGCTTGTCGACGCCGGCGGCTACTCGGGTCTGCGCGATAAGGGGCAGCTCCGGCTGGAGGGCAAGGAATATATCGTCAAGGACGGCGACGTGCTCGTCATTCGTCACGGTTGAGTTGGGAGCCTCCGTTCATGACACCGCTGCTTTGCTGGTCTCTCCTCCTGGCCCAGTCATTCACGGGGTCGCCCCGCTTCAAAGTCGAAGGGACGGGCGAGTTCATCGTCGAGATCAAGGTTCAGCTTGTGGCCCGAGCCGATGCCGGGCTGGTTCTTGAGAGGAACGGGCGCGTGCTCGACGGCAAGCTGCGGGCCGATCCCTTGCGGATGTATCCAGGCTCCAAGCGGCTGCGAGTCTGGAACCTGACCGGCGTGGCGCAGGGCGGCGAAGAGTTGACCCTCCGTTCGACCTATCCGGAGTTCCGGGTGGTTGACATGCGGTTCACGCCGCGCGAGGAGTTCGAGCGCGACATCGCCCCGAAGCTCGCCGGGCGGCTCGAACGCATGGCGGCGGACCCGTTTCTTGAAGGCCTGAATCAAAACCGCGCCCCACTGCTGAGAGAGATGGGCGAGTTGGCGCGGTTGAGCAATCAGCCGGCGATCCGCCGCGCCGGCCTGCTTGGCGCAGCTCGCGGCACGTATTGGGTGGCGGCGGAAAATCACGAGCCCCGCGATGTGCGTCTCCTTGGCGAATTGCTGGATGCAGCGCTCGCGGAAATGCCCGATCATCCCATCGTCAGGCAAATGGCCTCGGCTTCCTGCGCCGGCCTCAACACCGGCTCTTCGCGCGGAATGCCCTGCACCGAAGCGATGCGCCGCGTTCGCGGCGTCCCGTGGGAACCCTCGGACCGGACGGACCTGCAAGGCGCTCCCGCTTGGGCGGCCGCGCAGTGGCGGATGCGGGCGCGCATGGAGGACATCACCCGCTACTGGGTCCGCGAGCGGCAGCGCTCCAACGGCGAGATCGCCGGAGGCTGGGGCGACGACGTCGAAATCCTCCGCCAGTGGGGACCGCTGGCCATGGGGCTCGGGAGCGAAGTGGCCGAGGAGGGCTTGAGAAGAATCGCCCTCGGCGTCTGGGAAAGCGGAATCCTCAGGGACGGATACAACGCCCGCATCGAGGATGTCGAACACTCGGCCGAGCCGAGTTCGGATACGCTTCCCCTCCTTGCCGCCATCGCGCCTTTCGACCCTGACGTTCGCAAGAAACTGGCCATCGCTGCCGCTTGCGCGGACAACTGGATCGCGAAACAGCCCGACGGCTTCTGGAGGTTCAGGTCGAGCTGGTTCAACTGCAGCGAGCACGACCCTGCTCCCGGGCGCGCCGTGGATGTTCACCTGAACGCGCGCGCCGCGGGTCCGGCCATCTGGCATGCCTGGCTTTCCCGCGATCCGAAACTGATCGGTCTGATCGAGAACTGGGGTCTCTCCTGGCTGGCCGCAATGCGCTCGACCGCGGACGGGAAACCGGCCGGGATGATTCCCGCGGCAATGCGTTCCGCCGACGGCAGGTACCTGCTCGGCCCTTCCTGGGACAAGCCGGATGTGGAGTGGGACTACTTCCAGTGGACGCGCGGATCGCAGGAGTCGATTGCGCACCTCTTCCTCGCCCTGGAGGGCCTGACAGGGAAACCATCCTGGCGGGAAGCCGCCGGGCAGGCCTTTCGCGCCATTGGGGCGCCTATGCCAGGCATGCCCCCGGTGCAAAACGAGCGAACGCTTCTCGAGCAGCTTGCCCGCGCGATGAACGGCGCGGCTGCAAGACTCTCGACCGGCTTCGACATGCATACGCGCGAAGCGATCTACACCGACCGCGTCTACTACCCGCTGCCCTTCGCCGTGACGCCCTACCTCTTCGGTGGGGATGCGCCGAGAGGAGACCGCGCGCCGGGCTTTGCGGTGACCTGGCCTCCCTCGCCCGCGAAGTTCGCGAGAGCGGTCATGGAAGCTTCCTCAAGCCGGTTCTCAGCGCTGCTCTATGGCTTTGACGAAGCTGGCGGAGAAGCCAGGCTGCGGCTCTGGCGATTGAAGCCGGGCGCCTATCGTTGGTCGGCTGGCAGGCAATGCGGGATTCTCGCCGTGCGCAGCGTTCCCGTTGACTTAACCGTTCCGTTGACCGGTCGTGAGCAGATCAGGCTGATCGTCGAACCGGCGGAGCCGTGAGCGCAAGGCCCAGCGCAAGGCAGCCCCAGGCGAACCAGTCGCCGTGCAGCGTGTAGAGAGTCTTCTCGCGCAGCCACGCGAATCGCAATCGAGTGGCTTGCCGCGTATACTCGGGGATTCGATCGCGCAGTTGGCCCGATGGGTCGATTGAGGCGGTGACGCCGTCATTGGCGGGGCGGAGCAGCCATCTGCGGTTTTCTACAGCGCGCATCCTCGCCAGCAGCAGGTGTTGCTCGCGCGCCGGCGAGCGGCCGTAGTATCCATCGTTGGTCAGGTTCACGAGTACCTCTGCCCCATTTGCCGCGAATCGCCGAACAAGGTGCGGGAACGCCGATTCGTAGCAGATGAACGCGCCCAGCGTGTGGTCCGCCCCCTTGGCGTCGCGAACCACAAACGTCTTCGTCTCCCGCCCGCGCTCGAATGCTCCGGCCTCGCCGCTGATCTGCTCGATCCACCCGAATCCAGGCGGGATGAACTCGCCGAAAGGAACGAGGAAGTTCTTGTCGTAGCGCCCCAGCAATTCTCCGCGGCGGCCGAGCAGGACAGCCGAGTTCAGCGGGCGCCTCTCAGCGGTGTAGGCGACGGCGCCGAACATCAGAGGCGCGCCGGCCAGCCGCGCGGTCTCGGTCATCTGAGCGCGGAATGATTCGTCCTCGTAGTAGTAGAAAGGCGCCGGGACTTCGGGCCACAACAGAAGATCCGGCGGAGTCTTCCGGGGATCGAGCGCGTTCTGCAGGGTCAGCAGCGCGAACTGCCGCGCAGCGCGGTCTTTCTCATCGGCCGACCACTCGAACTCCGCTGGAACGCGGGTCTGGACGGCCACCGCTTGTTGAACGGGCGTCCCGCCCGCGTCGACCGGCGAAAGCAGAGCCAGCGCTGCGAACGGAATCAGCCAGATCAGCTCCCGCCTCGGACGGCGCAGCAGGACCAACGCCAGCGCCGCTGATACGGAGCTCAGCAGAAAGCTGATGCCATAAACCCCGGTGAGAGGCGCGAGCCGCAGCGGCAGCGCCATCGCGATCCCCGCGTTGCCAAGCATGAGCCAGGCGAATCCCAACGGACCTTGTGTCCGCTCGAGCCCCGACCACAGGGCGGCGATCGCCGGGATCGCCCACCAGCGATGGATCATTCTCCCGGCGCCCCAGGCGAACACCGCCCAATGGAGCGCCTTCACGCCCGCGAAGAGCACCAGAGCGAGCAGGCTCAGCGGGCCGTTGAGTCCCCCGTATGCCGCCAGCACCGCCCCGATCCAATGGCAGACCGCGAGCCAATAGATAAAGCCGGCCAGCCATCCGGTCGCCGCACGCCATCGCCCCGACGGCTCGCGAGCCAGCGCCAACAACAACGGAGCCAGCGCCACCGGGCCGAGAAACGTCCAGTTGACGGGAGGGAACAACGCCGTCATCAGCGCCGCTGAGAGAACGGCCAGCAGCAGCCCGGCTGCGCGGGAAGGAATCGGCAAACTCACGGGGTGCGGGCCTGATGGTTCACAAGATCCGCCATGTAGCTGGATCGGACGAACGGTCCGGCGAATACCTTCCTGAAGCCGATCGCCTCGCCGTATTCGATCCACCGTTCGTAGCGATCAGGCGGGACGTACTCGGTCACCTCTCTGTTGCGGCGGGTCGGCTGTAAGTACTGGCCGATGGTGACGATCTCGACCCCGGCGGCTCGAAGATCGTCGAGCAGCCGGCAGACTTCCGCTTCGGTTTCGCCCATGCCCACCATCAGCCCGCTCTTGGTGAGCGCGCCGGGAGCGTTGCGGCGGGCGAACGCGAGAACATCGAGAGACTGCCGGTATCGAGCCTGCGGGCGAACACGCCGGTAAAGCCGCTCGACGGTCTCCATGTTGTGGTTGAACACATGCGGCGCCGCATCGAGAACCCGCGCCACCGCCCGCATGTCTCCGCAGAAATCCGGCGTGAGCACTTCCACCTGTGCTTCCGGCAGCGCCCCGCGGACCGCGCGGACCGTTTCGGCAAAATGGAGGGAGCCGCCGTCGGGCAGGTCGTCCCTGTTGACGCTCGTGATCACCACATAGCGCAGCGCCATCCTGCAGGCCATTGCCGCGACATGGGCCGGCTCTTCCGGGTCGATCGGCATCGAGGTTTTGGCCGGGTCGCCCTTGGGGACCGAGCAGAACGCGCATCCGCGGGTGCAGATGCCGCCCAGGATCATGAATGTGGCCGCGCCGCGATGGAAGCACTCGTGGATATTCGGGCAGCGCGCGGATTCGCATACCGTGTGCAGGTTGTGCTCGCGGAGTTGGTTCTTCAGGACCTGAACCGAGCTGAAATGAGTATCCGGCTTTCGCAGAAAGCCGGGCAGGCGCTTCCTGGGCTGTGATCGCGTGTCGAGTTGAACAAGTTCCTGCATGAATCGCCGGCGCGGTCAGTACTTGATCACGTAAGGCTGCTTGATGCCCCTTGCGCCGAGTTTCTCACGGGCGGCTGCGACCTCCTCATTACCCGCAAGGGGCCCGATGAGGACACGGAACATCTCGGCCTTCGGACTCGGCGCGACGTAGCCCGTCAGCCCGTCCTGCTTTAGCAGGCCGAGCATGGCCTCTGCGTCTTCGCGCCGCGTGGCCGCCGCCTGCAGATAGGTGCCTGCGGGAGGCGAGTCGATGTATCCGCCGCTGGCCGCCGGCTTGCGCACCGGCGGTGGCGGAGGAATATCCGCCGGAGCAGGTTCGGAGGCTGGCCTGGAGGGCTCAGTCACGGCGGGTGCGGGGGTATCCGAGGGCGGCTGAGCTTCGGCGGCCGGCTTTGGCGCCGGCTGAGCGGGCTCTACAATCCGCGGCCTGTCGGCGGGATCTCCGGAGCCTTTCGCGCTCGCCGTGGATGCAGAGGTGCTGCGGCCCGCCAGAAACCCCATCGCAAAGAACACTCCAAGCAATACGACAACAATGAACAGCACGCTGAGCAACTGCCGGTTGCCCAGAATGAGTTCGAATTCGCCTTCTTCGCGAACAGCCATGATCCTACCTCGTCGAGGGTCTGCAAATCGCCCCTCAACCGAGAATAAACCGCCCCTGGACGGCATGACAACCGGACCGCGCCTTTGTGAGACATTGACAGGAGTGGACGGAATGCGCTTCCGCTGTGTTCAGGGCTGCACCCGGTGCTGCGAGGTTGCGGGCTTCGTCTATCTGAGCGAAGACGACCTGAAGCGAGCCGCACATTTCCTCAAGCTCAGCCCGGAGGAGTTCGAACAGCGATATGTGTACCGGACGAAGCACCTCATCCGGCTCCGCAAGCCGCCCGGCCGGCAGTGCCCGTTTCTCGAAGGCGGAGGCTGCTCCATTCATCCGGTCAAGCCGACCCAATGCAGGCTGTTTCCCTTCTGGCCTGAACTGGTCGAGGACCGCAAACAGTGGAAGACAACCGCCAAGTGGTGTCCGGGAATTGGGCAGGGCCCGCTGATCCAAATCGGAACAGCGGTTGAGACGGCCTCCGAAATGAAACAGGCGTACCCGTCCCTGTACGTGGACTGACTTCTCTATCGCGCCGTTAGGCCTTTTGTTTTCAATCAGATCACCCGTTCCCGCATTTGGAGCCCCGTTTGCTTGATCCGCAGCGTGATGTTCGGACCTCTCGGCGATCACCTCTCGCGATACCTGGATCTGCTCTCCGTCAGACAGAAACTGGTTGGCGCCAACCTCGCCAACATCGACACCCCCGGTTACCGCACCAAGGACATCGATTTCCACTTTGAGTTCATGTCGGCATCCTCTGCCGATTCACCCAACGTGATCGAACCGGGCGGTCTGGTGGTCAAGAACGACGGCAATGACGTCAATCTGACCCGGGAGACCCGGTTGCTGGCAGAGAACGCTCTCCGCTTCAACGCCGCCTCGGAGCTGCTCAAAGGGGAGATGCGGATGGTCCGGCGCGCGATCGGGGACGGGAGGAGCTGATGAGTCTGTTTCAATCGCTTTCGGTGAGCGCGTCGGGGATGTCGGCGCAAAGTTCGCGAGCTCAGATCATCGCCGAAAACCTCGCCAACTCGGAAACCACGCGGACGCCGGATGGAGGGCCATACCGCCGAAAAGACGTCGTTTTCGAAACGCAGGCGCAGAGTTCGCCCTTCTCTTCGGTGTTTCAGCAGCAACTCGCCCCCGAGGCGATGGGGGTTGGCGTCAACGAGGTCGTGGAGGACGAGCGGCCTCCGGTGCTTCGTTTTCAGCCAGGGCATCCGCATGCCGATGCAAAGGGATACGTCGGCTATCCGCACATCAATCCGGCCGAAGAGATGGTCGACTTAATGGGGGCTTCGCGCGGCTACCAGGCCAATGTTGCGTCATTCAACGCTGCAAAGGACATGGTCCAGAAGTCAATCGACCTCATGCGGTAGCCGGAAGCAGGGAGAGAAACCGATGAATCCGATCCTGGGAGTCCGCCCGCCGCTGCCCGTTGAGGTGAGGGGCGTCCCGTCTCCGCTGAAGTCCGGCGGAGGTGGCGTGTCGTTTCACTCGGTGATGGCCGAGTCGGTCGAAAAGGTGAACGGGATGCAGAAGAGCGCGCAGCAGACGGCGCTTCGATTTCTCCAGGGGGAACCGGTGGAAGTTCACCGGGTGGCGCTTGAACAACAGCAGGCCTCAATGGCCTTCGATCTTCTGGTGGAGGTGAGAAACAAAATCGTCGGCGCCTATCAGGAAGTCATGAGGATGCCTCTCTAAGGTCATGGATCAGCTTAAGCGGCTCCTGGAGTCGCTCAGTCTGAAGCAGAAGCTCACTGTCGCCGGGGCCGCGGTGGCGGTGGCCGCCGCAATCTACTACGGCATTCAATGGAACAAGGAGCGCGACCTTACGCCGCTCTACACGAACCTGGCCGCTGAAGACGCCGGGGCGGTGGTGGAAAAGCTCCGTTCCTCGAACATCCGGTACAAGGTCGCGGAAGGCGGCACGATCCTGGTTCCCTCGGCGGCGGTGGCCGAATTGCGGCTGGAAATGGCCACTGCGGGGTTGCCCAAAACCGGCAGGCTCGGCTTCGAGATTTTTGACAAGACCAATCTGGGAACGAGCGAGTTCGCCGAGCACATCAACTACCGGAGAG